>JBJMNL010000121.1:0-3979 GCA_045804285.1 Gemmatimonadaceae bacterium
CCGCAGCCAGCCCTGCAGCGGGTCGGGCGCGGGCGGAAAGGGGGCGTCGGCGGGCGCGGGGCGCCATGCGCCTTCCGACCACGCCAGCCGCGCCCACGCGCAGACGGCGACGGAGCTCGGCCGCCCCCGCGCGGCGGACACCAGGGCGTCGATCGTGTCGGCCTCTATCAGGTCGTCGGCGTCGAGGAACATGAGGTACTCGCCCCGCGCGAGGGCCGCCCCGCGGTTCCGGGCGCGCGAGCCGCCGCCGTTGCGCTCCAGGCGAACCGCCCGCACGCGGTCGCCGAAGCCGCGGACGACGTCCCAGCTGCCGTCGGTGGAGCCGTCGTCGACGACGACGTGCTCGACCGGCCGGTACGTCTGCGCGGCGACCGACGCCACCGTCTCGGCGACGTACGCCGCGGCGTTGTAGCACGGCGTGACCACCGAGACCAGGGGGGCACCGTCGGCGCCGCCGGCCGGCCGCGCCTCGCCGGCCGCGGCGGGAGCGTGCGACTGATCCATCATCACCTCAAGCATCGCGCGTCACCTCCAGCATCGCGCGTCACCTACAGCATCGCGGCCCGCGGCATCGCGGCTCGCAGCATCGCGGCTCGCCGTCCACCCTACGGCACGACACCGGCGCCGTCGCCCGTCCGGGCGCCGAACAGGCGCTCGGCGCCGGCGGCGAGCGCGCGAACGTATCCCACGTATCGGGGCAGCATCTGGCGCGCGATCTCGTCCAGGTCCGGGTCGTCGGCGCGGTAGAGCCACGCGACCGCGCGATCGACTCGCAACAGCACGTGCAACACCGGACAGAACCGTGGATCGAGCTCCAGCCGGGCCATGTAGCTGGCGATCGCCGCATGCACCTCGCGGCTGTACGGTTCGTCGGCGTCCGTGCTCGCGAACAGCCGCCCGAACCGCTCGATCCGCGAGGCGAGCGATGGGAAGCCGGGTGCGTTGTAGAGCCACTCCTCCACGAAGAACAGGAGGTCGAGCAACGGTAGACCCTCCCGCCCGTGCTCCCAGTCGATCACCGCGATCCCGTCCGGGACGCGATAGGCGTTCCCCGGGGCCAGATCGCCGTGGCACCATACCGTCGGGACGGTCACGCCGAGCAGCGACCACGCCGCGTCCCGCGCTCGCGCGAAGAGCTCCGCCTCGCCCGCGGTGACGCCGAACGCCCGCTCGTACTCGAGCAGCGCGCGCTCGATCTCCGACGCCGCCGTGCGGTCCCACTGCCGGTGGCGGACGCGGGTCTGCCGATGAAACTCGCCCAGCCACTCCGTGACGGAGCGCAGATCGGCGAGCTGCGCGTCGGCGGCCCACAGCGGCCACGCGCGACGCGGACGGCCGAGCATCCGCCCGTGGACGCAGCTCTCGACGCCGACGGCGAGCTCGCCCCAGTCGAACACCCCGAGCGGCTCGGGAACCGACGCCCGCAGCCGCCGATCGAGGTGCCTCCTGACGCCGGCGAGGGCGCGTTGCTCGTTCTCCGTCCGACCGTTCCGCGTCGCGAACCGCGAGATCTTCAGCACGGCCATCGGCGCGCGGCCGCGCGGGCCGAACGGGAGAAAGACGACCCGCCGGATCCTCGGAGCGATGACGACCGGCCGCAGACCGGGCTTCCGGAGCTCGCCGGGCAGCCCGGGGATCGAGAGGATGGACGCGGGGGACCGTGCCGCGTCGCCCACCACCGCGGTGACGGCGAAGCAGCGCATGACACGGGCGAGGACGGGCGCGCCCAGCGCGCCGGCCAGGCGGTAGCACGACGTCACCACCCGTTCGCGCCTCGACCCCGAGGCGTGCACGTTCGAGAAGTACCACTCGGCGGCGGCCGGAATCTCGGCCGGGATGTAGGCGCGATGGTCCGCGAAGTTGTTCCGGACCCAGTAGACGCCCGCCGCGGAGAGGCCGGCGGCGCGCAGCGCCCGCCGGAGCCGCGCCGGCGTCGTCCGTCGCGAGTCGTCGCGGGCGCGGTCGATCTCGTAGTACAGCACGCCGCCGGGCTTCAGGCAGCTCGCGGCGGCGTGGAGGCCGACGCCGGCGTCGAAGAGCCGTACGACGGCATCCGCCGACCCAGGCTCGGGCAGGGCGGTGCTCACCGTGCGCGCGATGCCCAACCGCAGGACGTGCGCTGGGAGCGCGTGCGGGCCGCCGAGCAGCACGAGATGCTCGAAGCACGCGCCGGGCGGCGACGGCAGCAGGAAGCGCCAGTCGGTGCGCCGCACCACCAGCCGCTGCTCGGCGAGCGACACGCCGCCCGCCGGCGCGGGCGAGTCGGGCCAGGCGGCGCGACCAGTACCGGTCACGGCCGGACTCCCGTCGGGGCCTGTGCACTCCCCGCGGCGGCAGCACGCGCGAGATGCGGCACGCTCGGGGCACCAGCGTCTCCCTGGCGGGGCGCGGGCGCCGAGCTCCGCGCGGCCGGGGGCCGTGACCCGCACGACCTCGCGAGGGCGAGGATCTCGCCCGCCTCGTCGGGCATCGCGAGCCGCAGGTACTCCACCGCCTCGCTGGCGTTGTCGCTCGAGTGGAGCATGTTGCACCGATCGGCGGGGGGCAGCTCCTCGTTCAGCGCGTCTCTGATCCGCTCCTTCACGAGCACCCGCTCGTTCGACAGGCTCGGGTATTTCGCCTTCGCCTCGGCGCGCGGGGGGATCGGGCTCTCGTCGAGCGCCACGATCGCCAGCGTCGGGCCGCCGCCGGAGCGCGGCCAGGGACCCCTGCCCCAGTTGCCGCCGCGCACGCCGTACCGCACCCGCGCCCTCGCGTCGTCGCCCAGCAGCCGCTCGCGCAGGATCGTGAAGCCCGCCGCGCGAAGGCGCGCAACCACCCGCGCGCCGAGCCCGAGCACGCACGCCTCCTCGCGGACGAGGAACACCGCGAGGCCGGGGTGCTCGGCCTCGGCACGCTCGACGAGCCTGTCGAGGCGACGCGCGAGCCAGCGATTCTTCAGCGACAGCCGGACGAGCGTGTCGTGGGGTGGACGCCAGCCGGCGCTCGCGAGGAACGCGTCCAGCCCCTCGAGGGTCAGCTCCGCCGTCGTCCCGTTCGCGCGGGCGATGCTCGCGAGTGCGCCGGCGTAGTCGTGCTCCGGAGCCCCACCCCGCTCCAGGGCGGGATCGGCCGTCGGCAGGCCCGAGTCCGCGCCCTTGTGATAGACGGCGTGGTAGGCGAGGCTCAGGAAATGGTCGGGACCCGACGGGACACGGTACCCGCCGCTCCACTCCCTCGACCGCGCCAGGATCCGCTCGGCCAGCGCCGGCGGATAGTACGCCATGGCGTCGTAATCGGTGCCCGGGAGTCCGGAGACGCTGTACAGGTCGCAGGGGATGATTCCCGGGAGCTCCGACAGGACCTCGTCCACCGCGCCGACGTGCTCGTCGGCGACGAGCATGTCGATGTCCTCTCCGGGGTCGACCGCGGGCAGCCCCTCGAACCAGCGCAGCACCACGTAGCTCACCCCTCGATGCCCGAGCGCCTTCAGGAAGCCGTCGACGCCGAGCACCGGTGAGACGAAGCGGCGCGCTCCCTGCGGCTTGCGGCGGATCACCCTGGCGAGCAGGAGCGCCCTCCCGCCTCGCGGCCCGGTCCGGAGCCACTCGATCCCCGCGAGCCGGACGCGCCCGCGCAGCACGTGCTTCGCGATCCCGAGCACTCCCACCAACGCGTCCCGGCTCGCCGCGAGCGGCAGCGCCACGTAGCCCGCGTGCCAGAACGCGGCGAACGACCACAGGGCACGCGACGCGCGGCCGGACAGGACGAGCACCTCGGCGTTGTTGGCCGGGATCTGCCGCGGGGTGGTGTAGGGCACCACGCACCCCGCGTCCCCCGCGGCGGTGGCCGACTCGCACGCCTCCGGCGTCGCGAGGCACAGATGGCGCGCGTGTCCCCGGCGCGCGATCGCCCGCGCCAGACCGAGGTCCGTCGCGCCCGCCTCGATCGTGCGCAGACCCGAGCGCAGGAGCGTCGAGAGTGTCGTGCGTGCCATGAA
>JBJMNL010000122.1:0-1904 GCA_045804285.1 Gemmatimonadaceae bacterium
CGCGCGCTCCTCGCCGGCCAGGATCCCTACCTAGTTATCCGTCCGACGGGTCCATTTCCGTTCGACGCCTACTTCAAGTACCCCCTTCCCGCGGCGCTCGTGGCGCTTCCCGTCGCGCCGTTCCCCGCCGAGGTCGCGGGGGGAGTCTTCTTCGGCTCGAGCGCAGCGGTGCTCGCCTGGGCGCTGACGCGCGACGGCTGGGCCCGGCTCCCGCTGCTCGCCAGCGGTCCGTTCCTCAGCGCGGCGACGATGGTGCAGTGGTCGCCGCTGCTTACCGCCGCCGCGTTGCTCCCCATGCTGGGCCTCTTCGCCGCCGCCAAGCCGAACCTCGGTTTCGCCGCGGTCGGCGCCCGCCCGACGTGGCGTGCGCTCGCCGGCGCCGCGGCGCTCGTCGTCACCAGCGTCGCCGTCCTTCCGCGCTGGCCCCTCGCCTGGTTGGACGTGCTCCGGCAGGGGACGGAGGCGCACTACCGGGCGCCCGTGACGCTTCCGGGAGGAGCGCTCATTCTTCTCGTGCTCCTTCGCTGGCGCAGGCCGGAAGCACGCCTGGTCGCGCTCCTCGCCTGCGTTCCGCAGATCATCGCCTTCTACGACCAATTGCTCCTCCTTCTTGTGCCGCGGACGTTCCGCGAGTCGGCAGTCGCCGCGCTCCTCAGCCTGGCCGCGTTCCAGGGGTGGCTGTGGCGTGGCGGCGCCGCGCCAGGCCAGTGGACGGGAACGTCGGGGGCGTGGCCGTGGATCGGCACGCTGGTCTTCCTGCCGGCCGTCGTCATGGTGCTCCGCCGGCCGAACGTCGGCGACGTACCACGGTGGCTCGACATCCTGGTCGCTCGAGTCATCCACTCCTCGCGATCCACCCGGGAGCGCATCGGTGAGTGAGCCCGAGTCGCCGACTGGCCGGCGGCGGCTCACCGCCGCCCTCGCGATCGGCCTCGCCGCCGCCGCGTACGCGGCGTACTTGTCCGCGAGGATGCCCTCGGATTGGGTGACCGACTTCGACCCGGTCTGGGCGGGGGCACGCGCGCTGGCGGGAGGCGCCAACCCCTACGCGCTCCCGCCCGCCGCGCTCCACAACTCCCGCGGCCTCTTCTACCCGATCCCCGCCCTCGTCGCCGCGCTCCCGCTGGCGTGGCTCCCGCTCCACGCCGCGCGGGCGGCGTTCGCCGGCGCGACGGCCGCGCTCTGTGCCTGGGCACTTTTTCGCCGGGGCTGGACGCTGTGGCCGCTCTTCGTCTCGATGGCGTTCGTCCAGACCGTCGTCCTGGTCCAATGGGCGCCTCTCCTGATCTTCGCCGCACTCACCCCCTCGTGCGCCGGGCTCTTGCTCGCCAAGCCCCACATGGGCGCGCCGCTCGGCTTCTGCGAGTACGTCCTGCCTGGCGTCCCGGACCGCAGGCGGCTGGCCGCCGCGTCCGTCAGCGGAGTCGCGATGCTCGCCGCGAGCTTCTCCCTTTTCCCTGGATGGGTGGGCGAGTGGCTTCAGGCCATCCACGACTCGCGGCACATGACGCCCGCCCTATTGCGCTGGCAGGCCGGTGGGCCGCTCCTGCTGCTGGCGCTGCTCCGCTGGCGCCAGCCCGAAGCCCGGCTGCTGGTCGCCCTCGCCGCCGTGCCCCAGACGCCCGGGGTGTTGGAGGGCGTCGCCCTCTTCCTCGTCACGCGTACGGTGCGCGAGGCGCTCTGGTTGGCCGTGCTCTCCTACGTCGCCTACATCGTCGGCGGGCTCGCGTGGTGGGACGAGGCCCGATTCATCGGCGTCTACCTGAGCCGAGAGCTCGCCTACTACCGGGCCGTCGGCGTCGCGGCGCTCTGGCTCCTTTACGTGCCCTGCCTCGTCATGGTGCTCCGGCGGCCGAATAACGGCGCGCTGCCGGCGCGTCTCGAGGGTACCGTCGCGCGTGATC
>JBJMNL010000123.1:0-2313 GCA_045804285.1 Gemmatimonadaceae bacterium
CGACAGCGCGCTCCGCGCGACGATCCGCGTCTCCGGTGATTCGGCGGTGCGCCGCGTCGCGCGTCTCGCCCTCACGGCGACGTTGCAGTACGCCGGCAACTGGTCGGCGCTCGCCGGCCTCGCGGGAGTCCCGGTCGACGCGAGCGCCGCCGCGCCGAGCTATGCCGCCCGCGCGGACTCCGGGGGCGACTCCACCCGCCACGACCCCGCCGCCACGGACGCGGTGCCACCGACCGCCGGCACCGACCCGACCACGATGAAGGCGAGCGTCGAGGCGTGGGCGCGGGCGTTCCGCCGCGTCCCCGCGGCGCGCTTCGACTTCCCGCGCGCGCCGGTGACGCTCGAGCTCACTCGCTCGGAGACCGGCGTCCCGATGATCCCGGTGCTCATCAACGGGCACCCGTACCGCTTCTGGCTCGACACCGGCTCGAGCCTGACGATCCTCTCCTCGGCCGTCGCCGTGGCGGCCGGCGTGACGCCGCTCGTCACCGACTCGCTCGAGGCGGTGACCGCCACCGGCCGCGTCGCCGCGCTGCCGGCCCTGGTCGAGCGGCTCGAGCTCGGCGCGCTGAGAATCGAGCACAACTCGGCGATGATCGTGAGCGCCGAGGAGCTCGTCCTCTCGCGCGGCGACTCCGCGTCCCGGGTGTACGTCGACGGGATCATCGGCTTCGACGCGATCCGCCACATGGACCTCGAGCTCGACTACCCGGCCGGCCGCGCGACCATCC
The DNA here is from genome assembly GCA_045804285.1 of Gemmatimonadaceae bacterium. Lineage (GTDB taxonomy): Bacteria > Gemmatimonadota > Gemmatimonadetes > Gemmatimonadales > Gemmatimonadaceae > DATMHT01. The sequence continues at coordinate 732 of JBJMNL010000123.1, forward strand.
GCCGCCCCGCCCCACCCGACAGCGCCGCCGAGCGCGATCGCAACCTGTTCTGGCTCGGCTACCCCGTCGTGCGCCTCTCGGCGGCCGACGGCACCCCCGTGCACTTCGGCCTCGACACCGGCGCCGACGAGAGCTATGCGGCGATCCCGCTCCTCGTGAAGACGCAGGCGCGCACCTACCTCGGCGAGCGCAAGGACGTCGGCGGCTTCGGCAAGGCATTGAAGGTGCAGGGTCGCTTCATTCCGCGACTGCGGCTCCTGGTGCGCGACACGCCGGTCCGCCTCGAGCGCGTGTTCGTCTTCGTCACCCAGAGCCCGACGCTCTTCTCGCTCGACGGCATGCTCGGCGGCGACGTCGGCGCCGGCGGGGTGGTGCGGATCGACATGACGAACGGGGTGTTCGCGGTACGGCGGTCCGCGGGGCGCGGAGCGAAGTCGGGGGCGGAGACGGCGAGCCGGTAGCGGATGTCCCGACACTGACGACCAGGAACCAGCAGCCGGGCGCTGTCGACCGCCGAGCGCGAGCGGTAGGCAGTGGGCAGTGGTCGGTTCCTGGTCGTCGGTGTCTCGCCCGGGAGAGCAAACGCGAGGTGAGGGGGATGCGGCGAGTCACGGTGGTGGCGGGCATTGCGTGCCTGACGATCGCGGCGGCGCCGGCGGCGCGCGGCCAGAGCCTCCCCGACCCGGGGCCCGGGCCGGTGCGCGAGGCGCAGGCGCGGTTCGAGCGCTTCCGGCGCTTCCACCTCCCCGAGACGCCGCGCGCCGACCCCCCGTGCGACGCGCGCGTGGGCCGCTTCTGCTACTGGAACAGCAACGACGAGCCGGCGGCCCCCGCCGAGCCGAAGGAGATCGCGCGCGAGCGCGAGCGGCTCATCGCGGCACTGCACGAGCAGGCCAGCGCCGTGCCGGGCGACGGGTGGACCGCGGGGCAGCTCGTGCGCTACCTCGTCGAAGCCGGCCGCGCGGAGGAGGCGGTGGCGGCGGCGCGCGCGTGTGGCGGCACGCGGTGGTGGTGCGACGCCGTGCGCGGCTACGCCCTGCACGCCGCCGACGACGACTCGGCGTCGGTCGCCGCGTTCGACGAGGCGCTCGCGGCCATGCCCGAGAAGGAGCGCTGCGAGTGGACCGACCTCACGACGTGGCTCGACGGCGACGTCGCGGACCGGTACAAGGGGCTGGACTGCGCCGGGCGCGAGCGGATGGCGCGGCGCCTCCTCTGGCTCGCGCGCCCGCTCCTCGCCACGCGCGCCGGGGACGAGGCGCGGGCCGAGTTCCTGTCGCGGCGCACGGTCGCGGCGCTGTTCAAGGCGTCGGTGTCGCCGCACGGCACGTCGTGGGGGTTCGACGTCGAGGAGATCGGGCTCCGCTACGGCTGGCCGAGCGCCTGGTCGCGCGACGAGCGCCGCATCGGGTCGCTCGACGGCTTCGACACGCCCGTGGTCGGCTACGAGCCGCGGCCGGCGCACGCCTTCGTGCCGGTGGGGCGCGTGGTCGACGACCCGACGCGTGCGTCGCCCAACGACTGGTCGCACGACCAGCGGATCGCGCAGGCGCGCTACGCCCCGACCTACGCCGACACCTAC
>JBJMNL010000124.1:0-9714 GCA_045804285.1 Gemmatimonadaceae bacterium
CGACTGCCGCGCTCGCCAGGCGCCGCCGGGACCTCGTCGTAGACGACTGGTCCGACGCGCCCCATTCGCGTGCCGTACCCGTTTCCCGCTGCATGAGCCGTCCCGCCGCCCTCCCCAGCATCGTCGCACCCCGCCGCCGCGGGGGTGGGCTCGCGGCGCGATGATCGCTCGTCCGTGGGAGCACGAGGCGCCCCCGCACGAGGCGCCGCCGGAGGCCGCGGCGCTGCTCGCCGAGGCGATGGCGACCGAGATCCCGGCCGCGGCGGTCTCGCTCAAGCTGGCGCGCGCCTACCAGCGGGCGGGGGACGTCGCCGCGGCCTGCCGGTGGGCCGCCGGCGTCGTCGCGGCGGGCGACGACTTCGCCGTCTGGCGCGGCGCGGCCGCCGTCGTCCACTCGATCGACGCGGCCGACCTCGCCGCCGCGCCGCGCGTCCAGCGCCGGGCGACCGCCGCCGTCCTCGGCAGCTACACCACCACGCAGTACGCGCAGTTGCTGCGGCTCGCCGCGCTCCACGCCGGCATCGCCCTCGACGTGTACGACGCCCCCTACGGGCAGTACCGCCAGGAGCTGCTCGACCCGGCGAGCCGCACGCGCGCGCTCCGCCCCGATTTCGTGATCCTCGCCGCGCACGACGGTGAGCTCGCGCTCCCCGCCCTGAGCGACGCGCCGGGCCGCGACGTGGAGGGCGAGCTGCGCCGCTGGACCTCGCTCTGGGACGCGGCCGCCGCCGCCGGCTCGCGCGTCGTCCAGCACGCCTTCGCGATTCCCCCCGAGGCGCCGCTCGGCCATCTGGGCGCCAAGCTCCCCGGGTCGCGCCATGCGATGGCGCACGCCCTCAACGCGCGGCTCGGCGAGGCGGCGGCCGCCGCCGGCGCCGGGGTCGCGCTGCTCGACTGCGAGCGCCTCGCCTCGCAGGTCGGCAAGGAGCGCTGGTTCGACCCGCGCTACTGGCACCTCGCGAAGCAGGCCGTGGCGCTCGACGCGCTCCCGCTCCTCGCCCGCCACACCGCCGCCCTGATCGCCGCGCAGCTCGGGCTGAGCCGCAAGGTGCTCGTGCTCGACCTCGACAACACCCTCTGGGGCGGCGTCGTGGGCGAGGACGGGCTCGCCGGCATCCGACTCGGCGCCGGCAGCCCCGAGGGAGAGGCGTACGCCGCCTTCCAGGAGTACGTGCTTGCCCTCAAGCGCAAGGGCGTCGTGCTCGCCGTCTGCTCGAAGAACAACGAGGCCGACGCGCTCGAGCCCTTCGAGCGCCACCCCGAGATGCGCATCCGTCGCGACGACGTCGCGATGTTCGTCGCGAGCTGGCGGACGAAGAGCGAGTGCATCCGCGCCATCGCGCGCGGGCTGAACGTGGGGCTCGACGCGATCGTCTTCGTGGACGACAACCCGGTCGAGCGGCAGGGGGTGCGCGAGCTCCTGCCGGAGGTCGACGTCGTCACCCTCCCCGAGGACCCCGCCCTCTACGCGCGCGCGCTTGCGGGCTACCTGCTCTTCGAGACGAGCGCGCTGACCGCCGAGGACGCCGAGCGGACCGCGCAGTATCGGGCGCGCGCCGACCTCCAGGCGGCGGAGGCGGAGGCCGGCTCGGTGGAGGAGTTCTACCGCGGGCTGCGCATGCGCGCCGTCGTCGCCCCCTTCGACGAGCTCAATCTGCCGCGCATCGCGCAGCTCATCGGCAAGACCAACCAGTTCAACCTGACCACGCGCCGCCACGGCCTGCCGCAGCTCGAGGCGTTCGTGCGCGACCCGTCGTGCGTGCACCTCTACCTGCGTCTCAGCGACCGCTTCGCGGACCACGGCCTGGTCGGCGTGCTGATCGCCGTCGCCGACGGCGACACCCTGGACATCGACAGCTGGCTGATGAGCTGTCGCGTGATCGGGCGCACGGCGGACGCCGAGATGCTCGCGCGTCTCTCGCGGATCGCGCTCGCGCGCGGCTACCGCGTGCTGCGCGGCACGTACGTGCCGACGGCGAAGAACGGGCTGGTGAAGGATCTCTACGGCAAGTTCGGCTTCACCCTCGCCGGCGAGCGCGACGGGGTGACGACGTGGACCTACGACCTGGCGGCGCGTGGGCCGATCGAGAGCGGCTTCATCGAGTCGGCGGCGCCGGAAGAGGTGATTGCGGATGGACGACACGACGACGGTGCACCGGCGGCTTGAGGACGTCTTTCGCACGGTGTTCAACAACGACGACATCACCCTGCGCCACGAGATGACGGCGGCCGAAGTGCCGGGGTGGGACTCGCTCGAGCACGTGAACGTGATGTTCGCGATCGAGTCGGAGTTCGGCGTCCGCTTCGGCCCCACCGGGCTCGCGGCGTTCGAGAACTTCGGCGCCCTCGAGCGCTTCATCGAGGAGCGCGAGCGCTGACCCGGCGCGGGCGCTGATCCGGCGCGGGGGGCCCCCCCCGCCGGGAAGGTATCAACGGTCCGCTCCCCCAGCGGTACCGGAACGCCGCGCCCACTCTTGCCGGCGCGCGTTGGTGTTGCGTTAACGCAACACTATTACGCGACACTTTTTGCCGAGCGCGCGGCCGATTCCGCCATCGCGTCGCCCATCCCCAGTGATTTTGCCGAAAGTGGGACGGAAAAGACGAGCGCGTCCATGGCCCGAAGCGTGCCCATGTGCCCGCTCGAATCCGCCCCAGCAGTGAGCGTTCATGTCGGTTCCACCCCTTTCCGAACGAGCCCCCCGATGACGACGTCGCCGACCAGGCCCGTCGGCGCGGTCGGCGCCAGCAGCGCCGGCAGAGCCGCCGCGGCCGTGCGCTCGACCTTCGCGTCGTCCGCCGGCCAGCCCGCCGTCGCCTGCCGTTTCTGCGCGACGCCGATCGGCCGTCCCTTTCTCGACCTCGGGATGTCGCCGCTCGCGAACTCCTACCTCCGGGCATCGGACCTCGGCCGGGTGGAGCCGTTCTACCCGCTCCAGCTCTTCGTCTGCCCCGAGTGCCACCTCGTGCAGCTCGACGAGTTCGAGAGCCCGGAGCGGATCTTCACCGACTACGCCTACTTCTCCTCCTACTCGGAGAGCTGGCTGCGCCACGCCCGCGACTACGCCGAGGCCGTGATCCCGCGCTTCGGACTCGGCCCCGACAGCCAGGTCGTCGAGGTGGCGAGCAACGACGGCTACATGCTGCGGAACTTCAAGGCGCACGGCATCCCCGTGCTCGGCGTCGAGCCGGCGCGCAACGTGGCGCGGGCCGCCGAGGAGGCCGGGATCCCGACGGTCACGAAGTTCTTCGGCGTCGAGACCGCGCGCGAGCTCGTGGCCGCCGGGAAGGCGGCGGACCTCCTCATCGGCAACAACGTGCTCGCCCACGTGCCCGCCCTCAACGACTTCGTCGGCGGGCTCGCGGTCGCGCTCAAGCCGCGCGGGCTGGTGACCATGGAGTTCCCGCACCTGCTCCGGCTCATCGCCCACCGGGAGTTCGACACCGTCTACCACGAGCACTTCTCCTACTTCTCGCTGCTCGCCGTCGAGGCGGTGTTCGCCGCGCACGGCCTGCGGATCTGGGACGTCGACGAGATCCCGACGCACGGCGGGTCGCTGCGCATCTACGCCCGCCACGCCGACCACCCGGCGGCGGTGCCCACCGAGCGAGTGCACGACCTGCGCGCCCGCGAGCTCGCGGCGGGCCTGGACCGCGTGGAGACCTACGGCGCGTTCGCCGAGCGGGTGGTCGAGGTCAAGCTCGCGCTGCTCGAGTTCCTGATCCGCGCGCGCCGCGAGGGGAAGCGCGTGGCCGGCTACGGCGCCCCGGCCAAGGGGAACACGCTCCTCAACTTCTGCGGCGTGCGCGCCGACCTGCTCCCCTTCACGGTCGACCGCAGCCCGCACAAGCACGGCACCTTCCTGCCCGGCACGCACATCCCCGTCTACCCGCCCGAGCGCATCCTCGCGGAGCGGCCGGACTACGTGCTCATCTTGCCCTGGAACCTGAAGGACGAGATCATGGAACAGATGGCGGCGGTACGCGAGTGGGGCGGGCGGTTCGTCGTGCCGATCCCCGAAGTCGCCGTCCTCTGACCCGCCTGAGCGGCCGCCCGCGCCCCGACCTGGCCGAGCGCGGCGACCGGCCGAACGCACGAGACAACGGAGACCGCGCGTCGATGAAAGTGCTGGTGACCGGGACCGAGGGCTATCTCGGCTCGCTGCTCGCGCCCCTCCTCATGCAGCGCGGGCATGAGGTCACGGGGCTGGATACGGGCTACTACAAGAGCGGGTGGCTGTACAACGGCACGCCCCTCACGGCGAAGACCCTGAACAAGGACCTGCGCCTGGCCACGGAGGACGACGTCCGCGGGATGGACGCCGTCGTCCACATGGCCGAGCTGTCGAACGACCCGACCGGACAGCTCTCGCCGAACATCACGTACGACATCAACCACCGGGGCTCGGTGCGCCTCGCCGAGCTCGCGAAGCGCGCCGGCGTCCCGCGCTTCGTCTACATGTCGTCGTGCAGCGTCTACGGCGTGGCGACCTCCGACCTCGTCACCGAGGAGTCCCCAGTCGACCCGCAGACGGCGTACGCCGTCTGCAAGACGCTCGTCGAGCGCGACGTCGGCGCGATGGCGGACGACCGCTTCTCGCCGACCTTCATGCGCAACGCGACGGCGTTCGGCGCCTCGCCGCGGCAGCGCTTCGACCTCGTCCTCAACAACCTCGCCGGCCTCGCCTGGACGACGGGCCGGATCGCGATGACGAGCGACGGCACCCCGTGGCGTCCGCTCGTCCACGCGCTCGACATCGGCAAGGCGATCGCCTGCGCCCTCGACGCCCCGCGCGAGGTCGTCCACGGCCAGGTCTTCAACGTCGGCGACACGCGCCACAACTACCGCGTCAGGGAGGTGGCCGAGATCGTCGCGTCCGTCTTCCCCGGGTGCCGGCTCAACTTCGGCCCCGGCGGCGCCGACAACCGCAGCTACCGCGTGTCGTTCGACAAGATCCACGAGCGGCTCCCCGGCTTCTCCTGCGACTGGGACGCCGAGCGCGGCGCGCGGCAGCTCCACGAGGTCTTCAAGCGCATCGACATGACCCCCGCGCTCTTCGACGCCCCGGGGTTCACGCGCCTCAAGCAGCTCGAGCACCTGATCCGCACCCAGCAGATCGATTCCGACTTCTTCTGGACTGCGTGATGCTCTTCGCCGAGACGCCGCTCGCCGGCGCGTTCCTGATCGACATCGAGCCCCGCGGCGACGTGCGCGGCTTCTTCGCGCGCACCTTCTGCCAGCGGGAGTTCGAGGCGCACGGGCTGAGCACCGCCGTCGCCCAGAGCAACGTCGCCTACAACGAGCGCAGGGGGACGCTGCGGGGGATGCACTGGCAGGCGGCGCCCGCCACCGAGCCGAAGCTGGTGCGCTGCACGCGCGGCGCGATCCACGACGTGATCGTCGACCTGCGTCCCGGCTCGCCCACCTACCTGCGCCACTTCGCCGTCGAGCTGAGCGAGGAGAACCGCCGCTCGCTCTACGTCCCGGACCTCTTCGCCCACGGCTACCTGACGCTCACCGACCGCGCCGAGGTGACCTACCTGGTGGGGGAGTTCTACGCGCCGGGCAACGAGCGCGGGCTGCGCTACGACGACCCGGCGCTCGGCATCGAGTGGCCGGCGCCGGTCGACGTGATCTCCGACAAGGACCGCGCCTGGCCGCTCCTCGTCCCCGGCGCGTCCTCGCCCGCCCTCGGCTCCCCGGTCGTCGGCGCCCGCGGGGCGCGTGGCGACGGGGCGCGTGGCGACGGGGCAGGGGGCCCCCGATGATCATCGTCGACCGGGCGCTCAGGGCGCGCGCCGCCGCCGGGACGCCGATCCGCGTCGCGATGGTAGGCGCCGGCTTCATGGGGCGCGGCATCGCCAACCAGATCGTCAACTCCGTCCCGGGAATGACGCTCGTCGCCGTCTCCAACCGCTCCCTCGCGCCGGCGCGCCGCGCCTACGAGGAGGCGGGCGTGGCGGACCCGGTGGAAGTCGGCACCGTCGCGCAGCTCGAGCGCGCGATCGACGCCGGCCGCCCCGCCGTCACCGAGGACGCGACGCTCCTCTGCCGCGCCGCCGGCGTCGACTGCGTCGTCGAGGTGACGGGCGCCGTCGAGTTCGGGGCCGCCGTCGTCCTCGACGCGATCGCGCACGGCAAGCACGTCGTCATGATGAACGCCGAGCTCGACGGCACCGTCGGCCCGATCCTCAAGACGTACGCCGACCGCGCCGGCGTGGTGCTCACCAACTCCGACGGCGACCAGCCGGGCGTGCAGGTGAACCTGTTCCGGTTCGTGACCGGGATCGGGATGCGCCCGCTCGTCATCGGCAACATCAAGGGGCTCCAGGACCCCTACCGGACGCCGGCCACGCAGCAGGCGTTCGCGAAGCAGTGGGGGCAGAAGCCGGAGATGGTGACCAGCTTCGCCGACGGGACGAAGATCTCCTTCGAGCAGGCGATCGTCGCCAACGCCACCGGCTTCCGCGTGCCGAAGCTCGGCATGCTCGGCTGGGACCACCCCGGGCACGTGGACGAGCTCACGACGCGCTACGACTACGCGCAGCTCCTCGCGTGGGGGGGGATCGTGGACTACACGGTCGGCTCGAAGCCGAACCCCGGCGTGTACATCATGGCCGACCACCCGCACGACGACCCCAGGCAGCGGCACTACCTCAAGCTCTACAAGCTGGGCGACGGGCCGCTCTACAGCTTCTACACGCCCTACCACCTCTGCCACTTCGAGACGCCGTTCTCGATCGCGCGGGCGGTGCTCTTCGGCGACGCCGCCATGGCGCCCCTCGGCGCCCCGCTGGTCGACGTCGTCACCACGGCCAAGACGGCGCTCGCGGCGGGGACGGTCCTCGACGGCATCGGCGGCTTCCACGCCTACGGCCAGGCCGAGAACGCCGACGCGGCCCGCGCCGGCCGCCTTCTCCCGATGGGGCTCGCCGACGGGTGCCGCCTCCTCCGCCCGGTGCCCAGAGACCACCTGCTCACCTACGACGACGTCGAGCTCCCCGCCGAGCGCCTGGCCGACCGCCTGCGCGCCGAGCAGGACGCCCGCTTCGCCGCGGCCCCCACGGCGCAGCCGCGCCGCGCCACGTCGTCGAGCCCCGCCGCCCTCACTTCGCCCTGATGTCCCGCATCGAATTTCCCACCGCCGACCAGGGGTGCTACGAGCTCGCCGCCCACCCGGACGCGCGGGTGCTGCTCTTCTCGGAGCGGAACTTCCGCCTGCCCAAGTTCCAGGTGCCGCAGTACGAGTGGGAGGACGTGATCGCCGAGGTGGACCGCGTCCGCATGATCGCCCCGCGGCGCAACTCGCGGAACGAGCTCCACGAGCTCGCGCAGCGCGGCGGCAACGCCCTGCGCGAGCTCGTCGGCAGCACCAAGGAGTGGCCGGTGGACGAGACGGAGATCGACGGGGAGTACGACCTCTTCTTCGCGGTCTTCCACTTCCCGCACAGCCTCGCCTTCCTCGACAAGATCCCGGGGTGGCGCAAGCGCTGCAAGAAGGCCGTCGCCTACGTCGTCGAGATGTGGTCGCCGGAGATCCGGTTCAATCTCAAGTATCTCCGGATGCTCGACCAGTTCGACCAGGTCTTCCTCTTCAACGGTCGCAGCATCGAGAACGTCGCGCCGCACACGGACGCGCCGCTCGCCTTCCTCCCCCTCGCCGCGGACGCGATCAAGTTCTGCCCCTACCCGCGGCTCCCGGAGCGCACGATCGACGTCTACAGCGTCGGCCGCCGCTCCCCCTCCACGCACGACGCGCTCCTGCGGATGGCGGAGCGTGACGAGCTGTTCTACCTGTACGACACCATCGACGGCCAGATCTACGACTACCGCTCGCACCGGCTCCTCCAGGCCAACTTCGCGAAGCGGAGCCGCTACTTCGTCGCCTACCGGATCAACGAGCAGCGCAGGTCGCTCACCGGCGGGGAGGAGGGGCTGGCCACGCGCTGGTTCGAGGGGACGGCCGGGGGCGCGGTGCTGATCGGCTCCGCCCCGCGCTGCCCGGAGTACGACGAGTGCTTCGACTGGCCCGACGCGACGATCGAGATCCCGTACGAGACCACCGACGTGCGCCGGGTGCTCGCCGCCCTCGACGCCGAGCCGGAGCGCCTGGCGGCCGCGAGCCGGAACAACGTGCTCAACGCGCTGCGCCGGCACGACTGGCTCTACCGCTGGGAGCGCGTGCTCGACAGCGTCGGGCTCCCGCACACGGCGGCGATGCGCGCGCGCCGGCGCCGCCTCGACGCGCTCGCCGCCGGCGTTTCCGGGGAGCCCGTGCTGCCCGACGACTCCCCGGTGGGGTCCGCGCCGGTGGGGTCCGCGGAGGCGACGGTCGCGTGAACGGCGGCGGAGCCTGGACCTTGCTGGCACGCGTTCACGAGGACTGGCTGGCGCACGACCGCCAGTGGCTCCGCCCCGGCTTCCACGCCATGGCGGCGTACCGCTTCGGGGCCTGGCAGGCCACGCTCCCGCGCGCGCTCCGCCTCCTCACCGCGCCGCTGCACGCCCTGATGTACGTCTGGGTCCGCAACCTGTACGGCATCGAGCTCCCGCACACCGCCACCGTCGGGCGCCGGCTCCGCTTCTCGCACCAGAGCGGCATCGTCATCCACCCGGGCGCGAGGATCGGCGACGACTGCGTCATCCGGCAGAACGTGACGATCGGCGGGGTGAACCCCGCGCGCGCCTCCGGCGCCCCGACCATCGGCGACGGCGTGCAGGTCGGGGCCGGCGCCGCGCTCATTGGCGCGATCCGCGTCGGCGACGGTGCCCGCATCGGCCCGAACGCGGTCGTCACGACGAACGTCCCCGCCGGCGCCATCGTCGTCGTCCCCCCGCCGCGCGTCGTCCTCTCCGCGCCCCGGCCACCGGCGGCGCCGGCCCACGCAGCGCCGGCCGACGCAGCACCGGCCGACGGAGCGCCGGCGTGAGCGGGGGAGAGAATGGGGCGGGGGCGAGCCGCCGGCCTCGCGTGCTGCTCTTCTCGGAGCGCAACGTCGAGCAGCCCAAGTGGCAGTCGTCGCAGTACGAGTTCGAGGACGTGGTCATGGCGGCCGACGACGTGCGCCTCCTCGCGCCGCCGGCCGCGATGCCCGCGGGCCCCCGCCTGGTCGCGCGTCAGGCGCTGAACTTCGCCCGCCGCACGCTCGGCATGGCCAAGGAGTGGTACACGATCGACCCGTTGGAGGTGGATGGAGAGTACGACCTCTTCTTCGCCATCTTCCACTGGCCGGTCCACCTCTCCTACCTCGACAGGCTGGCGCGCTGGCGCGAGCGCTGCCGCAAGGCGGTCTGCCTCCTGGTCGAGCTCTGGCCGCGCGAGACGGAGCGCGGCATCTACGGCCCCTACTTCCCGCTCCTCGAGCAGTTCGACCAGATCTTCGTCTCGATCGGCGCCACGGTGCCGGCGCTGCAGCGCGTCGTCGGCCGCCCCTGCGCCTTCCTGCCGATGGGAGTCGACGCCCTGCGCTTCGCCCCCTGCCCGTCGCCGCCGCCGCGCACGATCGACTTCTACAGCTTCGGGCGGCGACTCCCCGACGTCCACCGCGCGCTGCTCGACCTCGCGGAGCGCGAGCGCCGGTTCTACGTGTACGACACCTTCCGCAACTCGGAGCTGCTCGACTACCGCGAGCACCGCGCGCTGCTCGCGAGCTGTGTGCAGCACAGCCGCTACGTCCTCGCCCACCGCATTACCGACAGCCCCGACCGGCTCGAGC
>JBJMNL010000125.1:0-2967 GCA_045804285.1 Gemmatimonadaceae bacterium
CTCGCGCGGCGCCGCCGCGGGCTCGCGAGAAGCGCTCAGGGGCGCGCCTCGGCGCGGGCGTCCCCGCGCCGCGGGCGCAGGAGCGCGCGGAAGCGCGGCGCCCCGCGCAGCCGGTCGAACGCTGGGTCCTGGAGGGCGAGCCGGAAGGCCGCGTTCGCCGGCCGCACGCGCTCCAGCGCGTCCAGCGCGCCGCGCTGGTCTCCCAGCGATGCCATCGCCATGGCGAGGTGCGTGCCTTCCGGTACACCGAGCGTCGACTGCTGCTTCAGCGAGGCCGCGAGCGCGGCGACCCGCCGCCGGGCCGCGACGCTGTCGCGCGCCTTCGCCTCGATCATGGCGGTCACCGCCTCGGCGACCGCGCCGTCGCCCAGCCGCGCGGCCATCTCCGCGTCCGACCACGCCTGGCGCAACTGCCCCTGCTGCAGGAGCACGCGCGCCCGGAGCGCGTACGCGTCGGCCGCGCGCGGGGCGACCGCGACCGCGCTGTCCACCAGCACGCGTGCGCGCGCGAACTTCCGGTCGGCGTAGTGGACGTTGGCGCTCGCGAGGGTGGGCGGCGGGGCGACGACCGCCGGCGTCCGGACCACGGCCGGCCTGGCCACCGGCACCGCGCCGAGCGCGCCGATCCGATCGGCGAGTGGCGGGGTCGCCCGGGCGACGGCGGGCGTGGTCACCGGCGCGCTCGCGCTCCCCGCCGGGCGGGCGGCCGGCGCCCGGGTGACCGGAGCCTGAGCGACCGGAGTCGGCGGGCGGGTCGACGGTGATCCGCGGCCCGCGGTGCGCGACCCGGGCGCCGTCGCCGAGACGACCACGGGCGCCGCGCGGGGCGGCTCGGACGTCGCCTTCTCAGTCGCGCGCGGCGCCGCGGGGGCGGGCGTCTGCACCGGGCGTGTCGTCGTCATCCGCTGACGCGAGCCGTCCGACGCGCGCCGGCTCGCGGTCAGGGCGCCGATCGCGCCCGCGCCGAGGAGCGCCACGAGGGCCCCGGCGGTGAGCGCCGCGGTGCGCCACCGTGGCGCGGCCGGCCCCGCCAGCAGCGCGAGATGAGGCAGATGTGGCAGATGCGGCAGATGCGGCAGATGTGGCGCCGCCGCGGCCGGCGGCGCGCCCGACGTCTCCTCGCGCGAGTCCCCTTCCGTCGCGGCGGCCCTGGCGGGCCGCTCGGCGGACATGGGGAACTGCACCGTCGCCCCGGCCTCGGCGCTCCTGCTCGAGCGCCAGGCGGCGAGGGCGCGCGCGCGCTCCTCCCCTTCCGCGGCCGCGTCGGTCGCCGCGGCCACGTGCTCGACGGGGGGCGCGCTCTCCACCCGCGCCATCCGCCGCGCCGTCGCCGGCGTGGGCTGGTCGGAGGCGAGCTGCTGGAGGAACTCGCTCGCCGTCGCGCAGCGCAGGTTGCGGTTCTTCTGGAGCACCGCCTCGAGGGCGAGCCGCAGGCGCGGCGGCACGTCGTCGCGCACCGAGTCGACGCTCGGCAGCCGCTCGTGCTTCTGCTTGTAGATGACGCCGTACAGGCTCTCGCCGGCCCACGGGCGCGCGCCCGTGAGCATCTCCCAGCCCACGAGCCCGAGGCTGTACAGGTCGCTCCGCCCGTCGAGCGGCTGCCCCTCGATCTGCTCGGGGGACATGTAGGACGGCGTCCCGATGGCGATCCCGGTCATCGTCAGATCGGAGTCCCCCTCGGTGGACTTCGCGATCCCGAAATCCGAGAGGAGCGCCGTCCCGGTCTCGCCGTCGATGAGGACGTTCTGTGGCTTCACGTCGCGGTGCACGACGCCGAGCGCGTGGGCGAACTCCAGCGCGCGCCCGAGCTCGCGGAGGATGCTCTCCGCCTGCTCGACGCGCAGCCGCGGCGTGCGGCCGAGCAGGGCGGCCAGCGTCTCGCCCGGCACGTATTGCATCACGAGCGCGTAGCCGCCGGCGCGGAGGCGGCGGAACTCGTAGTAGCGGACGATGTTCGGGTGCTGCAGCCGCTTCACCGTGCGCGCCTCGCGGGCGAGGCGCTGGAGCGCGTCCTCGTCGCGCGTGAACTTCGGCGGGATGACCTTGATCGCGGCGAGGTGCGCGGCGCGCCGGTGCCGGGCCAGAAGGACGACACCCATCGCCCCACGCCCCAGCTCGCGGAGGACGATGTACTCCGCGGCCAGCTCCTCGATGTCGACTGCGTCGTCCTGCTCGGCGGTCTTCATGGCGGTGCGTGAGACCGGCGCCGAGGCGCGCGTGTGCAACGCGGCGTCGCGAGCGGCGCGTGAAGCGGTGGGCGTCCGTGCCGCGCGGCCCGTGGCCGGCGTCGCGGACGGCGGTCGGGGCGAGCGCCGGCGCCCGCCCCGACCGCTAGAACATAGGAGCGTGGGGGCCGGCGGGCCAGAGCGTGGCGAGCGCGGCCGCCGGGAACCTCCGCCCCCCCTTCGCGGCGGTGTCCCTCAGCGGAAGAGGAACCAGAGCAGCGCGGCCATCTCGAGCGTCGCCGCCACCACGCCTAAGACTAGCGCCGCCCGCCCGTAGCGCCGCGCCCCGCGCGGGCCCATGGCCTCGGCGAGCGAGCACCCCTCGCACTGCTCCTCGTGAGGCGCGAGCGCTCGGCCGCACCGGGAGCAACGGCGGGTTTCGGAGGACGGCTCGGGGGGGGACATGAGGGAAAGGTAGTGGAGGGAGGGGGGGCAGGGGGGCGGGAACGGCGCCGGGACGGCCCTCGACTGGTCGCCCCTACGGGCGGGTCGAGATGCGTGACGCCGTCGTGAGTGATGAGTTGTGAGTTGTGAGTCGTGAGTAGCGCGCCGGGCGGCGGCCCGCGCGCGGGGCGGGCGCCGCGCCTCACCCGCGCCCCGAGCTGGCGGGGTCGCGGTGCGCGCCCGGCGCGCCACTCCCCGTCACTCATCACTCACAACTCATCACTCAGAACGCCATCGCGCGCTGGCTCGTGGCGTATCGGAGCTCGACCAGCATCGCCGTGGGAATCGGGCCAGCCGA
>JBJMNL010000126.1:0-19611 GCA_045804285.1 Gemmatimonadaceae bacterium
CGCTGGCCGGCCGCGGTCTGCACCGTGGCCTGCGCCTGCCCGACGCCGCCGCCGGCGCCCGCCCCGGCCCGCGCCGCCGCGAGGTCGGCCTCGGCCTGCGCGAGACGCACGCGGTACTCGGCGGGGTCGATCGTCACGATCGTCTGCCCCTCCTTCACCGGCGTGTCCTCGTCGGCGGTGACCGTCTGCACGTAGCCCCCCACCTTCGCGAGCACCGGGATCACGTGGCCGGCCACCTGCGCGTTGTCGGTGGACTCGTGCGCGCGAGCGAAGCTCCACTTCTTGAATGCCCAGCCGAGGGCGAGCACGGCGAGAATGGCGACGATGGGGAGGACGAACTTGCGCTTCGAGCTCGGCGGCGCCACCGGCGCCGGCCGGCGCGGCGCCTCACCCTGGGGCTGAGCGGCCGGCTGCGGTTGCTGCTGCGCGACGTCCTGCTGCGTTGCGGTTGCCATGAGAGGAGATCCTTCGGTCGGAATCGGTAGTAGTCGTGTGGAGCGGGAGAAGCGGGAGTGGAGGTGCGAGCGGCCAGCCGCTCGCGTCACGCGGTCAGGGCAGCTCGGTGACGCTCCCCGTCGCCCGCGCCAGTGACACGCGGGCGTTCTGGTACGCCGTCAGCGCGTCGATCACGGAGTTCCGCGCGGTGTTGAGGTTGATCGAGGCCGTGATCACGTCCGCGTTGCCGGCCACGCCGGCGCGGAAGCGGTCGCGCGCCTGCGCGAGCTCCTGGTCGGCGAGTCGGAGGCGCTCGCGCGTCGCGTCCACCTGCTCGCGCGCCGAGGCCAGATCGAGAAGCGCGCCACGGACCTCGATCGACGCCTGCTGGCGGATGTCGCGGGCGCGGACGTCGAGCTCCCGGGCGACCGCCGACTGCTCCTCGACACGCCCTTCGCGGCGGAAGCCCTCGAAGACCGGCACCGAGACCTGCACGCCGTAGGTGTAGGTGTTGAGCAGGTGGCCATAGTTCAGCCCGTTGCCGCCGTCGTCGCCGAAGACGCCGAGCGTCGGCAGGCGCTCGGCGCGCGTGGCCGAGACCTGCTGCCGCGCGGCGGCGAGCTGCTCGTCGGCCGCGCGGACGTCGGGGCGCGCGCGAAGGGCGCGCGCGATCGCCTCCGTCTCGCTCGGCAGCGAGTCCACCGTGGCGAGGCCGGCCAGGGAGTCGCTGAGCGCCACCGAGGTCTCGAGCGTCAGCCCGAGCGAGCGCAGCAGGTCGAGGTGCGCGCGGTCGCTCTCGTTGCGGGCGGCGATGAGCTGCGCGCGCGCCTGCGCGAGCTGGGCCTGGGCGCGCGTCACGTCGAGGCCGACGCCGACTCCGGCGGTGAGCTGGTGGCCCGCGATCTGGAGGAGGTCGAACGCGAGCGCCGAGTCGGCCGAGCGCGCGCGCACGAGCTCGTCGGCGCGCAGGGTGCGCAGGTAGGCGCCGGCGGCGATCTGCGCCGCCTGCTCGGCGCTGTTGGTCGCCTCGGCGCTGGTGCTGCGCACCTGGGTGCGCGCCGCGCGCAGGCGCTGGACCGCGGCGACGTCGAGCACGTTCGCCTCGACGCGGCCGCGGACGTCGACGTTCCGCACCGGGCCGATCACGGCGCCCGTCGGCGGGACGCCGGGCAGGGGGAGGCCGAAGGACGCCGTGTTGAACGTCCGCTTGCCGTCGCTCGCCGTCGCCCTCAGGCTCGGCAGGAGCGCCGAGCGCGCCTGCGTCGCGCGCGCCTGGGCCTCGTCCACGCGGTAGCGGGCGGCCTCGGCAAGCGCGCTCTGGCGGGCGGCGAGGCGCGCGGCCTCGCCGAGGGTGAGGGCGCGCGGAGGGGGCCCGCCGGGCGCCGGCGGCAGCGCGACGGAGGCGCGCACCGCGGTCGGCGACGTGGCGGGGACGCGCGGCGTGGTGTCCTGGGGGGGGAGGGCGGGCGCGCGCGTGCTGTCCTGCGCGGTGGCGGGGCGGGGAGCGGTCGCGGACAGGGCGGCGCCGAGGAGCGCCGCGGTGAGCGTCAGCGCGCTGGCGCGGCGTGCGGAGCCGGCGGCGTTGGCGATGGAGTTCATTGGGGCTCGTGCGTCGAAGCGGCCGGCGTGGGCGCGGCCGACGGGATGGGGCGCAGGGAGTGGAAGACGAAGTCCTTCAGCTGCGAGAGGATCTGCTCCTCGGACGCGGCCGTGACGTGCTTGAAGATCTCGCGCTTGCTGCACCAGAGGGCGTGCGAGATGAGCATCGACGACATCATTCGGCCCGCGACGAGCGGGTCGACCTGGCGGAACTCACCGCGCTCCACGCCGCGGGCGACGACGCTCGCGACGAGCGTGTGGGCGCGGCTGACGACCTCGTCGGCGTAGAACCTGGCGAGGTCGGGGAAGCGGTGCAGCTCGCCGATGACCAACCGGTAGAGCGTGCTGTAGCCCGGGGAGCTGAGGTACTTCCACCACCCGGTCATGTAGTCGGAGAGCTGCTCGGTGGCCGTCTCTCCACTGCGGCGCGACAGCTCCTGCTCGGCCTCCTCGATGCGGGCGACGAGGGTGGAGCGCACGACTTCGCGGAAGAGCTCTTCCTTGTTGGGGAAGTAGAGATAGATCGTTCCCTTGGAGAGGCCGGCGCGCCTGGCGATGTCCTCGAGGCGTGCCTGGCCGAGTCCGTGCTCGCCGAAGACCTCGAGGGCGGCCTCGATGATCTGTCGAGGCCGCTCTTCCGGGAGGCGGCGCCAGCGCGGCTCCTGGTTCGATTCGGCGGCGTCCATTGGAGAGATCTCCTGATAACCGACCATTCAGTCAGTTATTGCGAAAAAGAAAGAGGACGCGCACTCCCGAAGTTCCAGATTGCGCGTCCCGCAGCGAAGGGCGGTAACTTACTGACGGGTCAGTAATAGCGCAAGACTGCCCTACAGCCCTTCTCCCTCCCCCCGTTCAACCGACGTCCACGCAGATCCCCATCGTATCCATCAACTCCCTCCACTGCTCTATGAGCAGCTTGTACGTCTCGCCGATGGGGTGGATCTGGCGGTCGAGGTCGAACAGGCCGACGGGGTGGACGTGGCCCCGGTCCTCGCGGAGCGCGCTGTCCCAGTCCACCTGGTCGGTGAGCGAGTACCAGGTGAAGCCGATGATCGGCACGCCGTCCTGCTTGAGGCGCACCGAGCGTGCCGCGGGCCGCCGACGGCGAGTGCAGCACACAGGCCGGCGCCTGGCGCCGGCCCGCGCCATCGCGGCACTCCGTCCACGCGCGGCGCGGGAGCGGCGGCGACGTCGTCGATCGTCGCCATGAACGTCGAAGCTCCCCCCACCCGGCCGGGTGGGGGGAGCTTCGCATTCGAGTCGAGCGATCCACAGGAGCGGTCCGCGCCAGCCGCCGCTCCGGTCGGCGGAGCTGCGCACCGACCGGGGCGCGGCGGCGCGGCGCGCCGCTACTTCGTCGTCGCCGCGTGCGCCTCGGCGCCCTTCTCGCCGGCGAACTTCGCGTTCGTCGCGAGGACGGTGCCGTAGAGGATCGCGCCGACGAGGATGGCGCCGGCGAGGAGGCCCGTGAAGACAGCGCCGCGGTCGGTGCCGGCGTGGGCGTGCGCGTGGCCGTGCGAGTGGTCTGCCATGGTGTGAGTCATTCCTTGGAGGATCGCCGCGCTACTCGACGCGGACCTTGTTCATGACGTCGTTCTGGCGGATCTGCTGCACGACGTCGAGCCCCTTCGTGACCTTGCCGAAGACGGTGTGGACGCCGTTGAGATGACGCGTGTTCGTCTCGCTCAGCACGATGAAGAACTGGCTGCCGCCGGTGTTGGGGCCGGCGTGCGCCATCGAGAGCGCGCCGATCTCGTGCTTGTGCGGGTTCCCCTTGAGCTCGTCGGGGATGGTGTAGCCCGGCCCGCCGGTGCCGACGGGTCCCTTGGCGTGCTCGCCTCCCTTGGAGTACGGGTCGCCCCCCTGCACGACGAACTCCGGGATGACGCGGTGGAACTTCACGCCGTCGTAGAAGCCCGAGTTGGCGAGCTTCTCGAAGTTCGCGACGGTCTTCGGGGCGGCGTCGTCGTAGAGCTCGGCGACGAGCGTCCCCTTGTTGGTGTCGAAGGTGGCTGTCTTTGCCATGAGAGATCCCGGTTCAGGCCTGGCCCAAAGCTAAGGGGTGGCCCCCCGCGGCGGGAGCCGCGCGCTGCGCGGCCCGCGCAGCGCGGAGGCGTCGTCCGGAAAGTCGCGGCCGGCGGCTACGCGACGGCCGACGGGCAGACGTCGCGCACCACGCACTCCCCGCAGCGCGGCTTCTTCGCGTCGCACACGCGGCGTCCGTGAAAGATCAGGACGTGCGCGAGCATGGCCCACCGCTCCCGCGGGAAGAGCGGCACCAGTGCCTGCTCCACCTTCACCGGGTCGGTCTCCGTCGTGAGCCCGAGCCGGGTGGCGAGGCGGCCGACGTGGGTGTCGACGACGATCCCCTCGTTGACGCCGAAGGCGTTGCCGAGGATCACGTTGGCCGTCTTGCGGCCGACGCCCGGCAGCTTCACGAGGTCGTCCATCGACGCCGGGACCTCGCCGCCGTGACGCTCGAGGAGCGCGTTCGCCATGGCGATGATGCTCTTCGCCTTGTTGCGGAAGAAGCCGGTGCTCCTGATGATCTCCTCCACCTCCTCCTGCGGCGCGGCGGCGAGCGCGGCGGCGGTCGGGAAGCGGTCGAACAGCACCGGAGTCACCATGTTGACGCGCTTGTCGGTGCACTGCGCGCTGAGAATCGTGGCGACGAGGAGCTGGAGCGGCGTCGCATGATCGAGCTCGCAGTGCGCGTCGGGGTGGGCGGCGGAGAGGCGATCGAAGACGTCGGCGGCGTGGGCGTCGAGGTCGCGACCCGGGCGCGCGCGCTTTTTGGGGACGCTCCCCGCGGACCCGGAGCGAGCGGGGAGCGGGGAGCGTGGAGGGGGCGTCGGCGCGCCGCGGCCGCCGGCGGGCCGCTTGGTGGTGCCCGGCGTCTTCACCGGCGGTCCCTTGGACGCCGTCTTGCCAGGCTTCTGTCGGGAGAGCGGCTGGCGGGGAGCGCCGGAGCTGCGCTTACTCATGCGACGGCGCCCCCTCCACGCTCCGCGCTCCGCGCTCGCTCCGCCCGATACCGTGGCTGGCCGAGCGCCGCCGACGCTCCGCGAACGCGAGCACCTCCTCCGCCGTCCCGGCGTTCAGCACGTCGTCTCGCTCCAGCCATCCCTTGCGCGCGATCCCGACTCCGATCTCGACGTTGTCGAGACCGGGCGCCGAGTGGGCGTCGGGGCCGATCTCGATGCGGACGCCCTGCGTCTTCGCCGCGCGGCAGAGGCGCCAGTCGAGGTCGAGGCGGTGGGGGTCGGCGTTGAGCTCGATCGCCACACCCGACTCGGCGGCCTTCTCGATCACCGCCTCCATGTCGATCGCGTACGGCTCGCGCGTCAGCAGGAGGCGCCCGGTGGGGTGGCCGAGGATCGTGAGGTGGGGGTCGTCGAGCGCCTTGAGGACGCGCCCCGTCATCTGCGTCTCGTTCATGCCGAAGCGGGAGTGCACGGAGCCGATCACGTAGTCGAAGCGGTCGAGGATCTCGGCGTTGTAGTCGACGCGGCCGCAGGGGAGGATGTCGGCCTCGATCCCCTTGAGGACGCGGAAGCCGCTCCCCCCGGCGCGCATCTCGTCGTTGACGCGGTCGATCTCGTCGTGCTGGCGCCGCACGTCGTCGGGCTTGAGGCCGCCGGCGTAGAAGGCGCTCTCCGAGTGGTCGGAGACGCCGAGATAGCTCCAGCCCCGCTCGCGCGCCGCGACGGCCATGTCGACGATCGCCGAGCTGCCGTCGGAGTAGTGCGAGTGGCAGTGGAGGACGCCGCGGATGTCGCCGTACTGGAGGAGCGAGGGGAGCCGGCCGGCGGCCGCGGCCGCCACCTCGCCGCGCCCCTCGCGCAGCTCGGGGGGGACGTAGGCGAGGCCGAGCGCGGCGTAGAGGTCGCGCTCGTCGGGCACCGGGACGCGGGCGCCGCCGGCGTCGAGCAGGTCGTCCTCCGCGAGCGTGAAGCCGCGCTCCGCGGCGCGCCGGGCGACGTCGGCCACGTGCTCCTCGCTCCCCGTGGCGCGCCAGAGGGCGATGCCGAAGCGCGCCGGGGCGACGCAGTAGAGGTTGAGGAGCGTGCCGTCGACGAAGCGGATGGCGAGCGACCGTCCGCCGCCCCCGACGACCTCGCGCACGCCCGGCGCGTGGGCGAACGACTGCGCGACGCGCGCCGGGGAGGACGAGCAGGCGGCGACGATGTCCACGTCGCGCACGACCTCGCGCCGGCGCCGTACCGAGCCGGCGATCTCGGCCCGCTCGACGTCGGGGTGGCGCAGGACGCCGGCGAGCAGCCGCTCGGCCTCGGCGCGGGCGTGGGGGAAGAGGACGAGGGCGCCCGTCTCCTTCAGGAACGCGATCCCCTTGAGGATCTTCTCCGCCGTCTTCGCGCCGAAGCGCGGCAGCGAGGCGAGGCGCCCGTCGCGCGCCGCCTGCTCCAGCTCCTGGAGCGTCTCGACCCCGAGCCCCTGGTGGATGAGGTGAATCTTCGCCGTGCCGAGCCCGGGGACGCGGAGCATCTCGAGGAGCCCCTCGGGGGTGTCCTCCTGGAGCCGCTCGAGGTACTCGGAGTCCCCCGTCTCCACCAGGTCGCGCAGCACCGAGAGGGTGGCCGGCCCGAGCCCCGGCATCGCCTCGAGCTCCCCGCCGCGGAGCAGCGGCGCGATGTCGTCGGCGTCGATCGCCAGGAGTGCCCTCGCCGCCGTCTGGTACGCGCGCGACTTGAAGCGGCTCTCCCCGTTGAGCTCGAGCAGCGCGGCGATCCGGTTCAGGACGTGGGCGGCGGTGCGGGAGTCCATGGGTGGAATATATGCCGAAGCTGCGGCGGAGGGTCCGCCCCTCTCCCGTTCAGTTCGCTTCGAGAAATCGCTCGATCGCCGGAAAGAGCGCCTCCGCTCCTTCCACGTACGGCACGTGCCCGGCGTTCTCGATCACCTCCAACTCCGCTCCCGCCGCGCGGGCGACGTCGGTGGATGAGGCGAGCGGGATCGGGTCCTCGCGGCCGTGGACGACGAGGGTGCGGAGGGCGGGGAGGGCGGCGAAGGCGCGCTCGAGGGCGGGGCGGAGGTCGAAGTCGCCGTGCTCGTCGCCGAGGCTCTCCCAGACCGACTGCTGCACGCGGCCGACGACGCGGAACGGGGTCAGGTCGCGGGCATGCGCCGGGTCGGCGAAGTAGCCGGCCACGCTCAGCTCGAAGGCGCGCTGGCGGTAGACGTCGGGGTCGCGCTCGCGCAGCCCCGACGCGGCGAGCTCCTCGCGCAGCGCCTGCACCGCCGGACCCTGCTGCCGCCGCGCGAACTCCGCCTCGAACTCGCGGCGGTAGTCGCGGGTGACCGGGGCGGGGTCGAGGAGGACGAGGGACTGGGGCCGGGGGAGCCGAGGGTCGCGGGCCGCCTCGATCGTGTAGAGGAGTGCGAGCAGGCCCCCCCAGGAGTAGCCGACGATGGTGAGCGGCTCGCTCGCCGGTATCAGCTCGCGGGCGACGGCGGCGAGGTCGTCGACGTGGGCGCGCCAGGTGACGGGCGTGCGGTCGTCGCTCTTCGACCGGCCGCCGCCGCGCTGGTCGTAGAAGAGGAGCTCGCGCGCGGCCGGACCCTCCCCCAGCCGGAGCATCTGCGGCAGGAGGTACTGGTGGTCGGCCCCCGGGCCGCCATGCAGGACGAGCGCGCGCGGCGCGCCCGGCACGCCGTAGGCCGCCCAGTAGAGGGGGAGTGCCGTCGTGGTCGTCTGGCCGGAGGCGTGAGGAGCGGGGATCGGGAGAGGCACGGAGAGCGGTGCTCGCTGTTCGGGGCGCTGGGGCGAGGGCGGCGTGCGGAATCTATCCCGTCTTGCGGCCCCGTTTCGCCGCCATCATGTTGGCGAGCCGGCCGCGTACGTGCGCGAGCCGACGCAACGCGCGGACACGTGAGGACACGGGAGGAGGCACGATGCACGCCCGACTGACATACGTCGCGATCCGTCCGGGCAAGATGGCCGATGTCCAGCGCATCTACCGCGACCAGGTGGTTCCGGCCGCCGAGATCCAGGACGGGTTCCGCGGGGCGATGCTGCTTGTCGAGGACGGGGGCGAGTTCGCCGTCTCGATCACCTACTGGGACTCGCACGACTCGGCCACCGCCGCCGAGGCCAACGGCTACTATCAGGAACAGCTTGCGAAGTTCGTCGACGTGCTCGTCGGCGCCCCGTCACGCGAGCTGTACGACGTGGCGGTGAACTGCTCGGCGGGGGCGGTGGAGCGATCGCACTGCTGATCGCGGGACAGGGGCCCCGGCGACTGCCGGGGCCCCCCGACTACCTCCCCAGCCAGTAGTTGACCTTCACCTGGAAGACGTTGTCCGGGTGCGCCCGGAAGAGGGCGCGGCGGTCGCGGTCGAGGGCGAAGTCACCCACGCCGGTCGGGGCGTCGGCGCTGCGCTCCTGGGTCCAGACGAAGAAGAGCGTCGAGCCCGGGCGGTATTCCCAGCGGAGCACGGCGTTGCCGCGGAGCGAGCGCGAGTTGAAGTCCGGGTTCTCGAAGGAGAAGGGCGACGCGCCGCGGCCGTCGGTCACGACGTACGCGCTGTCGGCGCCGGCGGCGGTGCGCACCGGGGTGATCGTGCCGAGGTCGCGGCCGTAGACGAGCTTCCGCTGGGTGCGCGGGGCGGCGAACTCCTTGAAGTCGAAGTAGTCGCCGCTGGCGATGAACGGCTGCGCGAACAGCTCGAGGGTGAGCCCCGGCGTGAAGGTCACGTTGAGGCGCGTGTTCATCGAGACGATCCTCTGCACGATGGACGAGAAGACGTAGCGCTCGCCGTAGAAGCCCGGCGCCGCCGACGTGTCGATCGTCTCGACGTACTGGTTCGGGCTGTGGTCGAGGGTGTACGAGGGGCCGAGGCTGATCGAGACGTTCGAGCGCGGCTTGAAGCGGACGGTGGTGGTGGCCGCGAAGTCGCGCCCGAGGTGCTCGCGCAGGTTGGTGGAGCTGTTCACCCGGGTCTCGACGACCACCGGCCGGCGCGCGTCGGTGCGCACGGTGGCCTGCGCATAGTGATAGCCCGCTTTCTTGACCACGGGGCCGCCGCGCGTCAGCCCATCGTCGAACACCGTGGGGTGGTAGATGTAGAACGTGTTCGCGTTCCAGAAGTTCGGCAGGTCGCCGCCGACGTACGCCTGGTACTGGCGGTCGGTGAGGTCGCCGTCGTAGTTGAGCTGCTGCTGGCCGCCGACGCTCGCGAACAGGTTGCGGAACCAGCGCGTCGGCGTGGTGCGGTTGTAGGCGATGTTCGCGTTGTGCCAGACGTAGTCGGCGCGCGTGAGGAAGCTCAGGTCGTTCGTCTCGAAGCCCGGGCTGCGTAGGTTGACCGCGCCCTCCCAGAGCCAGGTGCCGGCGTCCTTGGCGAGGCGCGAGTAGAGGCCGTAGCCGCGCAGCGCCGTCGCCGCCGGGTCGAGGCGGTCGGAGAAGAGGCCGTTCGTCCCCGCCTTGCGGTCGGGGCGCTGGAAGTAGCGCGCGCTCCCGTACTGGGCGCGCCGGATCGCGGCGCTGTCGCCGACCACGTTGGAGAGGAGCGCGCTCCCCATGAACGAGTAGCGCTTCTGGCTCCACTGCACCACCCAGTCGGGCCCCAGCACCTCGGCGTGGCGCGACATGCGGGTCGCGGCGAGGGAGTCGCCGAGCGAGCGCAGCGTCGAGGTGGCGATGCCGCCGATGACGACATCGCCGCCGCGGTAGTCGCGCTTCACGCGGCCGACGAAATAGTTGGAGAGCGGCTCGACCTCCCGGGACACGCGCGGGTCGTCGCCGCTCACGTACTCCGCGCGCTCGCGGCGCGTCACCGCGTCGAGCATGCCGACCGAGTAGCTCCCCGTGCGCCCGGTGATCTTGGCGGCGCCAAGGATGGTGGAGCTCTCGGGGATGTCGGCGTAGTCGGAGTTGTCCCGTACCCAGCCGGCGAGGTGCGGCGCGCGGCCGATGCGCCGTGAGTAGAAGGCGTCGAGCGAGGAGACGTTGCTGCAGAAGAAGCAGTTGAAGCTCCCGAAGTCGAACAGCCCGCTCCCCTCGATGAAGAAGGGGCGCCGCTCCGGGTAGAAGGTCTCGAAGGCGCTCAGGTTCACGACCGCGGGGTCCACCTCGACCTGGCCGAAGTCGGGGTTGAAGGTCGCGTCGAGCGTGAGATTCGAGGTGAGCAGGTACTTGACGTCGGCGCCGACGCGGTAGTCCATCTCGCTCCCGTCGTGGAACGGGTCGCCCGTCTTGGCGTCGACGTAGCGCGCGCGGCTCACGGCGTACGGGAGCAGCTCCAGGTGGCGCGGACGGCCGGCGATCCGCACCCCTTCGAGGTGGCCGAAGCGCGCCGGCCCCCCCGCCTCCTGCTTGGTCCAGAACGACCACTCGTCCTGCTCGTTCAGGCGCTGCACCCAGCGGCGCACCTGAAGTCCCCAGATCTGCGCGCTGTCCCCGGAGAAGCGGAGCTGCGAGTAGGGGATGCGCATCTCCGCGGTCCAGCCGGCGGAGTCGATCCTCGTCGCGACCTCCCAGACGGGGTCCCACGACGGGTCGGGGTTGGAGCCGGCGATGCCGATGGCGTCGTACTTCACCCCGGCGGGGTTGACCTGGAAGAACGCCCGGCTCAGGTGGTCGTGGTACGTGTCGAGGACGACGTGGAACCAGTCGGACTCCATGTCCTGGTCGCGCCGGACGAGGCGCGACGTCACGCCGCGCGCGCCGAGCGAGTCGTACATCCGCGCGCCGACCCAGAGCGCCTCGTCGTCGAAGAGGAAGCGCACCTCGGTGCGCTGCGACGCGGGCTGCCCCTCGCGCGGGTCGGTCTGACGGAGCTCGGTGACGGGGGTGGCGGCGGCCCAGGCGGGCTCGCCGAGCTCGCCGTCGAGGGTGAGCTGGCCGGCGCGCCGGAAGGCCTGGGCGGAGGGGACGGCCACGGCGTGCGCCGACCGTGGGTGGGCCGGGCCGGCGACGGTGCTCGATCCCTGCGCCAGGACGAGTGTGGGCGCGGCGAGCGGCAGCAGCCAGGCGAGGGTGCGGAGGCGGGACGGGAACATTCCGGAACGGGGGGGAGGACGGGCGCAGCCGAGGACAGCCGTTGGATGCGGCGAGCGTCGAAAGGGTTGTAGCGGGCGCGGCGGTGGGCGGCCGAAGGGGGGATGATGGCCGCCGGCCGGCGGAATGATAGCGACCGGGGGCGCTCGGCGGGCGCCTCGGCCGGGCTCGCTCTCAGGCCGCGGACAGGGAGCGTCCCCCAGGTGGACAAACTCTTCATTTTCAACGACTTGAGGCCCTGGATCGGGCCTCAATCCGGTAAACGGATGGCTACCGGAGGGGGTATATTTCATCTGTCGCCCGGGGCGATCGACGCACCCCCGGAGCGGCACCGCGTGCGACACCGGAACCCTCCGGCATCACACCGTCAGTCGTGGAGCTGCAATGCGCCGTCATCGATCGCGCCGCCGTCGAACGCTCGTGCTCCTGCCCGCCGTGCTGATGAGCGCGGCCTGCACCCGTCGCGACGACGCCTCCAACGCGTCCGATCCGCTCGAGCGCGACCGCACCCTCTCGGCCCAGCTCGAGCTCGAACGCGCCAGGCCCGCCGACGCCGCCGACGCGCTCCCCGCGTCGTGCGCCGTGGGGCCGACCCCGGCCGCGCCGACCGCCGACCAGCGGGCGAGGGCGGTGGCGCTCGAGCAGCGCGCCGCGGAGTCGGAGTGGGTGGGGGACATCCGCGCCGCGCGCGACCTGCACCGCCAGGCGGCCCGCCTCGACGCGTCGAGCGAGGAGATCGCCTACCGCCTCGCGCGCGCCGACGAGGCGCTGGGCGACAGGACGGAGGCCGTCGGCCAGTACTGCCGCTTCCTCGCGCTCGCGCCGCAGGCGAAGAACGCGGCCGAGGTGCGGAGCCGGCTGACCGCCCTCGCGGCGCCGGCGAGGGCCGCGGCGCCGCGGCCGACGCGCGTGGTCACCTCGGCCGGCCGCCGCGCGTCGGGACGGCAGCGGCTCGCGTACGCGGCGGCGCCCCCCGCGGGGCGCGGATCGCGACGCCTGGAGCCGAGGCCCGCGGTGGCGCCGGCGACGCCGAGCGCGGCGGCCGATACGCCGTCGGTGGCGAGCGCGGTGGATGAGATCGAGAGGCGCGGCGGTGCCTCCGCGGGCGCGGGGGGGCGCGACACGGTGAGCGACGACGCGACGGCGGCGGCGACCGCGCCGACGCCGAGCGAGCCGGCGTCGAGCGCGCCGCGCGCTCCCGAGCGCGTGGAGCGCCACACCGGCAGTGGCGCGGTGATCGGGGCGGCGATCGGGGCGGCGATCGGTGGGATCAGCGGCCACAGCGCGCGGAGCGCCGCGATCGGTGGCATCGCCGGCGGGCTGCTCGGCGCGGTGGCGGGGCACGCGACCGTGAGCCGGACGCCGGGGTTCGCGAACTGACCGCGCAGCGGCGGCGACCGCGCTATCCCGCGAACCCCGCCGCCACGCGCACCGTGTTGACGTGCACCTGCACCGTGTCCTCGACGCGGCCGCCGTAGCCGCCGGCGATCGTCACGGCGACCGGGATGCCCACCTCGCGGCACGCCTCGAGCACCATCGCGTCGCGACGGGCGAGGCCGTCGAAGGTGAGGCGGAGGCGGCCGAGCCGGTCCCCCTCGTGCGGGTCGGCGCCGGCGAGGTAGACGACGAGGTCGGGCGCGGCGGCGGCGAGGACGCGGGGGAGGCTCGCCTCCAGGGCGGCTAGATACGCGTCGTCGTCCGCCCCGTCGGGGAGCTCGACGTCGAGCGTGCCCGCCACCTTCTGGAACGGATAGTTCTTCCCGCCGTGCACGCTGAACGTGTAGACGCTCGCGTCCCCGGCGAAGACCGCGTGCGTCCCGTTCCCCTGGTGCACGTCGAGGTCGATCACCGCCGCCCGCCTGACGAGGGCGCGGCGCTGGAGGCGGCGGATGGCGACGGCGACGTCGTTGAAGACGCAGAAGCCCTCGCCGTGGTCGGGGAAGGCGTGGTGCGTGCCGCCGGCGAGGTTGATGGCGACGCCCCGCGCGAGCGCCGCCTCCGCCGCCTCGCACGTCCCCCCGACGGCGCGGAAGGCGCGCTCGACGAGCGCCTCCGACCAGGGAAAGCCGAGCCGCCGCTGCTCGGCCGCCGAGAGCCGCCCCGCCGTCAGACGGCGGACGTAGTCCTCGGTGTGCACCAGTCGAAGGTCCGCGACCGCCGCGCGCGGCGGCTCGTGCAGCCGCTCGGGCGCGACGAGCCCCTCGGCGAGCACGCGGTCGCGGAGCAGCGCGTACTTGGCGATCGGAAAGCGGTGCCCGTCGGGGAGCGGGATGACGTAGCGGGCGGAGGACCAGGCGTGGAGGGGCACGGGCTCGAAGGTGGGACGGGGGGGCGACGGCGGTGGGCAGTTCTCAGTCGTTCGTTGTCAGTCATCAGTCTCCGCGTGACACTGCGAACTGCCCACTAGCGACTGAGAGCTGCCTACCGCCGTCGTTTCCCATCCCCGACGTCCCACCCGCGATCCCCTCGTTCAATCTCCCGGAACCGGCAGCGGCTCCGCGACCCCGCCCGTCTTCCGGCGCCGCCGCTCGGCCACCCAGTGCTGCATCTCGTCGAAGTAGGTGTAGAACACCGGCGTGGCGTAGAGCGTGACGAGCTGCGAGAAGGCGAGGCCGCCGACGACCACGAGGCCGAGCGGGCGGCGCGACTCGGCGCCGGCGCCGAAGCCGATCGCGATCGGCAGCGTGCCCGTGAGCGCGGCCATCGTCGTCATCATGATCGGGCGGAAGCGCACCGACGCCGCCTCGAGGATCGACTCGGCCGGCGACTTCCCCTCCTTCCGCTCGGCCTCGATCGCGAAGTCGATCATCATGATCGCGTTCTTCTTCACGATGCCGATCAGCATGATGATGCCCACGTAGCCGTAGACGTCGAGGTCGACGCGGAAGAGCCAGAGCGTGAGCAGGGCGCCGAAGGCGGCGAAGGGGAGCCCCGTGAGGATCGTGATCGGGTGGACGAAGCTCTCGTACAGGATGCCGAGCACCATGTAGATCACGAAGACCGCGATCAGGAGCAGGAAGAGGAGCCCGCCCTGCGTGTCCTGGAAGGCCTGGGCGTTGCCGGCGAAGCTCGTCGTGACGTTGCTCGGAAGCGTCTGCCGCGCGAGCTGCTCCACGCGCTGCGTGGCCGTGCCGATCGAGACGCCCGGGCGCGTGTTGAAGGAGAGCGTCACCGAGGGGAGCTGGCCGGCGTGGTTCACCTGCTGCGGCCCGACCGTGCGCGTGAGCGTCGCCACCGACGAGAGCGGGACGAGGGTGCCCTGCGTCGAGCGGACGTAGAGCGACCCCAGCGCGTCCACGTCGCGCTGGTACTGCGGCAGGAGCTCCATCACCACCCAGTACTGGTTGTTCGGCGTGTAGATCGTGGACACCTGCCGCGAGCCGTAGGCGTCGTAGAGCGCGCTCTCGATCTGGCCGGGCGAGACGCCGAGCGCCGCCGCGCGGTCGCGGTCGATCATCACGTTCACCTGCGGGTTCGAGATCTGCAGGTCGCTGGTGACGTCCTGCAGCTCGGGGAGGGCGTGCAGCTCCCGCTCGAGCCGCTCGGCCGCCGGGTAGAGCGCGGCGATGTCCGTCCCCTGGATCTGGAACTGGTACAGGCTCTTCGACTGCTGACCGCCGATGCGGATCGCGGGCGGGTTCTGCAGGTAGGTCGTGACCCCGGGGATGCGCGCGAGCTTGGGGCGCAGCTCCTCGATGATCTGCTCGGCCGGCGGGCGCTCGCCGCGCGGCTTGAGGGTGAGGAAGATGCGGCCCTGGTTCGTGGTGTTGTTCCGCCCGTCGGAGCCGATGGCCGACATCACGCCGACGACGTTCGTGTCGCGCGAGACGACCGCCATGACCTCCCGCTGGTGGCGGGCCATGGCGTCGAACGAGATCCCCTGCGCGGTCTCCGTCGTGCCGCG
Source organism: Gemmatimonadaceae bacterium (assembly GCA_045804285.1). GTDB lineage: Bacteria > Gemmatimonadota > Gemmatimonadetes > Gemmatimonadales > Gemmatimonadaceae > DATMHT01. Next base: position 14,959 of record JBJMNL010000126.1, read on the forward strand.
GATCTGCCCCGTGTCCTCGGTCGGGATGAAGCCCTTCGGCACCGCCCGGAAGAGGATCACGGTGCCGACGAGGACGAGCAGCGAGAAGGCGAGGGTGGCGGGCCGGTGCGCCATCACCCAGGCGAGGGAGCGCTCGTAGTGGCGCAGCGCGCCGTCGAACACCCGCTCGCTGGCCTGGTAGAAGCGGCCGTGCTCCTCCTTCTCCAGCCCCGGCCTGAGAAAGCGGCTGGCGAGCATCGGGGTGAGCGTCAGCGAGACGACCCCCGAGACGAGGATGGCGGCGCTGATCGTGACCGCGAACTCGCGGAAGAGCCGCCCGATGATCCCCGGCATGAAGAGGAGGGGGATGAAGACGGCGGTGAGCGAGATCGTCATCGAGAGGATCGTGAAGCCGATCTCCCGCGACCCGTTCAGCGCCGCCGTCATCGGGTCTTCCCCCATCTCCTCGTGCCGGACGATGTTCTCGAGCATCACGATCGCGTCGTCGACCACGAAGCCGACGGCGAGGGTGAGCGCCATCAGCGACAGGTTGTCGAGGCTGAAGCCGAACGCCCACATCACGGCGAAGGTCCCGACGATCGACAGCGGGAGGACGAGGCTCGGGATGAGCGTCGCCGAGAGGTTGCGGAGGAAGAGGAAGATGACGAGCACCACGAGGGCGATCGTGAGGACGAGCGTGAACTTGACGTCGTGCACGCTCTGCTGGATCGACTCCGAGCGGTCGTACATCACCTGCAGCTTCACGGAGGCGGGGAGCTGCGGGACGAGCGTCTCGAGCTCGGCCCGCACCCCCTGCGCGACGGCGACGGTGTTCGTGCCCGGCTGGCGCTGGATGGCGAGGACGAGGGCGCGCGTGTTGTTGAACCAGCTCGCCACCTTGTTGTTCTGGACGTCGTCGAGCACCTGGCCGAGCTCGCCGAGGCGCACGGGGGCGCCGTTGCGGTAGGCGACGGTGAGCTGGCGGAAGGCGCCGGCGTTCGCGAGCTGCCCGTTCGCCTGGACCGTGTAGGCCCTGTCGGTGCCCCAGAGGACGCCGGTGGGGAGGTTGACGTTCTGCTCCCCGATGGCGTCGGCGACCTCGTCGATCCCGATCCCGCGCGTCGCCAGGGCCTGGGGGTCGAGCTGCACGCGCACGGCGTACTTCTGCGAGCCGAACACCTGCACCTGCGCCACGCCCGAGACGGTGGAGAGCCGCTGCCCGAGGAAGGTCTCGCCGTACTCGTTGAGCGCCGAGAGCGAGAGCTGCTGCGACGTCAGCACGAGGTAGAGGATCGGCGAGTCGGCGGGGTTCACCTTCTGGTACGAGGGGGGGATGATCCCCTGCGGCAGCGTGCGCAGCGTCTTCGAGATCGCCGCCTGCACGTCCTGGGCGGCGGCGTCGATGTTGCGGTCGAGGGAGAACTGGATCGTCACCTGCGTCGAGCCGAGGGTGCTCGTCGACGTCATGTTGTCGATGCCGGCGATCGTCGAGAACTGCTGCTCGAGCGGCGTGGCGACGGCGGCGGCCATCGTCTCGGGGCTCGCGCCGGGCAGGCTGGCGCTGACCGTGATCGTCGGGTAATCGATCGTCGGCAGGTCGTTCACCGGCAGCTTCCGGTAGGCGAGCACGCCGAAGAAGAGAAAGGCGATCATGACCAGCGTGGTCATGACCGGCCGTCGGATGAAGGGCTCGGCGATGTTCATGATGCGCCTGGGAAACGGCTGCTGCGTGAAGCGTCTGCTGAGAGAGGCGGTGGCCGCGCCTGGCGGCCGCCGCGCGTGACGGCTACTGGGCGGCTACTGGGCGGCTACTGGGCGGCTACTGGGCGACGGGTGCGGCGGCGTCGGCGAGCGGCGCCTTCTCCTCGGAGGTGACGCGGACCCGGGCGCCGGCGGCGAGACGCGACTGACCGTCGGCCACGACGCGCTCGCCGTCGCGGAGCCCGCTCTGCACGACGACCGCGTCGCCGACCGTGCGCCCGACGGTGACGGGGCGCGACGCGGCGGTGCCGTCGGTCTGGACGACGAAGACGTACGTCCCCTGCTGCCCGGTCTGCACCGCCTTCGACGGGACGACGAGGGCGTCGGGCTGCACGTCGAGCACGAGGGTGGTGGCGACGAACTCGCCCGGCCAGAGCTGGCCGTCGGCGTTCGGGAACTCCCCCTTGAGCATCACCGTGCCGGTGGTGGTGTCGACGGCGTTGTCGACGAAGGTCAGCGAGCCGGCGGCGGTGTCCGCCCCCCCGCCGGCGGTGACGCGCACGGCGAGCGGGGCGCGGCGCCGGAAGCGCTGCACGTCGGGGAAGGCGGCCGCCGGAACGGTGAAGCGGACGAGGATCGGCGTGATCTGGTTGATGACGACGAGCGGCTGCGCGGCGTTCGGCTGCACGACGTTCCCCTCGCGGACGAGGAGGCTGCCGGTACGGCCGGCGATCGGCGCGCGGACGACGGTGTTCTCGAGGTCGAAGCGCGACTTGGCGACGGCGGCGCGGTCGGCCGCGACGGACGACGCGAGCGCCGCGGCGTTCGTCGCCTGCCCCTCGGCCTGGCTCTTGGTGACGTAGTCCTGCCGGGCGAGCGCCTCGTAGCGCTCGGCGTCGCGGCGCGCTCCCGCGGCCTGCGCCTCGTCGCGGGCGAGCGTCGCCTGCGCCTGCGCGAGCGCCGCCCGGTAGGGACGCGGGTCGATGCGGAAGAGCACCTGCCCCTGCCGCACGTCGGCTCCCTCGCCGAACGCGACGTCGGTGACGAGCCCGCCGACCTGCGCCGTGACGCGCGCGGTCTGCCGCGGCTCGACGACGCCGTTCGCGGTGATGACGTAGGGCGCGGCGACGCGGCGGGCGACGGCGACGGTGACCGGCACCTCGGGCTGCTTCGGCGGCGGGTCCTTGCGCGAGCAGCCGGCGACGGCGAGGGCGGCCGCGGCGAGCATCGCCGGCGCGAGCGGGGCGCGGGCGGGCGGGCGCGGGACGAGAGACGCGGAAATGCGAGGCACTGGCTTACGGGAGCGGAGAGAGCGTCGTGTCGCGCGCGACCGGGAGACCGGCCGCGCCGTGGGCGTCGAGGGCGCCGGAGGCGCGGGCGAGCAGCGCGAGCTGCTGCGCCCACACCCACCGTGCCTGCGCCTGCTGCGCGCGCGCGGTCGCCAGCGCGGCCTGCGCGGTGAGGAGGTCGAGGATGCTGCCGACGCCGCCGGTGTAGCGCGCCTGCGCGGCGCCGAGCGAGGCGGTAGCGCTGGCGAGGAGGTCGTCGCTCGTGCGCACCTGCTGCGTCGCGGTGCGCAAGTCGTAATAGGCGGTGAAGACGTCGTTGACCACGTTCTGGCGGAGGCTCTGCGCCTGCGCCGCGGCGGCGTCGGCGAGGGCCTCGGCGCGCGCGATCTCGTAGCTGCGCGCGCCGCCGCTGAAGAGCGGGATCTGGAGGCCGAGGCCGATCGAGTAGTTCCGCCCCGTGAGCGCGTCGATGCTGGAATTAGTGTAGCCGCCGACACCGGTGAGGGCGAGCGACGGCAGCGCGGCGGCGCGCGCGACGCGGACCGAGGCGCGGGCCGCGGCGGCGCTGGCGTAGGCGGCCTGCAGCTCGGGCCGCGTGCGGAGCGCCCCGTCGATGAGCGAGTCCACGCTCGCCGTGACCTCGCCGACGGGCACGTCCTCGGGGCGCGCGGTCACGTCATAGGGCACCGTCGGGGAGACGCCGAGGGCGAGGGCGAGCGCGCCGCGCGCCGTCTGCAGCTGCGCCTCGCTCGTCTGGAGCGTGAGTCGCGCCTGGGCGAGCGCCGTCCGCGCCTGGAGGACGTCGGCGATCGTGGCGAGCCCGACGGAGTCGCGCTTGCGAGCGGCGTCGAAGCTCGCCTGCGCCTCCTCCACCGACGTCCGCTGCGCCACGAGGAGGGCGCGCGTGCCCACATAGGCGAAATACGCCTGCTCGACCTGCAGCACGGTGTTCTTCACGGCGGCGTTGTGGGTGAAGTCGAGCGCGAAGGCGTTCTGCCGCGCCGCCTCCACCGAGCCCGAGCGCCCGCCGAGGTCGAAGATGAGATAGTTGATGCTGAGCGAGGGGACGAGCTGGCTGCGCGGCCGGCCGAGCGGCCCGGCGTTCGGGTTCGACGCGTTCGCGCTCGGCTGGAGGGAGCGGGTCGCGTTCACGGCGCCGTCGATTCGCGGGAGCCAGCTCGCCCGCTCGACGCCGTAGGCGGCCGCGGCGGCGCGCGCCTGCGCCCAGCTCGCCCGCGTGGCGGGGTTGTTCTGCAGGGCGAGGTCGACGACGTCGGCGAGCGTGAGCGCGCTCGCCCTCGCCACGAGTGGGGCGGGGAGGAGGGCCGCGGCCGGAGCGAGCGAGTCGGGCGTGCGCGCGGCGCGCGGGGGATCCCAGACGCGATTCGGCGCCGCCGGCGCGCCGGGCCGCCCGGCGATCCCCGGCGTCCCCGCGGCGCACGCCCCTAGCGCGGCGAGCGCGGCCGCCAGGAGCGCGGCGCGATGTCCGGTCGCGTGCCGTCGTCCCGACCCGCGCTCCAACAGTTCAATTGCCGGTATCATGCTCGAGCCCACTGATCCTCATCTGCTACAGCCTCGCGCCGCGAGCATCGGGCCGCCAGCGGGGAGATGCACTGCCCCGCGCGTCGCGGCAGGCGTGGCCATGTCGAACGCGCGGGGCGGGAGTCGTGCCGGCGGCGTTCCG
>JBJMNL010000127.1:0-18383 GCA_045804285.1 Gemmatimonadaceae bacterium
ACACACATACCAAACACCACACTCATACCATATCCACGTCCTCATCACCGGCGGCCGTGTCGTGGACGGCACGGGAAACCCGTGGTTCTACGGCGACGTCGCGATCAGCGGCGACCGCGTGGCGCGCGTCGCGCCGGCGGGGGCGCTGGCGAGCGCCCGGGCGCGGACGCGCATCGACGCGCACGGGCTGGTCGTCGCCCCCGGCTTCATCGACGTCCAGTCGCACTCCTGGGATGCCCTGCTCTGGGCGGACGGCCGGGTCGTGAGCAAGGTGACGCAGGGCGTCACGACCGAGATCCTGGGCGAGGCGACGACGCCGGCGCCGGTGAACGACAACGTGCTCGCGCTCTACGACCTCGGCCCCGGGGACACGGCCGCGAAGCGGCTCTACCCGACCTTCGCGGGGGCGCGCGGCTTCGGGAAGTGGCTCGACGCGATGGGGCGCCACCCGAACTCGGTGAACGTCGGCTCCTACCTCGGCGCGACCACCGTCCGCGCCTACGCCAAGGGGCAGGCACTGGGACCGGCGACGCCGGCGGAGCTCGACACGATGCGCGCCGTCGTGCGCGAGGCGATGCGCGACGGCGCCTTCGGCGTCTCGAGTGCGCTCATCTACCCGCCGGGCGCCTACGCGACGACCGAGGAGCTGATCGCCGAGGCGCGGGCGATGGCGCCCTACGACGGCGTGTACATCACGCACATGCGCTCGGAGGACGACAGCCTCCTCCAGGCGATGGACGAGGCGCTCCGGATCGGGCGTGAGGGGGGGGTGCCGGTCGAGGTCTACCACCTCAAGGCGGCGGGCCGGCGCAACTGGGGGAAGGCGGCGGCGATGGTCGCCAAGATCGACTCGGCGCGCGCCGCGGGGCAGGACGTGGGCGCGACGATGTACCCCTACGCGGCGAGCGGCAACGGCCTCTCGGCGTGCTTCCCGCCGTGGGCGTCGGAGAACGGCCGCCTCCTCGCCAACCTCCGGGACCCGGCGGCGCGCGAGAAGATCGTGCGCGCGATGACCGACAGCGCGTCCGGCGCCCCCGACTACTGCCAGCGCAGCGGGCCGACCTCGTACATGGTCGTCGGCTTCCGCACGCCGGAGCTCAAGCGCTACGAGGGACAGCGCCTCGACGCGATCGCCGCCGCGATGGGGAAGCCGTGGGCGGACGTCGTGGTCGAGCTGACGCTGGCCGAGAACGACCAGCTCGACAAGATCAACTTCAGCATGGCGGAGGAGAACGTGGCCATGCAGCTCCGCCGCCCGTGGGTCATCCTCGGGAGCGACGCCGGCGGCGTGGACCCGGAGCGCGCGAACGGCATGGTGCACCCGCGCGCCTACGGCACCTTCACGCGGATCCTCGGCAAGTACGTGCGGCAGGACTCGGTGCTGACGCTCGAGGACGCGGTGCGGAAGATGACGTCGGCCACCGCGCAGCGCCTCGGCCTCGCCGACCGCGGGCTGCTGCGCGCCGGGATGTACGCCGACGTCGTGCTCTTCGACCCCGCGACGGTCGCCGACCGGGCGACGTTCCCGCAGCCGCACCAGCTCTCGGTCGGGGTGCGCGACGTGTTCGTCAACGGCGTCGCGGTGGTGCGGGACGGGAAGCACACCGGCGCCACGCCGGGGCGGGTGGTGCGGGGGCCGGGGTACGGGCGAGAGTAGATTATTCTTCAGGGTCCTCAGCCGGCCCGGCGCAGTGTCGGAATCGCGGACGAGGAGGGTAGGTACAGGTACGAGGTACGGACTGCACACCCGCAGCGTCCCGGGGCAGTCCGTACCTCGTACCCGTACCTGGCCATCCTGACCGCGATGCCAGCGCCCTTCGAGCCCCCGCCACTCCGCGGAGCCGTGAGCCCGCATTCCACATCCCCTACGAGGAGCCACCAGAGTGCGTAGAACCCTGCCCACCGCCGCCGCCCTGGCGCTCACCCTGTTCGCCGCCGCCGCCGGCGCCCAGACGTCCGCGAAGCCAACCCCCGCCGACCCCCATCGCGGGGACCCGAGCTGGGCGCGTGCCCGGCGCGTGCTCGGCGCCACGCCGCTGGTGGACGGGCACAACGACCTGCCGTGGCGCATCCGCGAGGACTCGCTCCACCCGATGGACGTCGAGGCGTACGACCTGCGCCGGCGGACGCCGGGGATGACCGACTTCGCGCGCATGCGCGAGGGAATGCTCGGCGGGCAGTTCTGGTCCGTCTACATTCCCGGCGAGCGCGACGACCCCGCCTACGCGCCGAACGGGGCGGTGAGCGGCACGCCCGGGTACGCGCGGGTGCAGCTCGAGGAGATCGACATCGCCAGGCGGGTGATCGCGGCGTACCCCGACCGCCTCGCACCCGCCTACACCGCGGCCGACGTGCGGCGGGCGTTCGCGCGGAAGAAGGTCGGCTCGCTGCTCGGCATGGAGGGGGGGCACGCGATCGAGAACTCGCTCGGCGCCCTGCGCGCCTACTACGACATGGGCGTGCGCTACATGACGTTGACGCACAACGTCACCCTCGACTGGGCCGACGCCGCCCTCGACTCGGCGAAGCACGGGGGGCTGACGCCCTTCGGCGAGGAGGTAGTGCGCGAGATGAACCGCCTCGGCATGCTCGTCGACCTCTCGCACGTCTCCGAGGGGACGATGAGCGACGCGCTGCGCGTGACGGCGGCGCCGGTCATCTTCTCGCACTCCTCGGCGAAGGCGATCGCCGACTCGCCGCGCAACGTCCCCGACTCGATCCTGCGCCTGCTGCCGAAGAACGGGGGGGTGGTGATGGTGGACTTCGTCCCCGGCTTCATCTCGCCCGCGGTGGCGGCCCACGGACGCGAGCTCCAGGCCGCCGCCGCCGACGCGCGCCGCCGCTACCCGGGGGACAGCGCCGCCGTCCGCCGCGAGCTCGCCGCCTGGCGCGCCGCACACCCGACGCCGACGGCGACGCTCGCTCAGGTCGCCGACCACGTCGAGCACATCCGGAAGGTCGCGGGGGTCGACCACGTCGGCATCGGCGGCGACTTCGACGGGATCACCGAGACCGTCGAGGGGCTCGAGGACGTCTCGAAGTACCCGGCGCTGTTCGCCGAGCTGGCCCGCCGCGGCTGGAGCGACGCCGACCTGCGCAAGCTCGCCGGTGAGAACGTGCTCCGGGTGCTGCGCCAGGCCGAGGAGGTCTCCGCCCGGCTCCGGCGCGAGCGCGCGCCGTCCACCAGGACCATCCAGGAGCTCGACGGAGCCGCCGCGCCACGGCCGTGAACGCGCACCGCATCCCCAACGAGGAGACAACCAGAGTGCGCAGAAGCCTCCTGAGGAGCGCCGCCGCGATGGCGCTCGCCTTCGCCGCCCCCATCGCGCCCGCCGCCCGAGCGCAGACGCCGGCGCAGGACAGCGCGTACGTCCGCGAGCACTACGTGAAGCGCGAGGTGCGGATCCCGACGCGCGACGGGGTGAAGCTGTTCACGGTCATCTATTCGCCGAAGGACACGTCGCAGCCGTACCCGCTCCTGCTCAACCGCACGCCCTACTCCGTCGGGCCGTACGGCGCCGACGCGTACAAGACGTCGCTCGGGCCGTCGCCGAGCGCCATGCGCGACGGGTTCATCTTCGTCTACCAGGACGTGCGCGGGCGATTCATGTCCGAGGGGACCTTCGTGGACATGACGCCGGCGAAGGACGTCCATTCCGGGCCGGGCGACGTCGACGAGTCGACGGACACGTACGACACGATCGACTGGCTCGTGAAGAACGTCTCCCACAACAACGGGCGGGTGGGGACGTGGGGGATCAGCTACCCCGGCTTCTACACCGCGGCCGGCATGCTCGACGCGCATCCCGCGCACCGGGCGGCGTCGCCGCAGGCGCCGATCGCCGACTGGTTCACCGGCGACGACTTCCACCACAACGGCGCCCTCTGGCTCCCGCACTTCTTCAACTTCATCTCGTCGTTCGGCCGGCCGCGGCCGGTCCCGACGACGCAGTCGCCGCCGCGCTTCGCCCACGGCACGCCCGACGGCTACGACTTCTTCCTCAACCGCCTCGGGCCCCTCGCCAACGCCAACCCGAGATTCCTGCACGACTCGGTGGCGTTCTGGAACGACGTCATGAAGCACCCGAACTACGACGCGTTCTGGAAGAGCCGCAACCTGCGCCCGCACCTGAAGGGGGTGAAGCCCGCCGTGATGACCGTCGGCGGGTGGTTCGACGCCGAGAACCTCTATGGCGCGCTCCAGGTGTACAGGAGCGTCGAGGCGCAGAGCCCGGGGACGCGGAACACGCTCGTCATGGGCCCCTGGTTCCACGGCGGCTGGGCGCGCTCCGACGGCGACTCGCTCGGCAACGTCCACTTCGGCGCGAAGACGTCGCTCTTCTACCGTGACTCGATCGAGCTCCCGTTCTTCGACTACTACCTGAAGGACAGGGGGAGCGACCCGCGCCCCGAGGCGCTGGTGTTCGAGACCGGCTCGAACGTGTGGCGCAGGTACGACGTCTGGCCGCCGAAGAACGTGGAGCGGAAGAGCTGGATGCTGGTGCCCGGGGGAGAGCTCGCCGTCGCGGCGCTCGGCGCTCGGGACGCGGGGGGGCCCCCCCACCGGGAAGGTAGCTCGGCCGCCACGCCGGCCCGTACCGAAGGCTCGCGCCCCGCATCGCAGCAGTACGACGAGTACGTGTCCGACCCGATGCACCCCGTCCCCTTCGTTCCCTACACCGCGATCGGGATGACGCGCGAGTACATGACGGACGACCAGCGCTTCGCGGCGACGCGCCCCGACGTGCTCGTCTACGAGACGGAGCCGCTCGCCGAGGACGTGACGATCGCCGGCCCGATCACCGCCGACCTCCGCGTGTCGACGTCCGGCACCGACGCCGACTGGGTGGTGAAGGTGATCGACGTCTACCCGGACGACGCGCCCGACAACTCGCCGGCCGCGGCGGCGACGAGCGGCGCCGTGCGCATGGGCGGCTACCAGCAGCTCGTGCGCGGCGACGTGATGCGCGGCCGCTTCCGCGACGGCTACGAGAAGCCCACGCCCTTCGTGCCCGACGCGCCGACCGCGGTGAAGCTCACGCTCAACGACGTGAACCACACCTTCCTCAAGGGGCACCGCGTCATGGTGCAGGTGCAGAGCTCCTGGTTCCCCCTCGTCGACCGCAACCCGCAGACGTTCGTGCCGAGCATCTACGAGGCGAAGGCGAGCGACTTCAGGAAGGCGACGCAGCGGGTGTACCGGGGGAGCAGGATCGATGTGAACGTGGTGAAGGAGGCGCGGGCGGCCGGGCGCTAGCGTCTCTGACAAGCGCGGGTTGCTTCCTGCAGCGCCAGAGCTCGAGAGCTGCAGGAGCGCCTCGAGGCAGGTGGACGACGGCGGTTCGAGCCCGGTCGCCCGCTCTGAAAGAAGACCTCGGAAGACAAGAGGGTGAGAGCCCGGGGATCAGCCAGCGCGTGCAGTAGATCTCGGAGGGCGTGCTGGAGGTCAACCAGGGCTCGCTCTATCCGGCGCTGCAGCGGCTGGAGAAGGACGGGCTGATCACGAGCGAGTGGGGGACGACCGACAACAACCGACTCACCGCGCGGCGCGTGCGCCGGGGGGTTCCCCGCGCGGAGGAACCGCCATACAACAACTGACGACTGAGAACTGACGACTGAGAACTGACGACTGAGAACTGACAACTGCCGACTGCTCACCGTCTGTCGTACGCGGTGAGCAGTCGGCAGTTGTCAGTTGTTAGTCGTCAGTTGCTGTCTGGCGGTTTGCTTCGGCAGCTCCTCTATCTGCTCTCCCACGCGAATCCGCCCGCCAGCCGCGCGAACCGCTTCCCCTTCGGGTCGTAGCGCAACAGCACCGTCGCCCCCGCGCCGTCGTTGACGGCCCTGGCGGCGAGGTCGTCGATGCCGTCGCCGTCGGCGTCGAGCGCGTAGACGAGGTCGTGGGCCTTGAAGCGGAGGTCGTTGACGCGCACCGGGGCGGCGTTGCCCGCGCGGTCGAGGAGCACCAGCCGCTCCTGGACCCAGGAGTTGTCCGCCGAGCGCAGGCTCACGACGAGGGCGAGGCGGCGGCCGTCGGCGAAGCAGCCGACGGCCTGCGACGAGCGCACGGCGATGCCGCTCGCGAGGCTCTCGTACGCGGGCATCGCCGTCTGGCGCAGCACGCTCTCGATCGAGTCGCGCACGAGGATGGCGCGCTGGGCGAGCGCGGGGTCCGCGCTGTCGCGCGGGCAGCGGTCGACCACGGACTCGGGCGGGGCCGGCGATGTCGGCGCTGTCGGCGCAGCCGCCGAGTCCGCGGGCGGGGCGGGCGGCAGCAGCTCGGCCGAGGCGGCGAGCGGGTCGCGGTGGCGGGCGAGCGAGTCGAGCGTCGGCGAGCCGCGCACGACGCCGACGATGCGTCCGTTCCAGACGTCGAACGCGGCGAGCGTCACCTCCTCCCTTCCCCACGGCCCGCGCAGCCGGAAGCGCGACCCGACCGGCACCGGCGCGCGCCCCGCCACCGCCTCCTTGTACGCCGCGAGCCGCTCGGGGCTCTTGCGCACGTCGGCGTCGACGCGGCCGAGGTCGACGAGCATTCGCTTGCCGCGCGCCGCCGCGATGAACCATGTTTGGGTGCGCGGCGCGAAGACGAGCACGCCCGAGAGCGAGTCGGCGAGCGGCGAGAGCGGCGGCAGCGGAGCCGCGGCGGGCGCCGCGGGCCGCGACGCGCTGTCCGGCGACGTGGCGCGAGCCGGCAGGCGCGACTTCGGCAGCTCGGAGGCGGCGGCGAGCCGCGCGTCGAGCGCCGCGGTGTCGTTGGACGCGGCGGCCTCACCGCCGCAGGCGAGCGCCGCGAGGCCGACGGCCCCGCCGAGCGTGAGAAGGAGGAAGGCGCGCGCCACCCGCGGCGGCATCGAGGTGCGAAACGTCATGTGGACTAGACGAGCGAGAAGAGAACTCTTTTCCGACACGAAAATATCGCCGTTCGGGGAGCAGCGCGCAGGGTGGCGGACCGGCGACGGCGATGGGCAGTCGTCGGTCGTGAGCGGGCGGTGAGCAGCGTCTGCCGGAGACCGCCCACCGCCTGCCTCGACCGCTCACCGCCCGCTGGACCCGCCCGCCCCCTCGCTTCCCCATACCCGTACCTCCGGCACCATCACGGCGATGCTCCCCCCCTTCTCCTATCACGCCCCCGACTCCCTCGCCGACGCCACGGCGCTGCTCGCGTCGCCCGGCGCGGCGCCGATGGGCGGAGGGACGGATCTACTCGTCTGCATGAAGGAAGGGCTGGCGCGCCCGGGATCGCTCGTGGACCTGCGGCGCCTGCCGGACGCGCGAGCGGTGACCGAGCTACCCGACGGAGGGGTGCGGCTGGGGGCCGGCGTCCGGGTGGGCGACCTCGCCGCGCACCCGCTGATGCGCGAGCGCTACCCCGCGCTCGCCGAGGCGGCCGCGGCGGTCGGCACGCGCGCGCTGCGCACCATGGGGACGCTCGGCGGCAACCTCTGCCAGCGCCCGCGCTGCTGGTACTTCCGCCGCGACGTCCCCTGCCTGAAGAACGGCGGCGACTCCTGTCCGGCGAGGGATGGAGAGAACCAGTACCACGCCGTCCTCGACGGCGGCCCCTGCTGGATCGTCCACCCATCCGACCCCGCCGTCGCACTCACCGCGCTCGAGGCCGTCGTCGAGATCGCCGGCCCGGGAGCGCGGACGCGCACTCTCCCGATCGCGGAGCTCTACGTCCTGCCGAGCGAGCGACTCGACCGGGAGACGGCGCTCGAGGCTGGCGAGATCATCTCCGCCGTCGAGCTTCCGGCGATCGCGGCGGGAGGCGTCCAGCGTTATTACAAGGTCATGCAGCGCGGCGCCTGGGACTTCGCCCTCGTCAGCCTCGCCGCCGCCCGCCGGAGCGACGGCGAGGTGCGGCTCGTCCTCGGCGGCGTCGCCCCGCGCCCCTATCGCGTGTACGGCTCCATCGAGGAGGACGCCGCCGTCGGCAACCTCGACGCGCAGGACGTCGAGACCCTCGCCGCACGCGCCCTCTACGACGCGGCGCCGCTGGGGAAGAACGGGTACAAGGTGGCGATGGCGGAGGCGCTGGTGCGGCGGGGAATACGGGATCTATGGTCGTGAAAGGACGGTCGAAGAGAGAGTGGGAGATGGACGGTGGTTGGCGCTTGGCGGTTGGTAGTTGGCAGTTGCTAGTTGGCAGTGGGCAGTGTCCGCGAGACACTGATGACTGAGAACTAGTGACTACCGACTGCCAACCGCCGCCCTTCTGGCTACCGACTGCCGACCGCCGCTCTTCACCCACTCCCGCTTGCCCAGTCCCGCCCCTAAATCAATACCGCGTCTCCCACGCCCGACTCCCTCGATGCCATTCCTCCAGCGCAACACCGTCCTTCACGAGCTCCCCACGGGCGACACGTCCGTCGGGAGCGGGACGCAGGCGGCGTGGCGCATCCAGAACGCCGACCTCTCGGCGCGGCACTTCACGATCACCGTGCACGAGGGGACGGCGATCCTGCGTCCGCACTCGTCGCAGGGGATCCTCGTCGTGAACGGCCGGCAGGTGCCGCACCACGGGACGACGCTCGCCCATGGCGACGTGATCGCGGCCGGCGCGGCGCGCTTCGTCTACATCGCCGACCGGGCGCGCCCGCTCCCGCCGCCTCCGCCGGAGCCCGGGCCGGCGTTCCTCGTCAACGAGGGGGAGGGCGCGGCCTACCCGCTGACCAAGCGGACCGTGAGCATCGGGCGCGACTCGGCGAGCCACATCATCGTGCGCGACCCGACCGTCTCACGCTTCCACGCCGACGTGCGCGGCGAGGCCGGCCAGTTCGTGCTCTACGCGATGGGGTCGGCGGGGACGCGGGTCAACGGTCACGGCGTCAACGCCCCGCACCTGCTCGAGGAGGGGGACGTGATCGGGGTCGGCGACCAGCACTTCCGCTTCACCCGGCAGCCCCTGGCCGAAGGCATCCGCCTCGCCGAGCTCGGCGCCGGCGAGGACGACGACCGACTGACGCGCCGCCCGACGCTGCTCCGCGGCGAGCCCATCACCCTCACGCGCCGGCTCGCTCCCCCACGACGCCCCGTGCTTCCCATCGTGATCGCGATGGCGGTCGTGGTGGCGCTCGTCGTCTACCTCGTCAGTCGCTGACGGCCAGCGGTCAGCGGCCGCTGCTGGCGCCCGTGGTCGAGAGCTTGACCTGCGGCAGCGATCCGCGCACGAGCCCGAGGGCGAGGACGCTGGCGACGATCGCGATGGCGATCCCCGTCGCCGCGCCCTTGCTGATGCGGCGGCGCTTATCGCGGTCGAAGCGCGCGCGCGACTCGACGGTGCCGATGTAGGTCGTCTGGAGGCGCGAGGCGCGCTGCGCCGCGGCCGGCCGGGCGGTCGTGTCGCTCACCGTCCGCACGCCGCGCGGCGTGTCCCACGAGAAGCGCAGCCGCGTCCGGCCGACCGTCAGCTCGTCCCCCTCTTCCAGCACCACCTGGGAGATGACGCGCTCGCCGTTGCGGAGGATGACCGCGCTCTTCGGGACGACGACGTAGCTGTACTCCCCCTCGCCCCGCCGCACCACCTCGGCGTGATCGCGCGAGACCTCGGGGTCCTGGATGAAGATGCCGCAGTGCACGTCGCGGCCGATCGCGACGACGTCGCGGTCGAGGCGGTAGAGCCGGTCGCGGTGGCGGTCGTAGAGGAAGCCGGGCTCGCGGCCGACGCGCGGCTTGAGGTTCTGCCGGAAGACGAGGTCGGCGACGCCGAGGCGGAGGCGGTCGTCGTAGGCGAGCACGTGCGAGGCGTCTGCGGGCAGCGCGACGCCGTTCACGTAGATCGTCGCCCCGGGCGTGCCGGGCGTGAGCAGGGTGCGGCCGCCGCGCTCGGGGACGACGATGGCGTGGATCGGCTCCAGGTCGTGACCCTGGATGCGCCAGGTGGCCTCGGGGGCGCAGCCGATCGTGAGAACGCCGGGACCGACGGGGCGCGTCTGATCGCCGAATGAGATGACGGGCATGAAAGGGGGAAAGGGGCCTATCAGTATGCCACCTCCAAGGACGGGCCCGGCGTGCGGGGCGTCACAGTCGAGGTCGGCAATCTTGACTTGGGGGCACCACGCCCCCCCTCCCCCTCAGTGGCTGGCGAAGCTCTTCGTCGCCCCACGCGCGTCGAACGCGAGCACCGTGTAACGGTCGGGGCGGCGGCCCGGGATCTCCATGCCGGGCGTACCGGTCGGCATGCCCGGCACGGCGAGGCCGGCCACCCTGGCGCGAGTCCGGAGGAGGCGCTTGACGTCGGCCGCGGGCACGTGTCCCTCCACCAGGTAGCCGCCGACGACCGCCGTGTGGCAGGAGCGCAGCGCGGCGGGGACGCCCAGCTCGTCCTTGACGGCGTCGATGTCGGCCTCGTCGCGCACGGTCACGGTGAAGCCGCTCGAGCGCATGTGCGCGATCCACTTCTCGCAGCAGGAGCAGCTCGCGTCCTTGTGCACCGTGACGGCTGGGAGCGGCGCGTCGGGGGGGGCGCCGGTGGCGGCCGCGAGCGCCGAGGCGGCGCGGCCGGTGACGGCGAGCGCAGCGACGCCGCCGAGGGCGGAAGCGAGCCACTGGCGGCGGCTGAGCGGGGTCGGATCGGACATCGTTCGCGGGAAGAGGCGGAGCGTGAGCGGTTCCGGGGGCCCGGGACCATACCCGACGATAGGCCGTTGCTTCCCGTCAGACAACGGGGCCAGCGGCGTACCCCCCCCGAATCCGTCAACACTTCCGTTGAGGAATGCGTCAATCTCGACTAGATTTCTCGACATGCAACGGATGGCTGCATCGCTCGCCGGATATCGTGGCCTCAAGGCCGACCTGCTCATCGCGCTCAAGAAGTCGGCACAGCCGATGACCGCGACCGAGCTCGGCGAGCGTTTCGGGCTCACCCCGAACGCGCTCCGGCGGCATCTCAAGGCGCTGGAGGAGGCCGGGGTGGTGTGCTACCGGCGCGAGGCGCGCGGCGTCGGCGGGCCCGTGTACGCCTACTCGCTCACCGCGAGCGGGGAGGCGCTCTTTCCGAACGCCTACGCCGAGGCGCTCCTGGCGGCGCTGGAGACGCTCGGCGCCGAGCGCGGGGCCGCGGCGGTGGTCGAGCTCTTCCGCCGGCAGTGGGAGTCGCTCGTCGCCGAGGCGGCGCCGACGTTCGACGAGCTGCCGCTGGCCGAGCGGGCGCAGCTCCTCGCCGAGCTGCGCTCGTCGCAGGGCTACATGGCGGAGGCGGTGGTGGGCGAGTCGGAGGGCGCCGTGGGGGGCGCGGTGATCCGCGAGCACAACTGCGCGATCCGCGCCGTGGCCGAGCGGTTCCCCGAGATCTGCACCGCGGAGCTCGGCTTCTTCGCCGAGACGCTCGGCGCCGACGTCGAGCGCCGGGCGCACATCCTGTCCGGCTGCAACGAGTGCGAGTACCTGGTGCGGCCCCGCGCGGCGGCCGCGGCCGAGTCGAACGAGTAACCAGCGGCTGGCCGCCCGCCGTGAGCGGCGGGCGGCGGGCCACAGAATTCTTACGGATACACTGACATGAGCACGCAGATCGAAGCCCTCGTCAATCGCGAGTACCAGTACGGATTCGCGACCGACATCGAGGCGGACAGCATCCCGAAGGGGCTGAGCGAGGACACGATCCGCCTCATCTCGGCGAAGAAGGAGGAGCCCGAGTGGCTCCTCGACTGGCGCCTCAAGGCGTACCGTCGCTGGCTGACCATGACCGAGCCGCACTGGTCGAACGTCCGCTACGAGCCGATCGACTACCAGGGCATCATCTACTACTCGGCGCCGAAGACGCGGAAGCCGCTCGGCTCGCTCGACGAGGTCGACCCCAAGCTGCTCGAGACGTACTCCAAGCTCGGCATCTCGCTGAACGAGCAGAAGGCGCTCGCCGGCGTGGCCGTGGACGCCGTCTTCGACTCCGTGTCGGTGGGCACGTCGTACAAGGAGGAGCTGGCCAAGCACGGGATCGTCTTCTGCTCGTTCAGCGAGGCGGTGCGCGAGCACCCCGAGCTCGTGCGGAAGTATCTCGGCTCGGTGGTCCCGTACAGCGACAACTTCTTCGCCGCGCTGAACTCGGCCGTCTTCTCCGACGGGTCGTTCTGCTACATCCCGAAGGGGGTGCAGTGCCCGATGGAGCTGTCGACCTACTTCCGGATCAACAACCCCGACACCGGGCAGTTCGAGCGGACGCTCATCATCGCCGACGAGGGCGCGTCGGTGAGCTACCTCGAGGGGTGCACGGCGCCCAAGCGCGACACGAACCAGCTCCACGCCGCGGTGGTCGAGCTCGTGGCGCTGGACAACGCGAAGATCAAGTACTCGACCGTCCAGAACTGGTTCGCGGGCGACGAGGAGGGCAAGGGCGGGATCTACAACTTCGTGACGAAGCGCGGCGCGTGCCGCGGCGTGAACTCGAAGATCTCGTGGACGCAGGTCGAGACCGGCTCGGCGATCACCTGGAAGTACCCGAGCGTCATCCTGCAGGGGGACAACTCGGTCGGCGAGTTCTACTCGGTGGCCGTGGTGAACAACCACCAGCAGGCCGACACGGGGACGAAGATGATCCACATCGGCCGCAACACGAAGTCGAACATCGTCTCGAAGGGGATCTCGGCCGGCCAGGGGAACAACTCCTACCGCGGCCAGGTGAAGATCCTCCCCAAGGCGGAGGGGGCGCGCAACTACACGCAGTGCGACTCGATGCTCGTCGGGAACCGCTGCGGGGCGCACACCTTCCCCTACATCGAAGTGCAGAACAACACGGCGACGCTGGAGCACGAGGCATCGACGTCGAAGATCGGCGAGGACCAGATCTTCTACCTCAAGCAGCGCGGGCTCTCCGCCGAGCAGGCCGTGTCGATGATCGTCTCCGGCTTCTGCAAGGAAGTCTTCCAGGAGCTTCCGATGGAGTTCGCGCTCGAAGCGCAGCAACTGCTCGGCATCACCCTCGAGGGTAGCGTCGGCTGATGCATGAACGGCGGAATGAGGAATGAGGGCCGGGATGTCACCGGCGCTCTGCAGCGTCTCGCGTGGCGTCCCGGCCCTCATTCCTCATTCCTCATTCCGCTTCTTATCGATTACTTCCGTCACACATTCCCCATAGTTCTACCGTGCTCAAGATCAAGAACCTCCGCGCCAACGCGGGCGACAAGGAAATTCTCCGCGGCATCTCCCTGACCGTGAACGCGGGCGAGGTGCACGCGATCATGGGGCCGAACGGCTCGGGGAAGAGCACGCTCGCCCAGGTGCTCGCCGGCCACCCGGGGTACGAGGTGACGGGCGGCAGCGTCGAGTACGAGGGGCAGGACCTGCTCGAGCTCGACCCCGAGGAGCGCGCGCAGGCGGGCCTCTTCCTCGCGTTCCAGTACCCGGTCGAGATCCCGGGCGTGTCGAACGCCTACTTCCTGCGCTCGGCGTACAACGAGATCCGCAAGGCGCGCGGCGAGGAGGAGGTCGACCCGCTCGAGTTCCTCGACGTCATGGAGCGGAAGCTCGCGCTCGTGGAGATGGACGAGGCGATGCTGAACCGCTCGGTGAACACCGGCTTCTCGGGCGGCGAGAAGAAGCGCAACGAGATCCTCCAGATGGCGATCCTCGAGCCGAAGCTGGCGATCCTCGACGAGACGGACTCGGGGCTCGACATCGACGCGCTGCGGATCGTCGCCCAGGGGGTCAACACGCTGAAGCGCCCCGAAAACGCGACGATCGTCGTCACGCACTACCAGCGGCTGCTCAACTACATCGTCCCCGACTACGTCCACGTCCTGGCGAACGGCCGGATCGTGCGGTCGGGGGACAAGTCGCTCGCGCTCGAGCTCGAGGCGAAGGGCTACGACTGGCTGGTGGGCGCGGAGGCGGGCGCCCCGGCGGGAGCGGGCGCGTGACGGGGACGATCACGACCGCGACGCTCGCGGACGAGTTCGAGGCGTTCGTCAAGGAGGGCGCCGGCGCCGAGGGGCCGCGCTGGCTGCGCCGGGCGCGCCAGGCGGCGTGGGAGCGCTTCGAGAAGCTCGGCTTCCCGACGCCGAAGGACGAGGACTGGCACTACACGAGCGTCGCGCCGATCGCCGAGTCGGGCTTCCGCGTCGTGAACGAGCCGGGTGGCGAGGTGACGGCCGCGGCCCTCGCGCCGTTCACCTTCGGCCACCCGGAGTGGCCGACGCTGGTGTTCGTGAACGGGCGCTATTCCGAGTCGCTGTCGCACCTGCGCGGGCTCCCCGCGGGCGTGCGGGTGCTCGACCTGGCGCGCGCGCTGGAGGAGGAGAGCGGGCTGGTCGAGCGGCACCTGACGCAGGTGGCGGACGACGAGGCGCGCGCCTTCACCGCCCTCAACACGGCGTTCCTGCGCGACGGCGCGGTGGTGCACGTCGCGCGGGACGTCGAGTCGCCGCTCCCGGTGCACCTGATCTTCGCGAGCGACGCCGCCGGCGCCGGCAACGCCGCCCACCTGCGCAACCTGATCGTGGCCGAGCGGCACGCGAAGGTGACGGTGCTCGAGAGCTACGTCGCCCTCGGCGAGGCACGCTACTTCACGAACGCGGTCACCGAGGTCTCGGTCGGCGACGGCGCGACGGTGCAGCACTACAAGATCCAGCGCGAGAGCGACCGCGCGTTCCACGTGGGCACGGTCGAGGCGACCCAGGGGCGCGACAGCCACTACGTCTCCTTCTCCTTCGCCGTCGGCGCGGCGCTGTCGCGCACCAACGTCTACACGGTGCTCGCCGGGGAGGGGTGCGGCTCGACGCTCAACGGCCTCTACATGGTGAACGGCTCGCAGCACTGCGACCACCAGACGCGGATCGAGCACGCGCAGCCGAACTGCTTCAGCCGCGAGGTCTACAAGGGGATCCTCGACGACGCGTCGCGCGCGGTGTTCAACGGCAAGGTCTACGTGCACCCGATCGCGCAGAAGACGGACGGCAAGCAGTCGAACAACAACCTCCTCCTCTCCGAGCGTGCGCACGTCGACACGAAGCCGCAGCTCGAGATCTTCGCCGACGACGTGAAGTGCACGCACGGCGCGACGGTCGGCCGGATCGACGAGACGGCGCTCTTTTACATGAAGAGCCGCGGCCTCGACCGGGACCTCGCCCGCCGGCTCCTCACCTACGCCTTCGCCGCCGACGTCCTGGAGACGATCGAGCTGGAGCCGGTGCGGGAAGGGCTCGAAGGGCTGACGCTGGAGAGGTTCACGGCGGAGGAATAGGATCGCGAGCATGACGGGCGGTTGGCAGTCTTCAGTCTGCAGTTGGCAGTCGACAGCGGGCTGTGGGCGGTGGCCGAGAGAGACTGATGACTGAGAACTAACAACTGACGACTGCCTACTTCGCCCCTCCCCCATCTCCGATCTCGTCATGACCGACCTCGACGCGCTCTACCAGGCCCTCATCCTCGACCACAACCGCCGCCCGCGGAACTGGGGCGAGCTGGCGGAGGCGAACCGGCGGCAGGAGGGGCACAACCCGCTCTGCGGGGACCGGCTCACGGTCTGGCTGCGGATCGAGGGCGACACGATCGCCGACGTGAGCTTCGTCGGCGCGGGGTGCGCGATCTCCAAGGCCTCGGCGTCGCTGATGACCACGGCGGTGAAGGGGAAGACGCGCGAGGAGGCGGAGACGCTCTTCGCGCGGTTCCACGATCTCGTCACGGGGCGCGCCGCGGCGGCGGAGCGCGAGGCGCTGGGGCGGCTCGCGGCGTTCGCCGGAGTGGCGAGGTTTCCGGTGAGGGTGAAGTGCGCGAGCCTGTCGTGGCACGCCATGCGCGCGGCATTGCATCAGAGCCCGAGTCCCGAGCCGGCGTCGACCGAGTAGCGGATGGCCTTCGCCCGTGTCGCCTCTCTCTCGGACGTGCCCGAGGGCACCCTCCACGCCGTGGAGACCCCGTCGGGCGACCGCGTCTGCCTCGCCAACGTGAACGGCGAGATCCGCGCGCTCAGCGACGCCTGCCCGCACCAGGGCTTCCCGCTCTCGGCCGGCGAGCTGCTCCCGGACGGAACGCTCGAGTGCGTCTGGCACGGCGCGCGCTTCGACTGCCGGAGCGGCGCCGTGCTCCAGGGACCGGCGACGGACGACCTGCCGGTGTACGAGGTGCGTGTCGAGGGGGACGACATTCTGGTGGCGACGCAGCGCGCCGGCGAGGACCGGGCGGCGGGCGTCGAGCGGGGAGCAGCAGGAGGAGCCTCAGCATGACGCACGTACATCCGGACTCCGCCGCGAGCTCGGCGCTCCGCCAGGACACCCCGCCGTCCGTGGCGGGTTCTCGCGCCCGCCCGTCGACGCCGGGCGGCCGCTCGCCCTCGCGCCGCTCCGACTTCCCGCTCCTCGCGGCCGCCCCCGACCTCCACTACCTCGACTCGGCCGCGACGTCGCAGAAGCCGCGGGCGGTGCTCGACGCGATCCGCGCCTACTACGAGACGAGCAACGCGAACCCGCACCGCGGGGCCTACGCGCTCTCCGTGCGCGCGACCGAGGCGTACCACGAGGCGCGCGCGCGGGTGGCGCGCTTCGTCGGCGCCGCCGACCCGGCGTGCCTGGTGTTCACGCGCGGCACGACCGAGGCGCTCAACCTCGTGGCCACCGCGTGGGGGCGCGCCAACGTCGGCGCGGGTGACGAGGTCGTCATCACGGCGATGGAGCACCACGCCAACTTCGTCCCCTGGCAGCAGCTCGCGCGCGCGACGGGCGCGCGGCTCCGCATCTGCGAGCTGACCGCCGAGGGGCGCGTGGACCTCGCCTGCCTCTCGTCGCTCCTCGGCGCGCGGACGAAGGTCGTCGCCTTCAACCACGTCTCCAACGCGCTCGGGACGATCAACCCGGTGCGCGAGATCGCCGCCCTCGCGCGCGCCGCGGCGCCTCGGGCGCTCGTCGTCTGCGACGGCGCGCAGGGGGCGCCGCACCTCCCGGTGGAGTTCGACGCGCTGGGGGTGGACCTCTACGCCTTCAGCGGCCACAAGATGCTCGGCCCCACCGGGATCGGCGCGCTCGTCGGCCGGCGGGCGGTGCTCGAGGCGATGCCGCCGTACCAGCTCGGCGGCGACATGATCGAGGTCGTCGGCGACGAGGACAGCACGTGGAACGTGCTGCCGCACAAGTTCGAGGCGGGGACGCCGAACGTCGAAGGGGCCGTCGGGCTCGCCGCGGCGGTCGAGTACCTCGACCGGATCGGCATGGACGCGGTGCGCGCGCACGAGCTCCACCTCGTCACGCTCGCGAGCGAGCGGCTCGCGGAGCTCGGCGGCGTGCGCGTCTTCGGCCCGCCGCCGGCCGAGCGGAGCGGGGTCGTGAGCTTCACCATGGCGACCGCCGACGGCGAGGACGTGCATCCCCACGACCTGGCGACGATCCTCGACGGCGAGGGCGTCTGCGTCCGCGCCGGCCACCACTGCGCGCAGCCGCTCATGCGCCGGCTCGGCGTCCCGGCCACGGCGCGCGCGTCGTTCTACGTCTACAGCGACGAGGGCGACGTCGAGGCGCTGGTGCGCGGGCTGCGCAGGGCCCGCGCGCTCTTCTCGGCGGCGCCCGAGCCGGCGTCTCCGTAGCACCGGGCGGCGGGCGGCGGGAGGGGACGCGGCATCCCCCTCCCGTCCCCGCCCGCACACGTCTCCCCGCGATGCCTCTCCCCGACTCCCCCTCGCGCGGCCGCACCCCCGCGCAGCTCTCGGCACTCTACCAGGAGCTGATCCTCGACCACTACCGGCGCCCGCGCAACAAGGGGGCGGTCGAGCGTCCGGACGGGCGCGCCGCGGCGCGGAACCCGCTCTGCGGCGACGAGGTGGAGGTCACGCTCGCGCTCGACGGGGACGTGGTGCGGGAGGTCCGCTTCACGGCGCAGGGCTGCTCGATCTCGCAGGCCTCGGCGTCGATGATGACGCAGCTCGTCGCCGGCAAGTCGGTGGCCGAGGCGGCCGCCCTCCGCCGCCGCGTCGCCGACCTGCTCGCCGGCGATCCGGGCGCGGCCGAGGACCCGGTGCTGGGCGACCTGCGGGCGCTGGCCGGCGTCGCCAAGTTCCCCGTGCGGCACAGGTGCGCGCTGATGGGGTGGGAGGCGCTGGGGGAGGCGCTGCGGGGGTAGGGGCGACCCGGCCCGGGCTGGGCGGCCCGCCGTCAGCCCGCCCGCCCCGCGACCATCAGCGAGCTGCCGAACGGCACCGGCAGGGTGCCGAGCGTGCGCGCCTCGATGCGCGAGAGTGCGTAGAGCGGCTCGTTGATCCAGCGCGGCGGGACGCGTGGCGGCGTCGGCGCCGGGCGGAGCACGGCCTCGGCGGCGCGCGTCGCGAGCTTCGCCGGGAAGGTCCAGTAGAAGAAGTAGCGCTCGAGGTCGACGCACAGGCCGGCCGCGCGGGCGAGGGCGCGGAAGCTCCGCTTCGTGTAGCGCGTGTAGTGGTGATTGATGTCGTCGTGCGTCGTCCAGAGCGC
>JBJMNL010000128.1:0-9046 GCA_045804285.1 Gemmatimonadaceae bacterium
AGAGGCCGGGGAGGCGCACAACCTGAGGCTGTCGTCGTGGGTGCGCGCGAAGACGCGAAGCGGCTGGGGCGCACCGTCGGCGCGGCGCGCCCGCGACCGGGCGCGCCCCTGACGTGGTCTCGAGACCGGCTCCGGCGCGGTCGCGGCGGGGCTGTCGGGCGCGGCGGTCACGACGGGCGACCGCACGCTGACGGCGCCGGCCGCCGTCGCGAGCTCCACGGAGTCGTCGAGCGCGCCGCCGCTGCTCGTGGTCACCACCGCCGTGTCGTGTGTCACGGCGGCGGCGCCCCGATGGGCGCGGAGTCCCCCTCCGATGGCGACCGCCGCGAGGAGGGCGAGCGCGAGGGGGAACGCGAGGCGCGCCGCCGGCCGGGTGCGGCCAGCGGCCGCGCGGGGCACGGCGCTCCCCTCCGCGGTGCCCGGCTGGGCTCGCGCCGGCGTGCGGGCATCATCCGTCGACGGCGCGTCGTCGGGGGCGTCGTCGGGGGCGTCGTCCTCGCCGGTTGGCGGCGCGACGGCGGCCGGGTCATCCGCCTGGTCATCCGCCTCAGCGGGCGGGGGGAGCTCGATGTCGGCGAGCGCGCCCTCAGCCGCGGCCGGGGGATCGGCGGCGACGGGGTCCGCGCCGGAGCCTGGCTCCTCGGGCGGTGAAGGGGGCTGCGCGGTCGAGCGCGCCTCGGGTGGCGGTGCCGACGCGGGGTCCACGGGCTCGAGGAGTTGCGCCAGAAACTCGTCGGCGTCGGCCCAGCGCGTCCCGCGGTCCTTGTGCAGCGCCCCCTCGATGGCGAAGAGGAGCGGCTCCGGAATCTCGGGACGGAGCGTCGTCAGCCGCGGCAGCTCCTCGTGCTTCTGCTTGTAGATGACGCTGTACAGGCTGTCCCCCTCCCAGGGGCGTGCGCCCGCGAGCATCTCCCAACCCACGAGGCCGAGGCTGTAGATGTCGCTCCGCCCGTCGAGGGAGCGCCCGTCGATCTGCTCCGGGGACATGTAGGCCGGCGTGCCGAGCGCGGCCCCGGTGAGCGTCAGGCGGCTCTCCTCCTCGACCATGCGTGCGATGCCGAAGTCGGAGAGCAGCGCGCGGCCGCTCCCCTGGTCGAGGAAGACGTTCTCGGGCTTCACGTCGCGGTGGACGAGTCCGCGGGCGTGGGCGTAGCGCAGCGCCTCGGCGACGTCGCGGAGCACCGCCCCGGTGCGCTCGAAGGAGAACGGCCCCTGGACCCGGAGCGCCTCGCGCAGCGTGCCGCCGGCCACGTGCTGCATGATGATGGCGAGCGTCTCGTCGCCGAGCGGCTCGACGGCGTAGGTCCGGACGATGTTCGGGTGGTCGAGGTCCGACACCGTGCGCGCCTCGCGCGCGAAGCGCGCCACCGCGTCGGGGTCCTCCGCGTGGCGGCGGTCGATCGCCTTGATCGCCACGAGGCGCCCGGTCGCGCGCTCCATGGCGAGATAGACGGACGCCATCCCGCCGCGTCCCAGCTCGCGGACGAACTCGTACTCGCGTGCGAGCCTGCGCAGTCCGGGCGCCAGGTCGCCTGACACCATGCTCCCCCTGCTGCCTGGTCACGGTCATGCTGTGGGCGACACAGCGGACGCGGCCACCGAAGCGCAGACGCCATGCCAGCCCTGACCCGTCGTACTCCCCGCGCGCCCGATTGTTGCTCCACGCGCTGCCGACCACGGCCACACCCGACCACGGCCACACCCGACCACGGCTACACCGGGAGCGACGGGGATGGACGGGACGATCTGCGAGGCGATCCGCGGGCGACGGTTGCTGATCTTCGAGTACGCGGACCTCATGCGCGTCGTCGAGCCGCACCTCTACGGGATCAACTCGGCCGAGCACGAGGCGCTCACGGCGTGGCTGCGTCCGGGGAACAGCCGCGTCGACCCGCAAGGCGGGTGGCGAAACTACCTCGTGGCCGACATGCACCACGTGCAGATCCTCGACGAGCGCTTCGACGGGCCGCGCGCCGGCTACAACGCCCGCGATCCTCGGCTGGTGCGTATCTTCTGTGCGCTCCCGCCGGGCTCGCCCGGCGGGAGCGACGGCTAGCCGCCGCCCGGGAGCTCCCGACGCCGGCGACTGGCGGCCGGATGGCGGCGGCTCCAACGATCACCCTCACGAGGACGTACTTTCGTGGACGCAGGCGGCTTCGTGGCGCTCACCAGCGCGCTGATCTACGACTGGCGCTCCTTTCATCGCGAGAGCCAGCGCTCCCTCGGCTTCCCCGCCGACTACGCCGGCGACATGGACGCCTGGGTGGACTGCCTGGTGTCGCTGCGCGACGAGGAGAACCGGCGCGTCGGCGTCCATCTCGCCCCCGACGAGATGCTGCAGATCGAGCTCGCCGAGATCGAGGCGGTGCGCGAGCGGGTGCCGGGAATCCTCGAGACGCTGGTCGACGCCACGGCGGAGGTGAACCGGCGCTTCGTCGAGGCGGGACAGCCGCCGGCGGTGACTTTGATCTTCGTCTGACGGCCGCCGGCGCCCTCGCGCGGGAGAAACGCCCGTCGTAACACCTTCGCGCCACCCGTCGCGGCTCGCTTGACACTCTTTTCCGTGGGGTCTACACTACTTCGCTTATGGCCCACCCCGACTCCTCGCCGTCGCGACTGCGCCCCCTGGTTTGGTGGGGCCTCGCGCTCCTCACGCTGCTGCTCGGCTACGTCGATCTGGCGCGGGGGGGAGAGACCCTCGCCGCGGTGCTCCTCGTGATCGGCTACTGCGTGCTGGTGCCACTCGCGATCCTGAGGTGAAGCGCTGAGGTGAATGGAGGCCGGCGGCATGGGTGCCGCCGGCCGTCGCGCATCGGGCGCCCGGCCGTTCGGGGCGGGCGCGGCGCGACTCTTGACCGGCTCGCCCGTCGCGACCCCCGCCGCCGTGTCGGACCACGGCGATCAGCGACCGACGGGAGAGAGGTACGGGGCGAATAGCTCAGTTGGTTAGAGCGCCTGTCTTACACACAGGATGTCGGGGGTTCGAGTCCCTCTTCGCCCACTCGTATTGGCACCTCGTGTTGGCACCTCGTGTTGGCCCCGTCGCGCGACGCGCCGCGAGGCGCTCGCTCCCGCCGCCCGGAGTCGGGCGGCGCGGCGTGGACCCTGCTGGACCGGTAAGGGTACTCATGTTCAACGTTTCGGAGGTTATGACAGTGATCGCACGGCATCGCCAGGCGCTCTCTCTGGCCGGACTGCTCGCGGGAATCGCCGCCAGCGGCCAGCTGACCGCGCTCGGGGCGCAGACGAACCGGCAGGGTGACCAGCCCGCGGCTCGCCTCTTGGTCGGGCCTCTCAAGAGCACCGACAAGAAGCTCGGCACCGACGCGGCAGACGCAATCCGCACCAGGATCCAGTCCGAGATCCCGGTCAAGCAGCTTTGGGTGATCCCCAAGAACGACATCACCTCCACGCTCAGCGGCTCCGGCTTCCCGCCCGACGAGGCGCTCGGCCCGAACGACGCCCGCGAGCTCGCGCGCTCGGTGCGCGCCGAGACGTACGTCGAGGGCACGGCGGCGCGCAGCGAGCGGGGCGTGCGCCTCGACACGCGCATGGTCCTCACCCGCGACAACTCGCTGACCCAGCCGCTCGGCGTCGCCGAGGCGGGGAACGCGAACGGCGCCGCGTCGCAGGTCGCCAGGGAGTACAAGGCCGCGATCAAGCAGCTGGGCGCCGAGCAGAAGTGCGTCGACCTCTTCCGCCAGAAGAAGTACCCGGAGGCGGTGGCGGCGGCGCGCGAGGGCGTGGCGGCCTACCCCAAGGCGACGATCGCCCGGGCCTGCATCGCCAACGCCTACTCGGCGATGAAGCTGCCGCCCGACTCGGTGATCGCGATCGCGCAGGAGATCCTGCAGATCGACCCGGCCAACAAGACCGCGCTCAGCCTCGTCGCCCCCGCCTACCAGGCGAAGGGTGACACCGCCAAGGCGATCGATGCCTGGACCACGCTCGTCTCGACCGAACCGGGCAACACGCGCGTCGTCGAGCCGGTGGTGAGCGCGATCGCGGCCAGCGGCCAGGCCGCGCGCGCGGTGCCGATCATCAACAAGGCGGTCGCCGAGAACCCGGGCGACCCGCGCCTCCTCGACCTCCAGTTCCGCCTCCTCCGCGCGGCCAAGGACTGGAAGGGCGCCGTCAAGGCCGGCGAGGACATGGTGCGCACTGACACCTCGCTCGCCGACACGGCGTACTTCCTCCGACTCGCCGACGCGTACGCGAACGACAGCCAGCCGCAGAAGGCGTCCGAAGCGATCTCGCGCGGCGTGGCGAAGTTCCCGGCCAACAGCGACCTGCGCCTCTACCAGGTGCAGCTCCTGCGCGGCGCCGGCCAGACCCAGCAGGCCGCGCAGTCGCTCCGCCAGCTCCTCGCCGCCAACCCGAAGACCCCGGGCGCGTACGTCCAGCTCGCGCAGCTCCAGGGCGACCTGAACCAGCCCGACAGCGCGCTCGCCTCGCTACACTTCGCGAAGCAGAACGGCGACAGCGCGAACCTCGTCGGCCAGGCGGCGCTGGTCATGGGGAACAAGGCCCGGACGTCGGCCCAGTCGACGGCCGACTACCAGGCGTCGCTCCGCCTCCTCGCCTTCGCCGACAGCAACCTCACGAACCCGACGCAGAAGGCGCAGGCGGAGTTCGTGATGGGCGTCACGCAGCTCTCGCTCGGCCAGCAGGCGCTCAAGGCGGCGCAGGGGAGCAAGTCGTGCACGGACGTGAAGGCGGCGAAGGACGCCTTCACGGAAGCGCAGATCAACTTGCCGAAGGGTGGCCAGTCCAACCCCGACGCGGCCAAGCAGGCGCTCGGCGCCCTCCAGCAGCTCTCGCCCTACGCCGACCAGATGGCGAAGGCGTTCAAGTGCAGGAGCTGACGGCGGACTGATCGCCCGATCGAGAGAACGCCCGCCCCGGCGAGAGTGCCGGGGCGGGCGTTCGTCGTCTGGGGAGTGGGGAATCGGGAGTGGGCCGGTCGCTCGCGGCGCTCCGCGCCCCGCCTCCCCGGCTCGTTAGATTTCCTGCTCTCCCGGAATCCTCGCCACGTGGAGCAGCAGATCCCCCTTCCGTACCCGGTACTCGAGCACCCGCGCGTCACACGACTCGCCGTCCACGTTGACGCTCAGCGGCTCGTCCCCCTCGATGGTCACCGCGGGGAGCTGCGCGTAGTGCACGGCGGGGTGGTCGAGGTGCTCGCCGGCGCGGATGCGGAGCGCGAGGCGCGCGAACTCGGCGCGCGGCAGCGCGTCGACGAGGCAGAGGTCGAGCAGGCCGTCGGTCATGCGGGCGCGCGGCGTGATGATCGAACCGGCGCCAGTCTGCCGGGCATTGCCGATGGCGAACAGCAGCACGCGCCCCTCGTGCGCGAAGCCCGGTCCGTGGACGCGAACGCGGCGCGATCCCAGCTCGCGCAGCTTGCGGACGCCGGTGATGGCGTAGGCGAGCGGACCCATCGCCTCCTTCGCGTCGGCCGGCGTCCCGGCGGTCGCCTCCGCGCCCATGCCGCCGGCGGAGACGTTGAGGAAGCGGCGGCCGTTGAGCTCCGCGCTGTCCACGCGCACCGGCGGGCGCCGGAGCACGACGTCCATCGCGTGATCGGCGTCGAGCGGGATGCCGGCCTGGCGCGCGAAGTCGTTCGCCGTGCCCACGGGGATGATGCCGAGCGGCACGTCGAAGCCGGAGAGGCCGTTGAGCACCTCGTTCACCGTGCCGTCCCCGCCGGCGGCGACTACGGCGTCGACCCCCGCCTCGGCGCTGGCGCGGGCGAGCGCCGTCGCGTCGCCCGCCTCCCAGGTGACGCGCGCGTCGACGCGATGCCCCTTCTCGCGCACCCACGACACGAGGTGGCGGAGGGCGGGAAGGTCGGCGCGCGCGCCGTGGATGATCAGCGCGAAGTGACGTCGGTCACGAGACATGGCGCCGTTGCGGAACGCGAGAAGTTGGCCACGCCGCGGCGCACGCCCGCCGCCGCGATCGCGGCGTGGCTCGGGAGCGCCCGGCGCCTTGACCGCCGTCGCCGGGCGTGGCTAGTATGACCTCCCGCCGACCGGAGGCCGAGTGGGCCACGCCCTATCACGCGCCGGTGCTCGTCGCCGAGGTGCTGGCGCTGCTCGCCCGCGGTCGCTCGCCGTCGCCCGACGCGCGCTGGCGTGTGCTCGACGGCACGCTCGGCGGCGGCGGGCACTCCGCCGCCCTCGTCGAGGCCGGCGCCGAGGTCCACGCGATCGACCGCGATCCCGAGGCGATCGACGCCGCGCGGGCCCGGCTCGCCTCGGCCGAGGCGGCGGGGCGCTTCCACGCAGTCCCCGGCAACTACGCCGACGTCGACCGGCTCGCGCCCGTCGCCGGCCTCCGCTTCCACGGGATACTCCTCGACCTTGGCATCTCCTCGCACCAGATCGACGATCCGGCGCGCGGCTTCACCTTCCGCGAGGGCGCCCCGCTCGACATGCGCATGGCCGGTGGGGGCGACGAGGGGGAGGGCGACGCCGCGGCGCTGCTCAACGAGGCCGGGGAGCGTGTGCTCGCCCGCGTCTTCCGCGAGTACGGCGACGAGCCCCGGGCGCCGCGGCTCGCGCGCGAGGTCGTGCGGCGCCGCGCGACCGCGCCCTTCGCGACGAGCGACGACCTCGTCCGTGCCATTCGCGGCGCGCTCGGCCCGCGCACCGGGCCGGCCGACTTCGCCCGCCTCTTCCAGGCCGTTCGGATCGCCGTCAACGACGAGCTCGCCGGGCTCGAGCGCGCGCTTCCGGCGCTGCGCGACCGGCTCGAGCCGGGCGGGGTGCTCGCGGTGATCGCCTACCATTCGGGGGAGGACAGGCTCGTGAAGAACGCCTTGCGGGAGTGGAGCGCCACCTGCGTCTGCCCCCCCCGGCAGCTCGTCTGCAGCTGCCGGGGGCGGGCGCTCGGCGAGCTCCTCACCCGAAAGGCGGTGATGGCGGGCGAGGAGGAGACCGCGCGCAACCCGCGCGCCCGCAGTGCGAGGCTCCGCGCGTGGCGAAGCGCCGAGTGAGGGGGAGGGGGCGGGGGCGCCCCGTGATCGCCCTGCTCCTGGTCGGTTTCGTCCTGGTGGCCACGGGCGTCATCTGGAGGCGCAGCTTCGGCATCGCGCAGTCGCGCGAGCTGCGGGAGCTCGACAGGCGGCGCCTGGAGCTCGAGGCGCAGCGCGCGCGCCTCCAGGGCGAGATCCGCGACCTCTCCAGCCGGGCGAAGCTCGCGCCCATCGCCGAGCAGCGCCTCGACATGCACGTCCCCGACGACAGCCAGGTAGTGATCCTCCCGCGTCCAACGACCGACGACGGCTCGCGGAGCCCGCGTGTCCGCTAGCGCCGTCGCCCGCGGGTCGAAGACCGCCGCGCGCGGCGCCACGCGTTCACGCTTCGGCCGGCTCGCGATCGTGCGCGGGGCGCTCGGCGCGTTCGCGGTGGCGCTCGTGGGCAAGGCGGCGCACGTGCAGCTCTGGCAGGGCGCGATGTGGGAGGCGCGCGCCTCGCGCCAGCACTATCTCGCGTCGCCGCTGCCGGCGCCGCGCGGCGCGATCCTCGACGCGACGGGGGCGACGATCACCGAGAGCCGCGAGCTCGTGCAGCTCCGCGTGGCGCCCCGCGAGGTGCGCGACCGGCGCGTGCTCGCCAGGGCGCTCGCGCGCGCCGGCGTCGCCGCCGAGTGGGTGCGGCGGGCGACGGACGTCCGGCGCGCGTGGGTGGAGCTGCCCGGCCGCTTCCTCCCCTCCGACGTCGCCGCCGCGGTGGCACTGCGCGGCGTCTACGCGGCGCCCGTGGCCGAGCGGGTCCTGGCGTCCACCGCCGGCATGCGCCGCATCGTCGGACGGGTGGCGGAGGACGGCGCGCCGGTGGACGGCGTCGAGCTCGCGCTCGACAGCGTGCTGCGCGGGGAGCGCGGCACGGCCACCGTGCTGCGCGACGCGCGCGGCCGCAGCTTCGAGTCGCCCACCGCGCCCGGCGTCGCGCCGCGCGCCGGCAACACGGTGGTGCTGACGATCAACCAGGCGCTGCAGGACATCTGCGAGCGCGCCCTCGCCGACGCCGTGGAGCGCATGAGCGCCGATGGGGGTGACGTCGTCGTGATGGACCCGCACACCGGAGCGGTGCTCGCCATGGCGAGCAAGCGCCCCGACCCTCGCACCACCGCCGCCACCGCGCTCAGCGAGCCGTACGAGCCCGGCTCGACGCTCAAGCCGTTCATCGCCGCCAAGCTCCTCGAGCTCCGGCGCGCGCGGCCGGACGAGGTGGTGAACACCCACGACGGCACGTGGGTGCTCGACGGGCGCACGATCACCGACTCGCACAAGGCGCCGAGCATGACCCTCACCGAGGTGATCATGAACTCGAGCAACATCGGCATCGTGCAGTTCGCGCAGCGCCTCTCGCCCCGCGAGGAGTTCGAGGCGCTGCGCGACGCCGGGCTGGGCACGCCGACCGGAGTCCCCTACCCGGCGGAGGCGGGGGGGACGCTCCGGGAGCCGAAGCGCTGGTCGAGGACCTCCCCCGCGTCGCTCGCCATGGGCTACGAGGTGGCGGTCACGCCGCTCCAGCTGGTGACCGCGTACGCGAGCATCGCGAACGGCGGCGAGCTGCTCGAGCCGGCCCTGGTGAAGGAGATCCGCTCGCCCGAGGGCGAGGTGCTGTTCCGTCACCGCCGCCGCGTCGTGCGCCGCGTCATGCCCCCCGAGGTCGCGCGCACGGTGCGCGGGATGCTCGTCGAGACGGTCGCGAAGGGCTCGGCGGTGGAGGCGGACCTCTCGACCTTCGAGGTCGCGGGAAAGACCGGCACCGCGTGGCGGACGGCCGGGGGCAGGGGATACGTGGCGAACAAGTACACGGCCTCGTTCGTCGGCCTCTTCCCCTCCGAGGACCCGCAGTACGTCATCCTGGTGAAGCTCGACAACCCGGTCGGCGCCTACTACGGCGGCAAGACAGCGGCCCCGGTGAGCAAGGTCGTGCTCGAGGCGGCGATCGCCGCGCGCGACGCCGCGCTCGACCGCGGCGCGCTCGCCTCGCGCGTGCGCGCCCGCGCCGCCAGCGAGAGCGCGGCCGCC
>JBJMNL010000129.1:0-9333 GCA_045804285.1 Gemmatimonadaceae bacterium
CCCGTCGTCGACCAGGGAGAGGCGCTGGCCCTCGGCGTCCTCGAAGTCCAGCGTCAGGCGTCCGTCACGCTCGTGAACCACGCCGACGCGGACGCCCAGCTCCCTCAGGTGGCGCGCCCAGAACTCGAGCGTGTCCAGGCCGGCCACGCGCAGCGACGTCCGCGAGATCGAGCGCGCGCCGCGCAGCTCGCGCGGTACCGGCCAGTCGAAGAAGGTGAGGTCCGTACCCGGCGTGCCCTTCGCGTCCGCGTAGAAGAGGTGGTAGGCGCCCACGTCGTCCTGGTTCACGGAGCGCTTCACGAGCCGCATGCCCAGCGTCTTCGTGTAGAACTGGTGGTTCTCGCGGATGCTCGCGGAAACCGCCGTCAGGTGATGAATGCCGGTGAGCTCCATGTCGTCCTCGTCTCGAGCGCCCGCCCAGCCGTGCACGTCGTCCGCCGACGGCGGCCGGGTGGCCTCGCGATGTAGCGTAGGTCTGAGAGTTACAGAACTGAGACACACGAGCAGCCGAACGTCGCGGCGCGTCGTATGGGGCGGACGCCGCCGAGGCGGCGCGGCCCGGCGCCCGGATCGACCGGGCGCGATTCATCTTAGAACTAAGATAATACCGGCCGGCCGCGATGCAAGGGGCG
This sequence comes from Gemmatimonadaceae bacterium, assembly GCA_045804285.1. Lineage (GTDB taxonomy): Bacteria > Gemmatimonadota > Gemmatimonadetes > Gemmatimonadales > Gemmatimonadaceae > DATMHT01. Next base: position 633 of record JBJMNL010000129.1, read on the forward strand.
CCGCGGGCCGTGGCGCCAGGGATCGGACCGACCCTTGCCGGCCGGTCGCAGTCGGCCACATTCACCGCCGAGAGGCCACACGTCCTACCCAATCTGGAGGAATCCATGTTCCTGATCCGCGACATCATGTACTGCAAGCCGGGCAAGGTGCGGCCGATGGTCGAGAAGTTCGTCGCGATGTCGAAGCTGGGTGAGAGGCTCGGCATGCCGCGCATGCGCGTGATGACGGACTTCTGTGCCGAGCGGTACTGGACGATCGTGTCGGAGATGGAGGTGTCGGACCTGCAGGCGTTCGAGCAGATGATGTCGTCGCCGCAGGGCTCGGCGGAGGACATGAAACAGTTCGAGGAGATCATGAAGGGGTATCACGATCTCGTCGATTACGGGAAGCGGGAGATCTACAAGATCGAGGGCTGAGCGACGCTGGAGCGAGGGCCCGGGGCGCCGCCGTCCGCGCGCCTCCGGGCGACGGCGGCGAGCGCCTGTCGCCTACTGACCCCGACGCGATAGCGGGATGCGGTAACGCCCCGCCGCGTCCTGGCGGCCGTCGGCGGACACGCGGGCCCCGTCCTTGAGGAAGATCCGGCGCGAGCCGACGCGCATCTCGACCCGGGCGGCGTGCCGCGGAACCTCGATCTCGAAGCGGGCGGAGTCACTCAGGCTCTCGATCAGGAGGCGATCCACATCCGACGTGAAGCGCGCCGTGCCGGCCGTGGCGCGAACCGCGACGTCGGGCCCGTCGGTGAGCGAGACCGTCGCGACGCCGTTCGCCCGGGTCGCCGAGAACAGGATCGTGAACCGATCGCCGGGCGTGACGGCGATGCCGGCCGCCACCTCGGGCGCTCTCGCCGAAGCGACCGGTGCCGAGCGTTTCTGCGTGGGATGGACCCGCGCGACGACCCGATCGATCAGGCGGGGAAGCGGCGAGCCCGGAGCCGCGTAGGCCGCGCCGGCGAGGGCCAGCGCGGCGAGGATGCCAGCCGCGCGGCGGGCCGCCCGTCCGGAAGCGGATCCGCGCGCGCGTGCCGCGATCGCCGTGGCGTTCACGCGCGGCGGGGGATCGTCCAGGTGGCGCAGCAGCTCGAGCACGCGCGTCTCTTCCCGCTGCGCCTCCGCGACCCGCCAGCGGCAGTCCGCGCACGCCTCGACGTGGTCGCGGACCGCCGTCTCCGCCGGCCTCGCGAGCTCGCCGTGCAGGAGGCGCTGGACCTGTTCCTCGTCAAGATGCATCGCAGGGGACCTCATACGCTTCGCGGAAAGCGCGCTTGGCGCGCGCGAGGAGCGTGCCGACGCTGGCCTCGTTCATCTCCAGGGCCGCGGCGATGTCGCGATAGCGGCAGCCTTCGGCGCGGAGCAGCAGCATCCGGCGCTCCCGCTCCGGCAGCCGGTCGAGCGCGGCTCGCACCCGCCGTCGCTCGTCCTGGTCGATGGTCCCCTCCCCGGGCGAGGGCGGGGGATCCGACAGGACGGCCTCCGCACGCGAAGTGGTGAGCAGCTCGAGCCGGCGTGCTCGTTTGGTCCTCGCGTTCCGGAACAGGTTCATGGCAACGGTGACGAGCCACGCGTCGGGTCGGTCGGGGAGCGATCCTCGCTCGTACAGCCTGACGAAGGCCTCCTGCGACAGATCGGCCGCGAGCTCCGGCTCGCCCGAGAGACGGTTCAGGTATCGGTACAGCCGGTGAAAGCGCGCGTCGAACAGCTCGACGAAGCGCTCTTGGAACGACACGGTCATCGGAGCTCACTTGCCGAAGCCATCACACGGCGGTCCGGCCTGGCGAACCGACGGGTCCTTCCGCGACTCCGCCGCCGAGCGCTCGGCGCCGAACTCTACTGGCAGGAGCCCGTGAGGGGCTCCACCTGTGACATGTGGCGGACCGGGGCCGTCAGAAGCGCCAGTCGAGCCCGACGACGAGCGGCGCGCGCGGACGCATTCCGATCGACATGCGCTCACCGGTGGAGCGATCGGTGGCGACGGTGAGGGTGTTGTTGCGGCCGAGCACGTTCGTCACCGTGCCGAAGAGCGCCACGAGCGCGTCTCTCCCCGCGAAGCTCAGATGCCAGTGCTTGCGGAGCCCGACGTCGAGGAGGAGGTACGGCGGCAGCTTCATCGCGCCCAACTGGCCGGTCGCCTGACGCGGGCTCCCCGCGAGCTCGCACCCCTGGTCGAGGAGATTGCACCCCTCCCACTCGAACGCGTCGGAGACGGCGGTCGCGCGGCGCCCGAACGCGGCGGTCGCGCCGAGCCGGATCGAGGACGTGGCCGAGGGAAACACGATCACGCCCGCCTCGACGTGATGGCTCGCCGCGTAATCGGGGACGTAGGTGGAATCCCCGTGGACAAGGCGGACGCGCTGCCAGCCGTAGCTCGCCACCGTTCCGTAGCGGGTGCCGCTGACGGCGGCGTCGAGGGAGAATCCGCCCGACCGCTCCGAGCCAGCCGCGAGCGCGCCGGTGGCGAACGGGTCGCCGGTTCGAGGGGCGACCAGGGCGAGCCCTTCGGCGGCACGCAGGAAGGCCTGGGCCCCGAGCCGCACGCCGCTCCGGGGACGGAGCTCCGCGGCGAGCACCTCGCGGTCGGCGCGCGCGACCGGAACCTGGGCGGCGCCGGCGCCCAGGAAGAGATCGGCCGGGAAGACGTTGCCCACGACCGACTCGGTGTTCCGCAGCGACTGGGAGAACTGGTGTGCGCGGGCGTAGCTGGCCGAGAAGGCGAGGAGCGGTGAGGCGCTCCAGCGGAGTGCCGCCTGCGGAGCGAGGTAGAGGCGTCCCGCGTCCGCGGCGGAGAGCGCGACGTTCGCCACGAGGCGTCGGCCGAGTGGCCGCTCGTGCCCCACGAAGAGCGCCGCCACCGGCGTCCGCGCACCGAGCGCGAGAGAGGGGCTGCCTCCGCTCGCCGACGTCACGCGATAGGAGGTTCGACTCCGTCGGACGCGCACGCCGGCGAGCGTCGTTCTCCCCGACCCGCTCCGCTCGACGACCGCGAGCAGCCCTGCGTCGCGGCGCTCCGACCGCATGGCCAGAGGGGAGGCGCCGTCGGGGTTCCAGGTCGCGTCGGCGCCCGCCGACGCGCTCCATCCCAGCAGGCGCAGGGCGACGCCGCCGAGCCGTCGCGTCCATTCCGTTCCCAGCGAGCGGCTGTGCCACGCGAAGTCGTTGCGGCCGGAGTCGGAGCGTTGGACGCTCGAGTCGTCGGCGAAGGAGGCCGCGTCCAGCTGGTTGCCGCTGTCGTAGGCGAGCAGGCGCGCGCGTCCGCCGAGCGCCGGCGCTTCGATCTTCGCGATGACGTCGCCGCTCTCCCCGTGGAGGTACGAGGACTCGCGCCGCGGCACGATGTCCCCGGCGAACCCGGAGCGCAGGCTCACGAGATAGCCGGCGCCTCCGCCGCCGAGCGGGCCGTCCACCGTCGCCCGCGCCTGCGTCGTGCTGACGGATCCCTGCGTGCGGACGCGGGATCCCGGCGCGCGCGTCACACCGGCGACGACGCCGGAGAGCGCGTCGGGGAGATCGGGAGCGGGTGAGAAGGACGAGACGCGCAGCCGCTCGATCGCGTCGGGATTCCACGCGCTGAACGTACCCGCCGCGTGATAGGGGCTGAAGACGGGAACCCCATCGAGGACATACGCGGTCTGGTCGGAGGCGCCGCCGCGGATGTGAACCCCGCTCGGCGACTCCGGGCTCAGCTCCACCTCGCCACCGCCCAGGGCGAGAAAGACGTCCGGCTCCGCGAGCAGTGGATGGTTCCGCACGGCCGCGGCGGAGATCCAGCGGTCGGGAGAGGGCGCGCCGTCATCGCCTTCCGCACCTCGGAGCGCGATCGGTGGTCGCACCTGCACGGCCCGGAGCTTGACCGGCACGGCGTGCAGCGCCACGTCGATCTCTAGCTCACCCCGACCCGGCACGAGCGCGTGCAGAATGCGCGGTGCGTAGCCCATGCGCCGCACGGTCACGTGCTGCGGCCCCGCCGGGACCGCTCGGAGCGCGTATCGGCCGTCGGCGTCGGAGACGACGGCGCGGTCGATGTCGGGGAGCGCGACGACCGCCCCCGCGACCGGCTCACCGGTCGCCCCATCCCGGACCGAGCCGACGATCGACGCCTCGGCCGCCTGCATCAGGAGGAACAGCTTCGCCGCCAGCAGCCACGAGCTCACGTCGGCCTCACGGGTGCTCGCCTCGAGTCCCTCGCGCGACGTGCTCGAGATGCCGCGCACGGGGCCCGCCCATCCACCCCTGTCAGACACCCGGCGGCTCGCGTGCTCCTCACTCGGAAGCGCTCCTCCGGAAGCGCTCCTCCGGAAGCGCTCCTCCGGAAGCGCTCCTCGCACGGAGCGCGGCCGGTCCGGGCCCTGACCCGTCGAACATCCGCCCGATTCGACGAACGGGCAAGGGCGGCCGCGTCAGCTCCGAGCTGGAGCGGATCTCGAGCGGCTAGTCGAGGCGAACGTGCATCACTCCCGCAGATCGAGCAGGCTCTGGATCGTCGCCCTGGCCGCCGCGAGCATGGTGCCGCCGCGTGCGCCGCGTGCGGCCGGCGCGCAGGAGCTGGACCGGTCGCGAGACCGAGGTCCGGGGATCCCGACATCGATGTTCGGCACCTACGTCCGGCCGGGCGAGCTCCTCTTCTACCCGTTCTTCGAGTACTACCACGACAGGAACGCCGAGTACAGCCCAATCGAGCTCGGCTACGGGCTGGACCGGGATCTTCGGGGGAAGTATCGCGCCGGCGAGGGGCTGGTGTTCCTCGGCTACGGCGTCTCCGAGCGACTCGCCCTGGAGCTCGAGGCCGCCGTCATTCGAGCGAGGCTGGAGACCGCGCCGAACGATCCATCGGGCACGCCCCCCGTCATCGAGCAGTCCGGACTCGGTGACGTGGAAGGGGAGCTCCGTTGGCGCTGGCGAGGGGAGACCGAGCGCCGCCCCGAGCTCTTCTCCTACTTCGAGTACGTGCTGCCAATGCAGAAGCGCAAGAAGCTCATCGGAACGCAGGACTGGCAGTTCAAGCTCGGCACCGGCGTCGTGCGCGGCTTCGCGTGGGGGACGGCGACCATGCGCGCGGCGGTCGAGTACGACGCGGGCGAGAGGAGCGTGGCGTTAGGCGAGTACGCCGTGGAATACCTGAAGCGGGTCTCGCCCCGCCTGCGCCTGTACGGCGGCGTCGAAGGCGACCAGGACGAGGTCGAGCTGATTACCGAAGCGCAGTGGTTCCTCCGGCCCGATCTCTTTCTCAAGCTGAACAACAGCTTCGGGGTGACGTCGAAGGCGACCGACTGGGCGCCGGAAGTCGGTCTCATGTTCTCGTTCCGCTGACCGGCACACGGGTCGCGCCGCCGGCGACGAGCGTCCTGGAAGCGTCCTGGAAGAAGGTGAGACGGGGCGGGCGCCGGTCCGGCGCCCGCCCCGTGCGCTACTGAACGACGATCCGGCCGGTCATCTTCGGGTGGAGGGAGCAGAAGTAGTCGTAGGTGCCCGGCGCCGTGAGCCGGACCGAGTAGCGCTGGTCCGTGTCGAGCACGGGCGACGGCTTGAAGCGCCGCTGCACGTTCACGATCAGGTGGGGCACGTCGTCCTTGTTGATCCACGTGACCTGCGTGCCGCGCGCCACGGTCAGCGCCGGCGGCGTGAAGCTGAAGTTGTCGATACCGACCTCGTTCGGCGCGAGCGTCGCGGCCGTGCGCCCGGCGCGCCCGTTCCCTCTCGCTGACATGGCCTCGTGCGTCGCCGCCGCGAACGCGGGCGGCAGTCCGGAGAGCGTCGCGTCCACCACGGCGAGCGCGTGGTGGCCGGGCACGTACGTCACGTCGGTGACGCCGAGGACGCTCCGCAGCCGCTCCGGCGCGACCGTCATCGGTCCCGGCGCCGGCGCGGTGCCGGGCGCCGGCTGCGGAAACGCGGTGGACATGGCGGTGTGGAAGGCGATGTTCCCCTCCACCTTCTGCATGATCTGGTGGATGTGACCGTTCAGCACCGTGACGGAGCCGAACCGCTTGAGCAGCGCGAGCGCCTGCTCGGAGTCGTCCGTGCCCCACCCCCAGTCGGGGTAGACCGTCCACAGGGGGACGTGCGCGAACACCACGATCGGCGTGCTCGCCGCGAGGCCGCGGACGTCCCGCCGCAGCCAATCGAGCTGATCCTGCCCGAGTGAGCCGAGGCCCCCGGCCTTGAGGTTCAGCACGTTCACGAGCCCGATGAAGTGCACGCCGCTGTGGTCGAAGCTGTACCATCCGCCCCCCTTCGCGCCGACGGGTTTTCCGTAGCGGGCCAGGTACGAGGCGCCGTTGTCGTTCAGCACGTCGTGCTCGCCGGGGACGAAGAACACCTTGCCGGTCCGCAGCCCCCGGAGCACCTGGTCGGCGGTGTCGAACTCGTCCGGCTTCGAGAGCTGGCTGATGTCGCCCGTGTGCAGCACGAACGCGGGGGACTGCGGGAGGGCGTTGAGCTTCCGCACCGCCTCGCGCAGCGTCGCGGTGACGTCCTTGTTCGCCTCCTTGCTGAATCCGATGTGGCTGTCGCTGATCTGGGCGAAGAGGATGCTCTTCCGCTCGCTCTCGTCGAGTAGTGGGAGCCGGCTCACGGCGTACGAGGTGGGCACGCCACCCTTGAGGGCCCACACGACCCCGGTGCCCACCCAGGCCATGCACTTGAGGAACCCGCGCCGGTCGATGCCGTCGTCGCTCTCGTCGTCCGTGATGTAGTGCGAGCCGGGCGTGTGGTCGTGGAATCGAGTCATGGGTGCCGGTCCTTGCTACGGCCTGGCCGGAGCGATGTCGGAGGTTCGGCGCGGGTGCGGTGGGCCGTCGGCGGTCGTCGCGTCACCGTGCCGTGTCGTCCACCTGGACTCCGGTCCGGAGACGATTATTCCTGCGGCACCGTCCGCTGACGCGGTCCGCGCCGCCCCACCCCGCACGCGGGCGGGAATATTTCGCCGGCGAGCCGGGTCTATTCCCAGGTGAGGTCATCAGCCCGCGCCGAGGCAGCCGTGTCGGACAGCACGCGCGAACGATTCGAGCGCACGATCGTCTCCCTGCTCGACGACGCGTACACGCTCGCGCGCTATCTCACGCGCGACGAGCACGACGCGCAGGACGTCGTCCAGGAAGCGTACCTGCGCGCCTGGCGCCATTACGCGGGCTTTCGTGGCGGTGACGAGCGCGCATGGCTGCTGACCATCGTTCGCAACTGCTGCTACACCTGGCGTCGGGCGCAGCGCCCCGCGCAGCGCGCCGTCGAGTACGTGGACGAGGAGCACGGCGAGGGGGAGAGCGGTACGCTCGCGGCCGACGCGCGCGTGCTCGAGGAGTCCGACCGCGCGGAGCTGCGGCTGGCTCTCGACCAGCTCCCGCCCGAGTTCCGGGAGGCGATCGTGCTGCGGGAGATCGAGGGGCTGTCCTACAAGGAGATCGGGCGCGTGACCGGCGCGCCCATCGGCACGGTCATGTCGCGCCTGGCCCGTGCGCGGGCGCGGCTCCAGGAGGCGCTCAGGATCGGCGCCCGGGAGGCGAGTTGAGATGAGCTGTGCGGCGACCCGGGAGCGACTGAGCGCGTACGTCGACGGCGAGCTTCCGCCGGATCAGGCGGCGGAGATCGCCGAGCACCTGAGCTCGTGCGCCGCGTGCGCGCGCGAGTACGAGGCCGTCTTGAAGACGGTGCAGACACTGCGGGAGGGTCTCGTGCGCCATCATGCGCCCGACGTGCTGCGCGCGCGCATCCGCGCCGCGCTCCGAGACGAGCGAGCGGAGGTCGCCCCCGCGGTCCGGGCAGACTGGCGGGTGCCCTGGCGCGCTGCCGCCGCCGCCCTCGTGGTCGCGGTCGTGAGCAGCGGGCTCACGATGCTCGCCGGAGGCCGCCGCCCGTCCGAGCCGGCGGTTTCCGAGGAGGTGCTGGCGAGTCACATCCGCTCACTCATGCCGGAGCACCTCACGGACGTCCGGTCGAGTGACCAACACAACGTCAAGCCGTGGTTCAACGGACGGCTGGACTTCTCACCGGCCGTCCCCCGCCTGGACGACGCGGGCTTCCCCCTGCTGGGCGGACGACTCGACTACGTCCACGGGCGGCCGGTGGCGGTCGTGGTCTACGGCCGCCGGCAGCACGTGATCAACGTCTTCTCGTGGCCGGCCGACTCGGGCCGCGATGCGGGCCCGGCGCAGCAGTCTCGGCACGGCTACAACATGCTGCGCTGGCGTCGCGACGGCGTGGAGTACTGGGTCGCGTCGGACCTGAACGCCCAGGAGCTACAGCAGTTCGCGGGACTCCTGCGGGGGGAGATGCCGGCGCCCGGACAGGCGGTGCCGAGCGCGCCATAGCCGGGATGCGTCTACGACGGGACACGGTAGATGTAGATGTTGCCGAACCCGTGGCGGCCGTGGAACGTCGTCACGTGGTAGTCGAAGTCGTGCACCGAGCCGGTCGGTGCTCGCTTGGGCTCTGGCGTGGGCGCGAGCGCGTGGGCTGAAGTATCCGGGGGGGCGCCGGCCTGGGGCGACGCGCGCGACGGCGCGCCGACCGCCGCAACCGTCGCGGCCAGTGTCGCGGTGAGCGCGCACGAGCGCACGCGATGGGAATGTCCCTGGCACGTGGCGGGTGGCCGGTGTGGGGTGACGGGGAGCGGGCGACTATCGCGCGCCGGTCATGGGCGACGCATCGCCGCCTGCGGCGGGGCGGGGCGCGGAGACAGCTCGAGCGACAGGTGTGAGAACTCCGTGTC
>JBJMNL010000130.1:0-82764 GCA_045804285.1 Gemmatimonadaceae bacterium
CCGGGCCGCGGCGGCCGCGCCGCTCACCAGCGTCGCCGCCACGTTAGGCGGCCTGCTGCGCGTGCCGGCGCCCGCGCTCCTCGCCGTGACGCTCTTCTTCCCCGCGCTCCTGGCGTGGGGGGCGGCGACGGTGGCGGGGGCGGCGTTCCGGCCACGACGCGCCGCGACGGGGGCGGCGGAGGCGAAGCCGCGCGCCACCACCGCCGCCTGACAGCGCGCGCCGGGAGGCGCCGGCGCGCGCTCCCGCCGGCGCTACCGGCCGCAGTCGCTCACCCGCCCCGTCTCCAGGTCGAGCGTGCACGAGAGGTCGTTCACCACCAGCGGCACCCGCGCCGTGCCGTTGAAGGTGACGGTCACCGTCCGCGAGACCCGCCGCGTGCCGTCGCGCGCGCCCACGACCTCGAGGTCGGCGCTCACGGTGCGCGTCATCGTCCCCGACTGCGGCCAGGGGAAGCTCGACCGCGGCAGCTTGACGACGACGTTCCGCGCCAGGTGAGCGGTCGTCGCGGCGTAGTGCCGCGTCGTCGCGCCGTCGCTGTGCGTCGTCGTGTCGGCGCTCGATCCCGAGCCGTTCCAGACGCGCTGGGTCTCGGCGCCGGCGAGCCCCGAGACGATCCGCTCCGCGGACTGGTGCGTCGCCGCCGTCCACGAGACGCCGGCCGCGGTCGTGCCCGACAGGTGGCCGTCGAGCGTGCGGCCGAAGGCGATCGCCGCGGTGCGCTCCGGGTCGTAGCTCTCCATCGGGGCGCCGGAGGCGTCGCGGAACTGATACCGGCGGGTCAGGTCGAGGCCGCGCTCCGTGGTGCGGGAGCAGAGGTGATACTGCGTCGCGGCGTCGAAGGGGCACCCCGCGGCCTCCGCGACCGTCGCCGCCCGGGCGCCCGAGAGCGCGGCGCCGGCCGCGACGCCGGCCAGCGTCTCGTCGGCGAGAAGCGAGGCGACGTCGGCGGCCACGCCCTCCCCCGCCGTGGCGGCGACGTCGGCCGAGACCTGGGCGTCCACCGCCCCGGGGGCGCGCGGGGCGGTGGAGGAGTCGCAGGCGGCGACGCCGGCGACGCCGGCAATGAGGATGACGGCGACGCTCAGTCTGGTATACGGCCCGGTACGGGTCATACGGTCTCCTGTCGGTGTTCGGATCGCGGCCACGCGCCGCGCGCTTCGTGCCGGAGTAGACGCGACGGCCGAGGTGGGCGTTAAGGCGGCGAGCTCGGAGCCGCCGTCGACCCCCGTCGGCCCCCCGTTTGCCCCACCCCGTCCGCTTGCCCCGCCGTACGGTGCCGCGTACATATCCCGGTCGGCCGCTCGCGGCGCCGCCTAGCGATGCGCCGCTCCATTCGCCGCACCCACGCCGTCCCTCCGTGCCGAAACACCAGCCGCGCACCAAGATCGTCTGCACCATCGGCCCCGCCTCGAGCAGCAAGCAGGGGATCCGCGCTCTCGCCGACGCCGGGATGAACGTCGCCCGCCTGAACTTCTCGCACGGCACGCACGCGCAGCACGCCGACGTCGTCACCGCCGTGCGCGAGGCGGCCGCCGAGTTGGGGCGCCCGATCGCGCTCCTCGGCGACCTCCAGGGGCCGCGCATCCGGATCGGCGACCTTCCGGCGCCCCTGATGCTCGAGCCGGGCCAGGACGTCGTGATGGTCCCCGAGGGTGAGGAGAGCCGGCCGGGTGACGTGCCCGTGACCTACGCCGCGCTCGCCGACGACGTCCACGTCGGTGACCGCGTGCTCATCAACGACGGCCTGGTCGAGACGATGGTCATGGACGTCGCCGGCCGCCGCGTCACCGTGCGCGTCGTCCACGGCGGCGAGGTGAAGAGTCACAAGGGGATGAACCTGCCCGGCGTCCAGGTGTCGGCCCCGTCGATCACCGAGAAGGACCACGCCGACATCGAGTTCGCCGTCCGCCAGCAGCTCGACTACCTGGCGCTGAGCTTCGTGCGCAAGGCGGAGGACATCCGCTCGCTGCGCGCGCTGATCCCCAAGAACCTCCTCGTCGTCGCGAAGATCGAGAAGGACAACGCGCTCGACAACATCGACGAGATCGTCGCCTCGACCGACGCGGTGATGGTCGCCCGCGGCGACCTCGGCGTCGAGCTGCCGTTCGAGAGCGTGCCGCAGGCGCAGAAGAAGATCATCGCCCTCGCCAACCGCATGGGGCGGCCGGTGATCACGGCGACGCAGATGCTCGAGTCGATGATCGAGCACCCGCGCCCGACGCGCGCCGAGGCGAGCGACGTCGCCAACGCGATCCTCGACGGCACCGACGCGGTGATGCTCTCCGCCGAGACGGCCGCCGGCGCCTACCCGCGCCTCGCGGTCGACGCCATGCGGCGCATCATCATGAAGACGGAGACGCACCCGCCGGCGTTCATGCTGCGCGACGAGCGCCACCGCACCGACGGCGCGGGTGTGAGCACCGAGCAGGCGGTCGCCGCGGCGACGGTCGCCGCGGTGCGGCTCCTCAAGTCGCCGCTCGTCATCGTCTTCACGAAGAGCGGCTTCAGCGCCCGCGTCGTCGCGTCGAGCCGCCCCGACGTCCCGATCCTCGGCCTCACCGACGTCCCCGAGACCTACCGCCAGCTCGCGCTCGTCTGGGGCGTCATCCCCGTCCTCGTCCCGCACTGCACGACGTACGAGAGCATGTGGATCCAGGCCCGCGCCGCCATCGCCCGCCGCGAGCTCGCCTCGCCCGGCGACCGCGTCGTGGTCACGGCGGGGGTGCCGTTCGACGTGCCGGGGACGACGAACCTGGTGAAGGTCGAGGTCGTGTAAAGGCGAACGGCGAAGGGCGGGATGAGGCATGAGGCATGAGGCCGGGACGCTCCCAGTGGCTTGACTGGCCACGCGTGGGGTCCCGGCCTCATGCCTCATCCCGCCCTTAGCTTTTCGTCATTCTGCCCTTAGCTTTTCGTCGTGAAGCTCACCTTCCTCGGAACCGGAACGAGTTTCGGCGTCCCGCAGATCGGCTGCGGCTGCCGCGTCTGCCGCTCGCCCGATCCGCGCGACAAGCGGACGCGCTGCGGGGCGGTGATCGAGACCGACTCCGGGACGCGGCTGCTCATCGACACCCCGCCGGAGCTGCGCGTGCAGCTCATCGCCAACGGGATCGACCGCGTGGACGCGGTGCTGTTCACCCACGACCACGCCGACCACACGCACGGCCTCGACGACGTGCGCGCGATCTCGGTGCGGCGCGACGGGCCGCTCCCGATGTACGGGTCGGCCGAGACGCTCGACCGCCTCGCCCGCAAGTTCCCCTACGTCTTCGACGACGCCATGCGCCCGCTCCCGGGCACCTCGAAGCCCGAGGGGCGCGCCCACGTCCTCACCGCGAACGAGCCGGTGACGATCGGCGACGTCGAGGTCACCCCGGTCGCCGTGCCGCACGGGCAGGTCACCGTCTTCGGCTACCGCGTCGGCCCCGTCGCCTACGTCACCGACGCCAAGACGATCCCGCCCGAAGCGTTCGCGGCGCTCGCCGGCGCCAAGGTGCTCGTCATCAACGCCCTCTTCCGCACCGAGCACCCGACGCACCTCAGCATCTCCGAGGCGATCGCCGTCGCCCGCCGCCTCGGCGCCGAGCGCACCTACCTCACCCACCTGACCCACGAGAACTTCCACGCCGACCTGGAAGCGGAGCTGCCGCGGGGCATAGCCCCGGCGTTCGACGGGTTGACCGTGCGGGTGGATTGAGCGTCGGAATGTGAACGTTGGAATGCGAACTGCGGAATGCGAACTGCGGCATGAGGCATGTGGCCGGGACCATACGCGTTGCTGTGCGAGCCACCCGGAGCGGCCCGGCCTCATGCCTCATGCCTCATGCCGCCCTTCGGTCTTCGTCGCCTCATGCCTCACGCTAATTCCGCCTCTGGAGACCTTCGCCCGATGATCTCGCTCGACTACACCAACATGCTCTCCGACGTCGTCCCCGGCGGCGTTCCCGGCGCCGAGTGGGACGCCGCGGGGGAGAGGTTCCGGCGGACGCACGAGGCGGTGCGTGCGATGCGCGACGACGGTACGCTCGGCTTCTTCGCGTTGCCCGCCGACGCAGCGCTCCTCGCGCAGAGCACCGAGTACGTGGCCGCGCACGGCGCCGGGGTGCGCGACGTCGTGGTGCTCGGGATCGGTGGCAGCGCGCTCGGGCCGATCGCGCTCCGCACCGCGCTCCGCCCGCCGGGCTGGAACATGCTCGACGACGCCGCCCGCGGCGGGAAGCCGCGGCTGCACGTCCTCGACAACGTCGACCCGGAGACGATCGCCGCGCTCCTCGCGCGCCTCGACCTCGCGGCCTCGCTGTTCGTGGTGACGTCGAAGTCCGGGGGGACGGCGGAGACGATGGCGCAGTACCTCGTGGTCCGCGACCGGCTCCTGCGCGCCGGGCTCCCGCTCCCGCGCCACCTGGTCTTCGTCACCGATCCGGCGAAGGGGGCGCTACGACCGCTCGCGGCCGCCGAGGGGATCCCGGCGCTCGACATCCCGGCCAACGTCGGCGGGCGCTTCAGCGTCCTCGCCCCCGTCGGCGTGCTGCCGGCGGCGCTGATCGGGATCGACGTCGCCGCCCTCCTCGCGGGCGCGGACGACATGGCGCGCCGCTGCGCGACGCCGGAGCTGCGCGAGAACCCGGCGGGGGTCTTCGCCGTGCTCCAGTGGCTCGCCGACACGAGGGCGGGGAAGGGGATCCACGTCCTCATGCCCTACTCCGATCCGCTGCGCGACTTCGCCGCCTGGTTCGTCCAGCTCTGGGCGGAGAGCCTGGGGAAGCTCCGGCCGGGGTCGTCGGCGCAGGGGGCCGGCGAGCCGGTGGGACCGACGCCGATCGCCGCCCTCGGCGCCACGGACCAGCACAGCCAGGTCCAGCTCTTCATGGAGGGGCCGGCGAACAAGACCGTCACCTTCGTCGCCGTCAGCGAGCGCGCGACCGACCTCGCCATCCCCCCCCTCCACCACGACGTCACCGAGCTCGCCTACCTCGGTGGACACTCCCTCGGCGAGCTCCTCGACGTCGAGCAGCGCGCCACCGCCGGCGCCCTCGCCCGGCGCGGCCGCCCCAACATGACGCTCCGCCTCGACCGCGTGGACCCCTGGCACGTGGGGGGGCTGATCATGCTCCTCGAGATCGCCACCGCCTACGCCGGACAGCTCTACGGCGTGAACGCCTTCGATCAGCCCGGTGTCGAGCTCGGCAAGCAGTTTGCATACGCCCTCCTCGGCCGCCCCGGCGCGGACGCGGCGAAGCGGGAGTGGGAGGAGCTGCCGAAGCCGCAGAAGGGACGGATGGTCTGAGGGCGTGAGTGCGGACGGCGGAATGCGGGCGGAATGAGGAACGAGGAATGAGGGCCGGGACGCTCCGAGCGGCCGGTCGAGCACCCCGTAGGGTCCCGGCCCTCATTCCTCGTTCCTCATTCCGCCGTCCGGGCTCCTCATTCCGCCTTCCGGCTGCCGTCCCGTCCTCTTGATTACCCCCCCGCGCCGCCGCACCTTCCATTCAGTTCGACCCGCATCCTCGACCCTTCCGGCCGCCCCGTTCGCGGCCGCGTTCACGCCTGTGAGGACCGTCATGCCAGAGCAGCTCGTCCAGAGTCACCCCTTCGCGGAGGGCGAGATCGTCGTCCGCGGCGGGCGCGTCCAGGTGCTCCGCCAGGAGGCGCTCGCGTCCGAGAAGATGGACCGTCTCGTCCGCGACGCCGTCTTCGGCGACCAGGAGGCGCGCGAGCAGGCGCGGTGGCTGATCTGGGAGCTCGGTCAGGCCGTCGGGGTGCGCCCGGCGTCGATCCACGAGCTGTACCTGGCCCGCGGCCGCGGCGAGGTGAAGGGCTTCACCGTCCCCGCGATCAACGTCCGCGCCTCGGCGTACGAGACGGCGCGCTCTCTCTTCCGCACGGCGAGGAAGCTCGAGGCCGGCGCCTTCATCCTCGAGATCGCCCGCTCGGAGATCGCCTACACCGAGCAGCGCCCCGCCGAGTACGTGACCGTGATGCTCGCCGCCGCGCTGCGCGAAGGGTTCCGCGGACCCGTCTTCATCCAGGGCGACCACTTCCAGGTCAACGCCAAGAAGTTCGCCGTCGACCCGAAGACCGAGGTCGACGCCGTGAAGGCGCTCGCCCGCGAGGCGATCGCCGCCGGCTTCTACAACGTGGACGTCGACACCTCGACCCTCGTCGACCTCAAGCAGCCGACGCTCGACGCCCAGCAACGCCCGAACTACGAGACGGCGGTCGACATCTGCCGCTCTGTCCGCTCGATGGAGCCGGCGGGGGTGACGATCTCCCTCGGCGGTGAGATCGGCGAGGTCGGCACCGAGAACTCCACGCCCGACGAGCTGCGCGCGTTCATGGACGGCTTCAACCGCACGCTCGCGCGCGAGGCGCCGGGCACGGCCGGCCTGTCGAAGATCAGCGTCCAGTCGGGCACCTCGCACGGCGGCGTCGTCCTCGCCGACGGCTCCATCGCCGACGTCAAGATCGATCTCGACACGCTGCGCAAGCTGGGGGAGATCGCCCGCGAGGAATACGGGCTCGCCGGCGCCGTGCAGCACGGCGCGTCCACGCTCCCCGACAGCGCGTTCCACAACTTCCCCCGCACCGAGACCGCCGAGATCCACCTCGCGACGAACTTCCAGAACATGCTCTACGACCATCTCCCGGCCGCGCTGCGGGAGGAGATCTACGAGTGGCTCCGGACGAACGCGAAGGACGAGCGGAAGCCGAGCGACACCGACGAGCAGTTCTTCTACAAGACGCGCAAGAAGGCCATCGGCCCCTTCAAGCGGCAGATGTGGGAGCTGCCGGCCGACGTGCGGTCGAAGCTGGCCGCGGTCTACGACGCGAAGTTCGAGTTCCTGTTCACGCAGCTCGCCGTCGGTGGAACAGCGGCGGCCGTCGCGCGGTACGTGAAGGCTCCCGCGCAGCACCACAGGGCGCCGGACGTCGCCGCACCCGACGACGCCGACCTCAGTGACTGAGCCGCGGGCGGACCGGGCGCCCGCGCCCGGCCTGCCTCCAGCGGCGGCGAGCCGCACGCCCGGTCCGGCGTCGCGCCACCGCGAGAACGGTGTGGGCGCCGGCGCCGACCCGGCGCTCGCGGCGGTCCCCGACGCGAACGGCGCCGGCGCGGGAAACGCCGACGCCCGCGTCTCGCAGCTCTGGCTCGAGGTCGGGCAGCGCATCGCCGGCCGCGCGGCGCACGAGGTCCGGAACGCGTTGAATGGCGTGGCGGTGAACGTCGAGGTCGTGCGCAGCCGCCTCGCGCGCGCGGCCGCCGAACCCGGCGCGGTGCCGCCGGCGTCGGTGGCACGTTTCGCCGACGTGGCGGCCGCGCAGCTCGAGTCGCTGAGCGCGCTGACCGACGCGGTGCTGGCGCTCGCGCGGCCGGCGCCGGAGCCGGCGGACGTCCGCCGGCTCCTCGCGCCGGTGGCGGTGCTGCTCGACGCCGTCGCGCGCAGCGAGGGGGGGTCGCTGACCCTCGAGGACGAGGAGGAAGATGAGGGAGCGGCGGGGACCGCGCATGTGGCGGCCAGCGCGCGCGTCGCGCGCCTCGTGCTCGCCGCCGCGCTCGACGCCGCGGTGGGGTGCGGGCGCGCCGTGACGTGCCGGGTGGAGCGCGGCGACGCCGCCGCGCCGGCCGGGCTCCGCGTGCGCGTGAGGTGGACTGGCGGCTGTGCCGACGCCGGCGGTGGGGCGGTGGGCGGAGAGGCTGCGCCTCCCGCGCTTCCGCGCGCCGTCGCCGCCGCGGCCGCCGCGGCCGGGATCGGCGTCGAGCCGGTCCCGCACGGCGTGACACTGACGTTCGCCCCCGCCGCACCCGCGGCGCCGGGGACTTCAACGAATACGGAAACATGAAGCAGGCCAAGATCCTCATCGCCGACGACGAGCAGGCCATCACGGCCGGGCTCAGCGCGATCCTCGCGGACGAGGGTTACGAGGTCGACATCGTCCCCGACGGGCAGCAGGCGCTCGCCAGGCTCGCCACCGAGTCGTACGGCGTCGTCCTCGCCGACCTCAAGATGCCCAAGGTCGACGGACACGCGCTGCTCAAGGAGCTGCAGACGCGTGACATCCCGACCGAGTGCGTCATCATCACCGGCCAGGCGACGGTCGACTCCGCCGTCGAGGCGATGCGCCAGGGCGCCTACGACTACATCGAGAAGCCGCTCAACGCCGAGAAGCTGAACAAGCTCAAGGCGATCATCCCCAAGGCGCTCGACAAGTTCTCGCTCCAGCAGAAGAACCGCGAGCTGGCCACGAAGCTCGAGGGGCTCACCCACTACGGCGAGCTCACCGGCCGCTCCGAGGGGATGCGCGTCGTCTACGAGGTGATCGACAAGGTCGCCCCGTCCACCGCCAGCGTCCTGATCCTCGGCGAGTCGGGCACCGGCAAGGAGCTCGTCGCGCGCGCCCTGCACTCGAAGAGCGACCGCGCGAAGGGGCCCTTCTTCGCCCTCAACTGCGCCGCCCTCCCGAAGGAGATCCTCGAGAACGAGCTGTTCGGCCACGAGAAGGGCGCCTTCACCGGCTCGACGAACGAGAAGCCGGGCGCCTTCGAGATGGCGAGCGGCGGCACGATCTTCCTCGACGAGGTGGCGGAGATGCCGCCCGACATCCAGGTCAAGCTCCTGCGCGCCCTCGAGACGCGGCAGGTGCGGCGCCTCGGCGGCAAGCGGGAGATCAACGTCGACATCCGCATCGTCGCCGCCACGAACAAGGACCTGCAGAAGGCGATCAGCGAGGGGGAGCTGCGCGAGGACCTGTACTATCGCCTCGCGGTCGTCGAGCTCTACCTGCCGCCGCTCCGCGAGCGCGTCGGCGACATCCGGCTCCTCGCCGAGGAGTTCCTGGCGCGCTTCTCGTCGCAGAACGGCAAGCGGCTCCAGGGCTTCGACGACGAGGCCATGAACTGGATCCTGTCGTACCAGTGGCCGGGCAACGTGCGCGAGCTGAAGAACGCCGTCGAGCGCGCGGTCATCATGTCGCGCGGTCCCAAGATCACCGCCGGCGACGTCGTGCCCCGCCACCTGCGGCAGTCGGGGGAGATGCCGGCGGTGGTCAGCGTCCCGGTGGGCTCGAGCGTCGCCGACGCGCGGCGCCAGCTCGTGCTACGCACCTTCGCCTCGATGGGGGGCGACGCCGACCGGTCGGCGCAGACGCTCGGCATCTCGGTCGCCGAGCTGCGCCGCGACCTGACGGCGATCTTCGGCGACGGCGCCGGCAACGGCGTCGCGAACGGCGCGCTCGCCGGCGCGGCGGGGAACGGCGCCGGCGGACCGGATGCCGACGACGATTCGGAGACGGCGGGGGAGGGGGAGGAGCCCTCCGCGAAGGGGCGCGGCGCGCGCGGCGCCGCCGCGGCGCCCGCCAGGGGGAAGCCGGTCAGGAAGCACCGCTGAGGCGCGAGCCGCCGCCGCGCGGCCCCCACCGCCGCCGGCGCGCTAGCGCGCGCCTTGCGCAGCACCGGGGCGCGGCCGCGCGGCCGTCGTCCGGACCACGTTCGTAGCGACCACGCATCACGGGGAGGAGGAGGCCGTATGGCAAAGTACGAGTTCGGGGACGACGAGCCGTTCGTCGTCATCGAGAAACAGTCGGCGGGCGTTGGCTCGTTCCTCTTCGGGGCGGCGATCGGCGCGGGGCTGGCGCTCCTCTTCGCCCCCCGCTCGGGGGCCGAGACGCGCCTCGAGCTCCAGCGCGGCGCGCGCCGCGTCCGCGACCGCGCCGAGGACCTCGTGGAGGACGCCACCGACCGCGTCGCCGACTCGTACCAGAGCGCCCGCGACCGCGTCGAGGAGCGCCTCCAGTCGGCCCGCCTCGCGGTGGACGTGAAGCGGCACCAGGTGTCGCGCGCCATGGCCGCCGGTCGCGAGGCCGCGCAGCAGGCGCGGGAGGACCTCGAGCGGCGCATCGCCGAGACGAAGGCCGCCTACCAGGCGGGCATCGACGTCGCGCGCTCGGGGAACGCGGGAGCCGCCGGCGCGGGTGTCGGCACCGAAGGCGGGAGCACGGCCGACGGGCGCGACCAGTCGCCGCTCGACACGGCCGCCGCCGGCGACGACCCGGCGGCGGCCTCGCAGCGGGGCGCCTGACGACTCCCCCGCTGCGAGGCGAGCCCGCCGCCGCGAGCGACGGTAGCGCGCGCGCGGGTCCACCTCGATCGGCCGAGCGACCGGCGCGGGCCACGCCAGGGGGCGGCGGCCCGCGCCCGCCCGCGCGCGTCGTGAGCCGCTCGCGCCTCTCCCGCGTGGGCTGGACGCTGCGCGACTACGCCAAGCGCGTCTGGGACAACAGCGGCGAGGACAACATCTTCTTTCTGGCGGGGGGGATCGCGTTCAACATCCTCCTCGCCGCCGTCCCCTTCCTGCTCCTCCTCGTCACGGGGATCGCGTCCTTCCTCAAGCAGTCCACGGCCGCCTCCTCGGCCGAGATCGGCACCCTCATCGACCGGCTCCTCCCGCCGCATCCGGAGAGCGCGCAGAGCCCGATCCACAAGGTGCTCGAGGACGTCCTGCGCACCCAGGGGCAGCTGGGGCTCTACAGCGCGATCGGCTTCGTCTGGTTCTCGACGCGCCTCTTCGGCTCCCTCCGCTCCGTCCTCGCCGACGTCTTCGACATCGAGCAGGATCGCGGGATCGTCCAGGGGAAGATCTTCGACATCCGCCTGACCATCGTGTCGACGCTGATCGTCGTCGCCTACACTGCGCTGAGCGGCTACCTCGCGCTGGCGACGACGCGCGGCATCGGGCTCCTCAGCCAGCTCGGACTGCGGCAGGAGCGGCTCGGGGGACTCGAGTACTGGATGGGGCGCATCGTCGGCTTCGTGCTCATCACGGGGATGTTCTTCGGGCTCTACAAGTTCCTCCCCAACCGCCACATCCGCTGGAAGACCGCCCTCTTCGGCGCGACGGTGACGAGCGTCCTCTTCGAGCTCGCGCGCAACCTCTTCACCTCGTACGTCGACTCGTTCAACCCGGGCTCCCTCTACACCGGCACCCTGGGCGCGATCGTCATCGTCGTCTTCTGGGTCTACTACTCGGGGCTGATCTTCATCCTCGGCGGCGAGGTGGCGCAGGTGTACGACCTGCGGCGGGTGAGACGGATGCAGAGGGAGACGTTCGAGGAGTGAGGAGGGGGGCGGAGAAGGGCTGGTTGGCAGTCGGCAGTTGGCAGTCGTCAGTTTGCAGTGACTGCGAACTACAAACTAGAAACTGACGACTGCGAACTCGCCCTTCCCCGACGACTCCCAACCAGCTCCTCCCCCGACGCCCGATTCCGCATCCCCGATCCGTGGCCCGAAGGTTGCCAATGACGAGCCCGCACGCCAATCCTGGGAGGCTACCCGTGCGCAAGCTCGCATTCGCCGTGGCGCTCACGGCCGTTTCGACCCTCGGTGCCTGCAAGAAGACCGGCGAGGGGGAGTATCAGGTGGAGAAGCCGGCGGTCGGCACGACGACGGACACGGTGCACACGCCGTCGGTGGACGTCGGCTCGAAGACCGACACGATCACCACCCCGACCGTCGGGACGAAGCAGACCGAGGTCAAGATGCCGACGGTCGACGTGAAGTCGCCGAGCGAGAACAAGAAGAAGCCATAACCACGGAGCAGACCGGCGCGACCCCAGAGCGGCGGCGCCGCTGGCGACGTCGCGACTTCAGGGGCCCGCCGCGCGTCATCGCGCGGCGGGCTCCGTCGTGATGGCGCCCGCGCCGCCGGCGCGGCTTCCACGCTCCGGCGCGCGCGGCCATCTTTGGCGGATGCCCGAGACGCGCACCCCCGCGGCCCCTGCCGCCGCATCGCCCACCGACGCCGCGCCCACGCGCGGCCGCCGCATCGACCTGCGCAGCGACACGGTCACCAAGCCCACCCCCGCCATGCGCCGCGCCATGGCCGAGGCGGAGGTGGGAGACGACGTCCTCGACGGCGACCCGACGGTACGGCGGCTCGAGGAGAGGGTCGCGACGCTGCTCGGCAAGGCGCGCGCGCTCTTCTTCCCGACGGGCACGATGGCGAACCAGGCGGCGATCTGGCTCCTCGGCCGCCGCGGCACCGAGCTGCTCCTCGACGCCAACGCGCACATCATCCACTGGGAGGTCGCGGGCGCCGCGGCGCTCGGTGGCATGCAGGTGCGCCCCGTCGCCCCGCTCGACGGGCCGGTGATCGACGCCGCGTCGCTCGAGCGCGCCATCCGGCCGGCGTCGCCCCACGCGCCATCGGCGAGCCTGGTCTGCCTGGAGAACACCCACAACGGCGCCGGCGGCAAGGTCACTCCCCTCGTCGAGCTCCTCGCGCTGCGCGACGTCGCCACCCGGCACGGCCTCCCCGTCCACCTCGACGGCGCGCGCCTCTGGAACGCCGCCGTCGCCTCCGACACGCCGATCGGCGACCTCGCCCTCTGCGCCGACACGGTCATGGTCTCCTTCTCGAAGGGGCTCGGCGCCCCGGTGGGCGCGGCGCTCGCCGGCACGAGCGCGGCCATGGCCGACGCGTGGGCGGTGCGCAAGCGGCTCGGAGGGGGGATGCGGCAGTCGGGGATCCTCGCCGCCGCGGCGCTGCACGGCATCGAGCACCACTGGCCGCGCCTCCATGAGGACCACGCCCATGCCCGTGCCCTCGCCGCCCGCGTTGACGGCGCCGGCGGCGCCAGCGTCGTCCCCCCCGACACCAACATCGTCATGGTGGACCTGCCCGCCGGCGTGAGCGCCTTCGATCTCGTCCGTCGCGCCGCCGAGCGCGGCGTGCTCGTCACCCCCTGGTCGCCGACGCGCATCCGGGCGGTCACGCATCTGGACGCGACCGGCGAGGACGTCGCGACCGCGGGAAACGCGCTCGCGGAGCTGCTCGAAGAGACGGCGTCAACGGGCCGTCGGGAGTGAGTCGCGAGCGGGGGCGGTTCGCGCCGTTGTCAGAGGGCGGGGACCGGTTGGCAGTTCTCAGAGGGCGGAGACCAGTTGGCAGTTCTCGGTTGGCAGTGTTCAGTCGGCAGTCTACGGCGGGCAGTTCGCCGTCACGGTCTTCATACACTGTCAACTGAACACTGCCAACCGAGAACTGCCAACCGGTCCTCGCCGCCTGAACACTGCCAACGTATCCCCGCCCTGAACCCCGGCACCCTCCCACAGCTCTTGTCTCTCCCCCCACCCCTGGCTAACTTTAATTCGCTCCAGGTCCCGGAGGGCGTGAGCCCGCTAATCCGGTCAGGACCCCGCAGGTAGCAGCCGCGTGTGGTGTCTTGCGTCGCTCCGTCAGACCTGGAGTATCGCGATGAGGCAGGAGTCGGACACCGGGTGTCGGGTGTCGGGGCGCACAGCTCCGACGACGCCCCGCCGACCGACCGCCGCGCCAATCGGCGATACAGGAGCGGCTTGATGTGGCCGCCTCAGAGAGTGAGATTGGGAGCCCGACCGCCCGCCGCGCGCGAGGCCGTCGGGCTCCCGCCTTTTGCGGTACTCGAGGGCCGGCGAGGGGTCGTCAGCGCAGACCCCGACATCCGACCCCCGGCCTCCGACCCCTGCCGTCATGCTCGCCCTCGCCCGCAAGTACCGCCCGAAGAACTTCGCCTCGGTCGCGGTGCAGTCGCACGTGTCGAACACGCTCAAGGGCGCGATCGCGCGCAACCGCGTGGCGAGCGGCTACCTGCTCTGCGGCCCGCGCGGCACCGGCAAGACGACGCTCGCCCGCGTCCTCGCCATGGCGCTCAACTGCGAGCGCCTCGCCGAAGCGCGCCACCAGTCCGGCCCCGGCCAGGCGAGCGGAGCGGGCGCGAGCGAGGGCGAGCCGTGCGGGGAGTGCGCCTCCTGCCAGCGCATCTGGAGCGGCTCGGCGAGCCTCGACGTCGTCGAGATCGACGCCGCCTCGAACCGCGGGGTGGACGACGCGCGCGATCTGCGCGAGCGCGCCATGTACGCGCCCTCGGGCGACGACCGGTACAAGGTCTACATCGTCGACGAGGCGCACATGCTGACGCGCGAGGCGTGGAACGCGCTCCTCAAGATCCTCGAGGAGCCGCCGCCGCGCGTCGTCTTCGTCTTCTGCACCACCGAGCCGCAGAAGATCGCCCAGGCGGCGGCGCCGATCCTGAGCCGCCTGCAACGCTTCGACCTCAAGCGCATCGGCCCCGCCGAGATCCGCGAGCGCCTCGCCGCCGTGCTCGACGCCGAGGGGGTGCGCTACGAGCCGGAGGCGCTCGGCATGCTCTCCCGCGCCGCCGACGGCGGGCTCCGCGACGCGCTCTCCCTCACCGACCAGGTGCTCTCGATCGGCGCCGAGGGGGCGGTGACGGCCGATCGCGTGCGCGAGGCGCTCGGCGTCGTCCCCGAGGACGAGTACCTCGCGATCCTCGACCTCGTCGCCGGCCGCCGCGCCGGGGACGTCTTCGGCGCCGTGGCGCGGCTCGCCGACATGGGGGTGGACTTCGGCGCCTTCATCACCGGGCTCGGCGACGCGCTCCGCGCGCAGCTCGCCGTGACCCTCGGCGGGCGGACCCCGGACCTCTCGGAGCGCATGCGCGCCGAGCTCGAGCGGCGGCGCGAGGCGCTCGCGCCGGGCGACCTGCTGCGCATGCTGCACGCGCTCACCGAGCTCGAGCCGCGCTTCCGCAAGAGCGCCCAGCAGCAGCTCCTCCTCGAGACGCTCCTCGTTCGTTTCGCTCTCCTCGACCGCGCCGTGCTGTTGGAGGACGTGCTGCGGGGGCTGTCGGGTGCTGGAACCGGGGGGAACGGCGGCGGAGCCGGCCCCGGCGGGGTCGGTTCCGGTGGTGGCGGCGGGCGCGCGCTCGGTGGGACGGGGGGCGCGGGGCCGGCCTCGTTCGCGTCGCGCCCCCCGGCGGCTTCCCAGGGCGGCGCCCCTCCTTCGGCGACCATGCCGGCGCAGAGTATCTCCGCGACATCGGTCGGTGGGCCGGCGCGCGCCACGCTGACCGGCGCGCCGGCCTCCTCGGCGGGTGGCGCCGCCCGAGCGACGGCCGCGGCGCCCGCGCTCGCCGCCGAGCCGGCGCCTCCGCCGGCCGCGCGCACCGGTCGTCCCCCCGATCTCAACGTCGTGGCCGAGCGGTGGGGCGAGGTCGTGGCCGCCGTGCGGCAGGCCGGAAAGGGGGTGCTGGCGACGGCGCTCGAGAGCGCCGCGCCCGCCGCGATCAGCGGCCAGGGGGCGCTCCTCGTCGAGTTCGAGGAGCCGAACGACATCTACGAGCGCGCCTTCGAGTCGGCCAAGGATGAGCTGCTCGTGGCGCTGCGCTCGCTCTTCGGCGGCGGCATCGGGCGTGTGGCCCTCAAGCGCTCCGATCGGGGCGCCCCCGCGCCCAGGGAGCGGCTGACTTCGGAGTCCGTGAAGGCCGAGCGGCTCGCCCTGCTGCGGAAGAAGGACCCTGTGCTGAGCGCGGCGGTCGATGCGCTGGACTTGGAGTTGCTGGACTGAGCCAGCCGGAGATGGGACGGGGAGTCGCAAGCGGATCGCCACGGCGGCGTCCCGGCTCCGTGACCGCCCGCTCCACGCTACACGCTCGGGGTGCGGGCCAGCCGAGCCGGAGAGTGAGCGTTGAGCGCCGAGCGTGGAGGGAGCGTGGTAGCATGGAGCCGACTCCCCATTCCCGAGCCCGCTGGCTAGCTTTCTGTTTCCTCTACCGACGCGCGATCATGGCCGACTTCATGAAGATCCTCCAGCAGGCGCAGCAGATGCAGGGGCGCCTTCAGGAGATCGAGCAGGAGCTGCAGAACAGGAGCGTCACGGCGACCGCCGGCGGCGGAATGGTCACGGTCGAGGCCGACGGCAAGGCGCAGGTCAAGCGCATCAAGATCGACCCGAGCGTCGTGAACCCCGCCGACGTCGAGATGCTCGAGGACCTCGTCCTCGTCGCCGTGAGCGAGGCGCAGAAGAAGGCCGGGGAGCTGGCGAGGGCGGAGATGGGCAAGCTGACGGGGGGGATGAACCTCCCGTTCCAGCTCCCGTTCTGAGCGCGTCGCACCCGGGTCCACCGCCGTGTCGGCGATCGACGACCTCGCCTCCGAGCTGGCGAAGCTCCCGGGCATCGGGCGCAAGACGGCGCTGCGGCTCACCTACCACCTGCTGAAGCAGGCCCCGGAGCAGAGCCGCCGCCTGGCCGGCGCGCTGACGACGCTGGCCGAGCGCGTGCGCCCCTGCGAGCGCTGCTTCAACCTCTCCGAGGAGGCGCTCTGCGCCATCTGCCGCGACCCGCGGCGCGATCCCGCGCTCCTCTGCGTCGTCGAGGAGGCGTCGGACATCGGCGCGATCGAGCGGGCGGGGGAGTTCCGGGGCACCTATCACGTGCTGGGGGGGAGGCTCTCCCCCCTCGACGGGGTGGGCCCCGACGACCTGACGATCCCGCAGCTCGTCGCCCGCGTGGGCGAGGGGGAGATCCGGGAGGTCATCGTCGCCACGAACCCGAGTCTCGAGGGGGAGGCGACGGCGCTGTACGTCCAGCGCCAGCTCGCCGCATCGACCGGAACCGGCCACGCCGGGACCGGCCACGCGCTGTCCGTGACGCGCATCGCGCGCGGGCTGCCGGTGGGCGGTGACCTCGAGTACGCGGACGGCGTCACCATAGCGCAGGCGCTCGCGGCACGCCGGGAGATGCGGTGA
This sequence comes from Gemmatimonadaceae bacterium, assembly GCA_045804285.1. Lineage (GTDB taxonomy): Bacteria > Gemmatimonadota > Gemmatimonadetes > Gemmatimonadales > Gemmatimonadaceae > DATMHT01. The sequence goes on from JBJMNL010000130.1 coordinate 16,585, forward strand.
GGCGCGACGACGGAGCACCACTGGCCGTCGTCGATCCGACCCGCATTCCGACCGGCGGCCGCCGCGTGCCGGCGAGCGAACGAGCGAGGGAGGTGCCGTGAAAGTCTACGAGCTCTACCTGGGCCGGGGCGCGGGACGCGTCTCCGGGCACCGGTCGCGGGACCGGGAGCGCGGCGGCCGCCGGGCCCGCCGCGACGACCGCCGGCACGGAGTCGGCCGGCGGGTGACGGACCACCAGAGGACGGCGTTGGGCGGCGGAGAGATGGCCGCCCTCGGCTTTCTCGGTGGGCTGACGATCGGCGTCGCGCTGTGGAGCAACCAGCTCCACCGCTCGAAGCGCGACCTGTTCAGCCGCAACCCGCTGCGGCGCCTCGCCGCGCTCGGCTACGTCAGCGGGCGGCCGAGCATCGACAACGCGCGTCTCCTCCGCGACTACATCCGCTGGGAGTCGCGACCGCTCCTCCGCCGGCGCGCCGAGCAGGTGCTGCGCCAGGTGGAGGAATACCTCGAATAGAAGGACATCCAATGTCGGCAGGCGCAGCGAGTTGGTCGTTCACCGAAGACGACTTCGGCGCGATCACGCAGTCGCTCCAGCGGTTCCTCTACGACAGCAACGCCCGCTGCGCGCTCCTCGTGGACCGCACCGGGCAGCTCGTGGCGACGGTCGGCGAGCAGCTGACCTTCGACCCGACGGCGTTCGCGACGCTCACCGCCGCCGACTTCTCGGCCAACGACCAGCTCGCGCGCCTGATCGGCGAGACCGACTTCAACACCCTCTTCCACCAGGGGGAGAAGGAGTCGATGTACCTCGCCGACGTCGCCCGGCGCGTCATTCTCGTCGTCCTCTTCGACAACCGCACGACGCTCGGCCTCGTGCGCCTGAAGATGAAGGCGGCGGTCGACGAGCTGACGAAGCTGTTCGAGCAGGTGTTCGCCCGTGGCGCGTCGGGGCAGGCGGGACCCAGCATCCTCGCCGGCGCCGACGACGAGATCGACAAGCTGTTCCAGTAAGAGGAGACAGGCACAGCGATGTCGATGATCAACTACGCCTCGCGCGAGATCAACTGCAAGATCGTCTACTACGGTCCGGGGCTCGGCGGCAAGACGACGAACCTCGAGCACGTCTACGGGAAGGTCCAGCCGGACACCCGCGGCAAGCTCATCTCGCTCGCGACCGAGACCGAGCGCACCCTCTTCTTCGACTTCCTCCCGGTCGACCTCGGCACGATCCGCGGCTTCAAGACGCGCTTCCACCTCTACACGGTGCCGGGCCAGGTCTACTACAACGCGAGCCGGAAGCTCATTCTCAAGGGCGTCGACGGGATCGTCTTCGTCGCCGACTCGCAGCTCGAGCGCGCCGAGGCCAACGCCGAGGCGATGCAGAACCTGTACGACAACATGGCGGAGTACGGGTACGACCTGACCCGGATGCCGTTCGTGATCCAGTACAACAAGCGCGACCTGCCGAACGCCGCCCCCGTCCGCGAGCTGCAGGCGGCGCTCAATCCCGGCTGGGAGGTCAGCGACGCGGCGCGCCAGCGCCTGACGCCCGACCCCTACCACGCCGGCGAGAACCTGGTCGAGCAGCTCCCGAGCGGCGAGTGGGTGGAGCGGGCGACGTACTTCGAGGCGGTGGCGGTCAGCGGCGACGGCGTGTTCGACACGCTGAAGGCCGTCAGCAAGCTCGTCCTCAAGTCGCTCGCCTGACCCCGGCACGTCGGTGACTCCGGCACGCGCGACGCACGCGGGGGAGACGCGGTGAACCTTCCGAACGCGATCACGGTCGGGCGCATCGCCGCCACGCCGCTGATCGCGGCCCTGCCGTTCTTCGACTCGTGGGAGCTCCGGCTGCTCGCCTTCGCGCTCTACCTGGCGGCGGCGATCACCGACTACTACGACGGGATGCTCGCGCGCACGCGCGGCCTCGTCACCGACCTCGGGAAGCAGCTCGACCCGCTCGCCGACAAGCTCCTGCTCGTCGGCACGCTGGTGCCGATGTACCTGCTCCAGCGCCTCCCGGCCAGCGACGCCGCGCGGCGCGCGCTCGAGGTTGCGCGCGAGCTGCCGGGTCCCGCCACGGGCGCCGCGGGCGCCGCCGGCGCCGCGCTCGTCGACCTCGGCCGGCTCCCGTTCGTCACCCCGCTCGCCCTCGTGCCGCTCCCGCTCTGGGTGCTCCTGGTGGTGCTCGGCCGCGAGCTGTTCATGACGATCTTCCGCCAGCTCGCCGCTCGCCGCGGCGTCGTGATCGCGGCGATCGGTCCCGCGAAGTGGAAGACGGCGCTCCAGTCGGTGTGGGTGGGCACCGCCTACTTCTGGCTCTTCAACGCCTCCCTGGCCGCTCGACACGGCCTCTGGGACACGACCCCCTGGCGCGTCTTCGCGCAGTTCAACGGCGTCGTCGGTCTCCTCACCATGGCCGGCGCCGTGGTTCTGACGCTCTACTCGCTGGGCCTCTACCTCAGGCGCTTCGGGGGGCTGCTCGTGGGCGGACGACACGCCACCCGATCGGGAAGCTGAACGACGGGAAACAGAACGGCCGTTGGCAGTGATCAGTCGGCAGTCGGCAGTTCGCAGTGCAACTGCCAACTGACCACTGCAGTTCGCGGTGAAACCACCCACTGCCAACTGACGACTGAAAACTGTCACTGGGTCGCCGCCGCGAAGCTCCCCGCCTTATCATTCGCCGAATCATGGACCTCGAGATCATCACCATCGGCGACGAGCTGCTCCTCGGCTTCACGATCGACACCAACGGGGCGCACCTCGCGCGCGAGCTGGCGGCGGCGGGCATCCGGGTGGCGCGGCGCTCCACCGTCGGGGACGGCGCGGAGGAGATCGCGGGCGCCGTGCGCGACGCGCTCGACCGCACGGGCGCCGTCATCACGACCGGCGGCCTCGGCCCCACGGCGGACGACCTCACCAAGCCGGCCATCGCCGCCCTCTTCGGGCGCGGGATGCGCCTGGACGTCGAGCACCTCGAGTGGATGCGGCGGCGCTGGCGCGACCGCTTCGCCGGCGAGATGCCGGAGGCGAACCGCGCCCAGGCGATGATCCCGGAGGGGGCCCGCGTCCTCACGAACCGGCACGGCAGCGCGCCCGGCATCTGGCTCGAGGACGAACGCGGCCGCTGGGTCGCGATGCTCCCCGGCGTCCCGCGCGAGATGCGGGGGATGCTCGGCGACGAGCTCCTCCCCCTGCTGCGCGAGCGCGCCGCCCGCGAGCGCGGCAGCGCGGAGCCGACGGTCATTCTCTCGCGCACCCTGCGCACGACGGGGATCTCCGAGTCGCGGATCGCCGACGTCCTCGGCGCCGACCTCGGTGGTGGGTTCCCGGGCATCTCGCTCGCCTACCTGCCCGGCTACGAGGGGACCGACCTCCGCCTCACCACGCGCGGCATGACGGAGGGCGCCGCCGCGGCGGCTCTCGCCGACGCCGCGGCGCGGCTCCGCGAGCGCGTCGGCGGCTACGTTTACGGGGAGGGACGCGACGACCTCGCCGCCGTCGTCCTCGACGCCTGCCGCGCCGGCGGGCTCCGCGTCGTGGTGGCCGAGAGCTGCACCGGCGGGCTGCTCGGCGCGCGGCTCACCGCGATCCCCGGCTCGAGCGACGTCGTCCTCGGTGGCGTCATCGCCTACGCCAACCAGGTCAAGGTGGGGCTCCTCGGCGTGGACCCGGACGACATCGCCCGGCACGGCGCGGTGAGCGAGCCGGTGGCGCGGGCGATGGCCTCCGGGGCCCGCGCCCGCCTCGGCGCCGATATCGGCATCGCGATCACCGGCATCGCCGGCCCGGGCGGCGGGACGCCGGAGAAGCCCGTCGGCACCGTGTGGACCGCCGTCGACGTGACGGGTACGGTCGAGGCGCGCCGCTCCGCGCTGATCGGCGATCGCGAGGAGATCCGCCAGCGCGCCGCTCAGGGGGCGCTGGAGATGGTGCGGCGGGCGCTGGGGGACTGAGGCACACGACGCACGCTCCCTCCACGCTACACGCTCCCCGCTCGGGGTGCCGGCCGCCTGAGCCGGAGAGCGAGCGTGGAGCGCCGAGCGTGGAGGGAGTCACGTGGGAGGGGGCGGGGAGGGGCCTCTAGCCCTGAAGCGCGCGTGATCCCCAATTTCGAGCTCCTCCCACGCCATCCTGGCAGTTCCAGATGGCCCGCCCGTTGCACCCCCGTCGTCACCCCGAAAGATTACTCACCGTAGGTGTTGCGCGGGCGCGCCCGGCTTCCGGCGCGCGACGCGTGGGCACGTGAAACAGGACAGGCAAAGCTCATGGGCTTTTCTGGCGATCGATTCACCGACCCCGAGGGCAGCCGCGACGACGCGCCCGAGCGCGCGCGCGGCGAGCCCGGCTCGGCGGACGCGTACGCGCGCGGCGCCGCCGCCTCCGAGGAGCAGCAGGAGATCGGCGCGGATCTGGCCGAGGCCGACGGCGGCGCGACGTCGCCGCCGGGCGACCTCGCCGCCGAGGCGCAGCGCGCGCTCGACGAGCAGCGCGACAAGTACCTGCGGCTCGCCGCCGAGTACGACAACTACCGCCGCCGCACGACGCGCGAGCGGCAGGAGGCGGGGACGCGGGCACAGGGGGAGCTCGTCAGGCAGATGATCGACGCCCTCGACGACCTCGCGCGATTCGCGCACGTGGACCCGTCGACGGTGGACGCGGCGACCGTGGTGCAGGGCGTCGACATGGTCGAGAAGAAGTTGATGAAGGCACTTGGCGGCGTCGGGCTCCAGGTGATCAACCCGGTGGACCAGGCGTTCGACCCCGCGCTACACGAGGCGGTGGGCACCGAGCCGGCGCTGTCGCGCGAGGACGACCACCTCGTCGCCCGCGTCTACCAGCCGGGCTACACCATCAACGGGCAGCTCCTCCGGCCGGCGCGCGTCGTCGTGAAGCAGTGGAATGGCTGATGGCGTCCGCCGCGGCCATCGGCGACCCGCCGACCGCGCTCCGCTGACCGCGACCCGCTGACCGCGATGGCCCAGAAAGACTACTACGGTGTCCTCGGTGTCTCGGCCTCGGCGACGCAGGACGAGATCAAGAAGCAGTACCGCCGACTGGCGAAGCAGTACCATCCCGACGCGAACACGAACGACCCCAAGTCGGCCGACCGCTTCAAGGAGATCTCCGAGGCGTACAACGTCCTGGGCGACGCCGAGAAGCGGAAGCAGTACGACGACATGCGCCGGCTCGGCGCGTTCGGCGGCTTCGCCGGCGCCGGTGCGCGCGGCGGCGGGGGCCCGCGCCCGGGCGCCGGGGCGCCCGGTGGCGGAGCGGGCGGGAGCTTCCGCTTCGAGGACTTCGACATCGGCGGCCTGGGCGGGCTCGGCGACCTGTTCGGCTCCATGTTCGGCGGCGGCGCCGGCCGCGGCGCGGCCGCCGGTGGGCGGGGAGCGCGCGGCAGCGAGCGGGGCGAGTCGATCGAGACCACACTCGAGGTCCCCTTCCGCACCGCGGCGCTCGGCGGCAAGGTAACGGTGGAGCTCGACGTCAACGACGAGTGCCCGACCTGCCACGGAAACGGCGCGGCGCCGGGCGCCACCCTCCGCACCTGCCCCGAGTGCCAGGGGCGCGGCGTCGTCTCCTTCGGCCAGGGGGGCTTCGCCGTGAACCGCCCCTGCCCGATGTGCCTCGGCCGCGGTCAGGTCCCGAGCGAGCCCTGTCCGACGTGCAATGGCGTCGGAGAAGTGCGGACGCGGAAGCGGGTGGCCGTCACCGTTCCCCCGGGCGCCGACACGGGGACGAGGATCCGGCTCCGCGGGCAGGGGATGAAGGGCGCCAACGGCGGCGAGCCGGGCGACCTGGTGATCACCTTCCAGGTCCAGCCCGACCGCTTCTTCAAGCGCTCGGGGCTCGACGTAATCGCGACGGTGCCGATCAACATCGCCCAGGCGACGCTCGGCTCGAAAATCAACGTCAAGACCCTCGACGGGAAGAAGGTCGCGCTGCGCATCCCGGCCGGCACTCCCTCGGGCAAGCGCTTCCGCGTGCGCGGCCAGGGGATCGCCAAGGGGGAGACGCGCGGCGACCTGATCGTCGAGGTCAGCATCACCGCCCCCGAGAAGCTGAGCGAGGAGCAGGAGCGGCTGATGCGGGAGTTCGCCGAAGCGGGGGGGATGAAGTACTGACAATCACCTGCGCGTGGCGCGCGTGGACAAGCAGGTGTCACCCTCTCAGGTCCACCCGCTCGCCCCTCGCCCCTCAGCGTACCAGCCGCGGGCTCTCGCTCTCCGTGCTCATTCGTGCGCGCGCCATGCCGGAGAGGCGGGGCAGGCGCCCACGCACGACACGCGCGACCTCGAGCAGCCCGGCTCCGGAGAGGACCCAGAGGGCCGCCTGCAGCGTGATCCAGTAGCGGATCCCGATCGGACCGACGAGGAGGAGACCGACGGTCACCGCGGCGACGACGGCGAGGAAGGGGAAGGCGCCGCGCACGCGGTCGCTGCGCCGCCGGAGCGCGACGAGGCCGACGAGGGCGCCGGCGAAGAGCGCGAGGTTCGTGAGCAGCGCCACGAGGTTGCGCGGCGCGAGCAGCGGCAGCTCCGGCCGAACGCCGGCCAGCGAGACGGCGAGCTTGCGGAGCATGACGCGCCCCGCGGCCACGGGGTGCTCCCGGATGTAGGCGAGGCCCGTCCGCCGGAACACCGCGTCGGCCTCGATCTCCGACAGGTCGCGCGTGCGCGCCCACACCGGGCCGATCACCGACGGATCCGTCGAGAGCGCCTCGACCTGCCCCAGGTCGATCGCGCGGTCGGTGTGCGCGCCGTTCGACTCCCAGACCGAGATGCCGTCGTGCGTGCTGCCGATGAAGGGACGTCCCAGCACGGCCTCGTTGCGCGCGCCCCACGCCGCGAGGGCGAGGGCCACGCCGGCGGCGATCGCTACTCCCTCGGCGCGCGCCCGGCGGTAGCCCGGAACGGCGACGAGCAGTAGCACGACGAGGCCGGCGATGGCCTGCTCCTCGGAGCGCGTGAGCGCGCCGACCGCCGCAGCGCCGGCGACCAGCAGCAGCGCGCCGAGGCGGTGGCCGGCCGGATCGGCGTCGGGCGCGACGAGCCGCCGGCCGACGAGGGCGAGCATCGCCCAGGCCGCGGCGGAGCCGAGGAAGACGTCGTCCCAGACCGGCCCGTGGAGGACGGTGAAGGGGAGCAGCGCGCCGATCGCGCCGGTCGCCAGCGCCAGCCTGGCCCCGCCGAGGAGGAGCGCGACGTAGGCCACGGCGACGATCAGCGTCACCGTCACAGGAACGCTCCAGTAGCGCGTGAGCGCCGGCGGGAGCGCGCGCATCCCGGCCGCCAGGTAGAGCGGGTGGGCGGGGAGGTGGAAGGCGCGCATCGACCCGTCCTGCGGCCGCGTCTCCCCCTTGAGGCGTGCCCAGTTCCCGCCCGCCATCTCGCCGTCGCGCACCATGTGCCGCGCGATGTCGGTGGCGGCGTTGGGCGACTCGAAGTCGCGAACGAGCCAGGTCGCACTCGCCACCTGCGTCGCCAGCGCGAGCGCGGCGACTGCGACGAGGGCGCGCCGCCCCGCCGGGCCCGCCGCGGCGGGGACCCGGCGGGGCGGCGCGGGACTAGCCGACGTCTCGTCCGTGGCCGCGCCGAGCGCGGCCGTCACGCGGCCAGCACGGGGAGGGGGGAGCGGGCCGCGCCGCCGCGCCCCTCGCGGGCCGCGGCCTCGATGAAGCCGCCGCCGAGCACCCGCTCGCCGTCGTAGAGCACGAGCGACTGGCCGGGCGCGATCGCGGCCACCGGCTCGTCGAGCGCGAGCTCGATCTCGCCGCCGTCGCGCCGCACGATCTCGGCCGCGACGGGCGCGGCGCGGTGGCGCACCTGCACCTCGACGCGCGCGCCGACCGCGGGCGGCGCGTCGACGAGCCAGTTGACCTCGCGCGCGATCACGCCGCGGCCGAGCAGCTCCTCGCGGGGGCCGATCACCACCGCGCGCTCGGCGGGGCGAATGGCGACGACGTACATCGGATCGCGGAAGCCGCCGGGCAGGCCGCGGCGCTGACCGACCGTGAAGCGCGCGAAGCCGTCGTGCTCGCCCACCACGCGCCCGTCGGCGAGCACGATCGGGCCGCGGGCGAGCGCCGGCGCGTCGGCGCCGAGCTTGCGCGCGATCACCTTCGCGTGGTCGCCGTCGGGGACGAAGCAGATGTCCTGGCTCTCCACCTTCTCGGCCACCACGTCGAGCCCCAGGCGGCGCGCCGCCTCGCGCGTCTCCGCCTTGGTCGCGGCGCCGACCGGGAGGAGCATGCGCCGCACGACGGCGCGGTCGATCCCCCAGAGGAAGTAGCTCTGATCCTTCCGGCGGTCGGCGCCGCGGAGCAGCTCGCCGCCCGCGATCCGCGCGTAGTGCCCGGTCGCGATGAAGGCGGCGTCCACCGCGTCCGCCTTGCGCAGGAGGTCGCGGAACTTCGTGAAGGTGTTGCAGCGCACGCACGGGATCGGCGTGCGGCCGCGCGCGTACTCGCTCACGAAGTCCTCGATCACGTCGTGCCCGAACGCGCGCTCGAGGTTGAGCACGTAGTGCGGCACGCCGAGGCGCTCGCAGACGCGCCTCGCGTCGTCGATCGAGTCGAGCGAGCAGCAGGGGCGGTCGGGAACGGGGTCGTCGCCGTAGCAGAACAGCTTCATCGTCGCGCCCACCACGTCGTAGCCCTGCTCGACGAGCAGCGCCGCGGTGACCGACGAGTCCACCCCGCCGGACATGGCGACGAGGACGCGCTCCCGCCCGCCCACGGCTACGCCACCATCCCCGACAGCCGCCGGGCCTTCTCGACGAGCGCCGGGAAGAGCTGCGACACCCGCCGCACGCACTCCTCGGTGGTGAGCGCGCCGAGGCTCATGCGCACGGCCGCCGTGGCGAGATCGGCGCGCACGCCCATGGCCGAGAGAACGTGCGAGGGCGCGACGCTCCCGCTCTGGCACGCCGACCCGGAGGAGCAGGCGACGCCGGCGAGGTCGAGCGCCATGAGGAGCGACTCGCTGTCGGTGCCGGGCACGGAGACGTTGAGGATGTGGGGCGCGCGCGGCCCGCCGCGGCCGTGCACGACGGCGTCGGGGATCCGCTCGAGCAGCGCCGCCTCGAGCTCGTCGCGCAGCCGGCCGAGGCGCGCGCACTCCTCCTCGCGCTCGGCCACGGTCAGCTCGGCGGCGAGCGCCAGGCCGACCGCCATCGCGACGTTCTCGGTGCCCGGCCGGCGGCCGCGGTCCTGCGAGCCGCCGTGCATGAGGGGCTCGAGCAGCGTCCCGCGCCGCACGTAGAAGGCGCCGATCCCCTTCGGCGCGCCGATCTTGTGCCCCGAGATGGTGAGCGTGTCGAACGGCTGGCTGCGGGCGTCGATGGCGACCTTGCCGAACGCCTGGACGGCGTCGGTGTGGAAGCAGACGCCGCGCTCCCGGGCCCGCGCCGCGAGCGCCGGCACGTCCTGCATGACGCCGACCTCGTTGTTGACCCACATCACCGAGCAGACGGCGACGTCGTCCCGGACCAGCGCGTCGAACGACGCGTCGTCCACCACGCCGCGACCGTCCACGGCGAGGAGCCGCTCCTCCGCCCCTTCCCGGGCCGCCTGGTGCACGGCGGCGAGCACCGCCTTGTGCTCCAGGGGCGTCGTGACGACGCCGTTGCGGGGGGGACGGCCCTGTCTGGCGTGCAGCGCGCGCCAGCCGCCGAGCACGGCGAGGTTGTCCCCCTCGGTGCCGCAGGAGACGAAGCAGACCTCGTCGGGGTGGGCGCCGAGACACTTCGCGACGCGCTCACGCGCCTCGTCCAGCGCGGCGCGCGCCTCGCGCCCCCAGCGGTGCATGCTCGAGGGATTGCCGAAGCGCGGGCCGAAGAACGGCGCCATCGCGGCGACGACCTCGGGTCGCACCGGGGTCGTCGCGGCGTGGTCGAGGTAGATGGGCTGAGGCATGAGGGGAAATATATAAGGGCCGCCCGGACGGGCAGGGGTGGGGCCGGGGGAGGGGGGCGCCGCGAGGTCGGCCGCCGTCCCTAGTCCCTGCTCCTGAGGACCGCCCGCACCGGCGCCGCGTCCAGTCCCATCAGCTTCTGCGGGAAGGCGATCAGCTCGTAGTCGCCCGGCGGGACGCGGCGCAGGTCGAGGTTCTCGAGGACGTAGGCGTTCCCCGAGAAGAGCATCCGGTGCACGCTCAGCGTCTTGCTCTCTCGCTCGTCCACGCTGGGCGCGTCGACGCCGAGCAGACGCAGACCGAGCCCGACGAGCGCGCGCGCCGTCGCCTCGGAGAGGGCGGGCCAGTCGGCGGGGAACTCGCCGCCGGCGATGGTGCGCCCGGTGCGCAGGAGCAGCCGCTCCACGCCGGCGAGCGGCGCGCGCGCGTGGAGGCCGGCGATGGTGATCGCCCCGCGCACGTCGCTCACGTCCACCACCGTCGCCGGACCGTGGAAGGCGTCGAGCGGCAGCTCGTGCGCGCCCGGCCACCCCTCGTGCACGTGCAGCGGGGCGTCGGCGTGAGTGCCGACGTGCGGGCTCGTGGTGATCGCCGAGACGTTCACGCTCGCCCCCCGCGACATCGCCCAGGTCCAGCGGCAGGAGTAGGGGGTGTCACCGGGCCACTCGGGGGTGCCCTGGCGGACGGCGATGGAGATGTCGCGAAGCATCATCGGAAAGCGGGAAGAGCGGCGAACGGCGCCGGGACGCCGCTCTATTGGTCGCCTCTACGGGCGGGACGGATGCGTGACGCCGTCGTGAGTGATGAGTTGTGAGTTGTCAGTCGTGAGTATCACGCGGGGCGGCGGGCGTCGCGCGGGGCGGGCGCCGCCGCTCCGGGACGCCATGATCCGGCGGGGTCGCGGTGGCCGCCCGGCGCGCCACTCCCCGTCACTCACAACTCACAACTCATCACTCAGAACGCCATCGCGAGCTGGCTCGTGGCGGCGAGGTGGCCATCCCGGGCCGGCTCGCGGTGCACCACTGCGAACTGCCGACTGATGACTGCAAACTGCCAACGTTCGACCGACCGCCGTTGCCAGTGAGCAGTCATCAGTCGGCAGTTCTCAGTTGCGCGTCCGCCGTCCGCCTCGTCAGCCCCCCGCCCCGAAGAACCTCGCCCTCACCTCCCACAACTTCGGAAAGAACTTCTGCGACACCGTCCGCGCCAGGTACTTCGCGCCGAGCGTCCCGCCCGTGCCGCTCGTGCCCGGCCCGATGATCCGCTCGACGAGCTGCACATGCAGGAAGCGCCAGAGGGCGAACTGCTGCTCGTACTCGAGCAGCCCTTCGGCGAGGAGGAAGAGCGGCGTCGGCGCGGGGCCCGTGTAGAGCTCCTCGAGGCTCACGCCCTCGGCGGCGAGGAGTCGCTCGAACAGCTCCTGGAGCGTCGGGCGCTCGAGGGCGCGGCGGACGGGAGGCGGGAGCTCGCCGTGCTCCTCGAGGACGCGCATGAACTGCGGGTCGCGGAGCCCGCTCGCCGCCTCGATGGCGCGGAACTGCGCGCTCTGCGACCCGCTGGAGGTGCCGAGATAGCCGCGGAACTGCGCGAAGTGCTGCGGCGGCAGCGTGTCGAGCGCCGAGAGCTGGCCGGCGACGATGCGCATCAGGACGTTCAGCCGCCGCACGGCCAGCACGGCGAGCATCGTCTCGCGCCGCTCCAGCGTGCCCACCAGCACGTCCATCTCCTGCAGGATGACCTTGAACCAGAGCTCGCTCGCCTGGTGCACGACGATGAACAGCAGCTCGTCCGGATGCACCGGCGAGGAGCGCGGGTGCTGGAGGGCGAGCAGCTCGTCGAGCGCGAGATACGACGGGTAGTCGATCCCCGCGGCGCGGGCGGCGTCGTCGGGCGTCGTCAAAACGTCGATACCTCGAGCGCGGCGACGTCGTCGACGCGCATCGTCTCGGTGGTGAAGAACGGCTCCCCGTAGCGGGCGCGGATGAGCGTGCCGTAGTGCGCCGCCTGGTGCCGGACGACGTCGAAGAGCGGCTCGCCGTTCGGGTACACCTCCCCCGCCTGCGTCGCGCCGTCGAACTGCGAGGTGTAGCAGCGCACGGCGGCGAGCTTCCGCTCGAACTCGTCGCTGATGTCGACGACGAAGGTCGGCTTCTCGAAGTCCTCGCGGTACGTGACGCAGTGCACGACCTTGTGCGGGCGCCACTTCGGCACCGAGGGCTCGACCTTCGCCAGGCCGGCCACGAAGCAGGCGTCGCGCACCAGCTCCGCCGTCACGCGGTGGTCGGGGTGGCGGCCGTGGCGCGCCGGCGCGATCACGACGCGCGGGCGGAAGCGGCGGATGACGCGGGCGAGCTCGGCGCGCGTCTCGGGCGTGTTCACGATCCCCGCGTCGGGGAGCCCCAGGTTCTCCCGCGCCTGCAGCCCGAGCACCTCGGCCGCCCGGCTCGCCTCGGCGGCGCGCAGCTCCGCCGACCCGCGCGTCCCCGTCTCCCCCTGCGTGAGGTCGAGCACCGCCGTGCGCCGCCCCTGCCTCGCTGCCTTGATCAGCGTTCCGCCGCACGTGAGCTCGACGTCGTCACGGTGCGCGGCTACTGCCAGGATATCGATCGTCGTCATGGGGGCGGAAGATGACGGGGCGGCGGGGGAATCGGGAGTGGGGCCCCGGCGGGGCGAGCCGCGGTAGGCGGCATTCAGTCGCCAGTCCCGCCGGTTCGCAGTCATCAGTTTCCGCAGGAGCTGCCCGCCCTGAACCGACGACTGCCCGCGGTCTCCGAACTGACGACCGCGCACTGTCTCCCGCCGTCCCCCTCCGCCACTCCCTCCACGCCCGACGCTCCACGCTCACCGTCCGGCCAGAGTGGCCGGCACGTCGAGCGTGGAGCGTCGAGGGGCGAGGGGAGCGCGCCACTCGAGCTATTCGTACCGCAGCGCCTCCACCGGGTCCAGCCGCGCCGCCCGCGCCGCCGGCAGCATCCCGAACAGCACCCCCGTGAGCGCGCTCGTCGTGAGGGCGGCGACGATGGCGAGCGACGGGATGCTCGCGTCGATCGGCGTGAAGGCGCGAATGGCGCCACTGAGCAGCGCGCCGGAGACGAGGCCGATCACCGCGCCGACCAGGGTGAGCGTCGCCGCCTCGACGAGGAACTGCCAGAGGATCGTCGCCTTCGTCGCGCCGAGTGCCTTGCGGACGCCGATCTCGCGCGTGCGCTCGGTGACCGAGATCATCATGATCGCCACCACGCCCACCCCGCCGACGATCAGCCCGACGGCGGAGAGCACGATCATGACGATGAAGAAGACGCCGACGACCTTGTTGTAGAGCTCGAGCAGGCGCTCCGGGGTCGAGACGAAGAAGTTGTTCTCCGCGCTCGGGCGCAGGTGCCGCTCGCTGCGGAGCAGCGTCAGCACCTCGTCCATCGCGTCGTCGCGGTGGACGCCGGGCCGCGGCTTCACGGTGAGGTCCATCCAGCGCACGCCGACGTTGAGCCGCCGCCGTGCCGTCTCGAAGGGCATCACCAGCTTCCCCTTGTCGCCGCTGTCGAAGGCGTTGGCGATCTGGTTGTAGATGCCGATGACCAGGAACGCCTCGCCGTTGACGCGGATCACCTTGCCCACCGCCTCGCCGCCCGCGAACAGCCGTTCGGCGAGCTTGTCGTTCACCAGGGCGACGGCGGTTCCGGCGCCGTTCTCGGTCTCGGTGAAGTTGCGCCCCCGGACGATGTCGCCGCCCACGACGTCGAACCACGCCGTGGTGTAGGCGTCGAGCGAGACGCTCGGGAGCTCGCGGTCGGCGTACTTCACCGACGCCGAGCTGCCGATGTGCGCCGTGACGCTCTCGACCGTCGGCAGCCTGCCGATGCGCGCCGCCTCGTCGAGCGTGAGCGGCGGGTTCCGCCGCCAGGGGCAGCTGTCCGCGGAGCCGTTGCAGCTGTTGAGCTGCGCCGGCCACTTGGTGATGAAGAAGGTCGTCGGCCCCGCGGCGGCGATGCTCTGCTCGACGCCGGCGTTGATGCCGTGCACCGCCGCCGACATGATCGTGACGACGAAGACGCCGACGGCGATGCCGAGGATCGTCAGGCCGGCGCGGACCTTGTTGGAGCGGATCGCGTCGAAGGCGATGACGACGCCCTCGAGGAGGAGGAAGACGCGGTCACGGAATCGCATGCTATTCGGCCCTCAGCGCGACGATGGGGTCGAGGCGCGCGGCGCGGCTCGCCGGGTAGACCCCGGCGACGATCCCGACGGCCGCGCCGACGACGACGGAGAGCACCACCGACCACGGCGCGACTGTCGTCGGCAGCGGCGAGAGCGCCTTGACGACCTGCGCCAGCCCGGCGCCGAGCACGACCCCCGCCGCCGCCCCGACGACGCTGAGCGTCGTCGACTCGACGAGGAACTGCCGCAGGATGTCGCGCCGGCGGGCGCCGAGCGACTTGCGGATGCCGATCTCGCGCGTCCGCTCGGCCACCGCCACGAGCATGATGTTCATGATCACGATCGCCCCCACCACGAGCCCGATCGCGGGGAGGACGATGCCCGCGAGCACCAGGTACTTCTTGATCGTGAGCCACTGGCTCAGCGCCGACGCCGAGCTCTCGAGGACGAAGTTGTCCTCCTCGGCGGGGCGGAGCTTGCGCCGCTTGCGCATCGCCTCGCGGACGATCTCCTGCACCTCCGCCTGCGCCGCCGCCGACGGCGCCTGCACGACGACGCCGTAGAGGTTGGCGCGGGCGTTGGTGACCCGGTTCATCGGCGAGGAGAAGGGGGCGATCACCTGCCGGTCGAGCGAGAGCCCGAACACCGTCCCCTGCTTCTCGAGCACGCCGATCACCTCGAAGGGGACGTGGTCGAGGACGATCGTGCGCCCGATCGGGTCGAGGTTCGGGAAGTAGAGCTCGCCCACCTCGAGCCCGATCACGGCCACCGAGGCGCCGAGCGCCTCCTCCTGCTCGTTGAAGGCGCGGCCGCGCGTGACGACGAGGTCCTTGATCGCGAAGTACTCCGGGGTGACGGCCTGGGCGATCACCTGCGGCCCGCCCCGCACGTACTTCGTCTGCGGGTTGAACCAGCGGACGTCCTGGATCGCCCAGCGCGTCCCCGCCGGCAGCGCATCGCGCACGGCGTACGCGTCGTCGACCGTGACCGGGGGGCGACGCTGCCACCTCCGCCACGTCGCCTCCGTCACCTCGTTGTTGATGTCGGGGAACTTGCGGAGGTTGAACGTGTTGACGCCGAGGAACTTCCCCGCGAAGTCCTGCTCGACGTAGCGCGCCATCCCCTCGACCACCGAGACGACGGCGATCAGGAACATGACGCCGATCATCACGCCGACGAGCGTGAAGAAGCTCTTGAGCTTCTGCGCGCGGATCTGCGCGAGGGCGATGCGGACGGCTTCGAAGAGGGGCACCTGGACGACTCCGGGGATCGGGTCGGGGGGATAGGGGAGCGGGACGGAGGAGGGGCGGGCCGGCATCGCGGGTGGGCCGCGTCAGGCACCAGGTACCCGGGGCGGCCGGACCCCGAGGCCCCCCCGCCCCTACTCGTACCGCAGCGCCTCCACCGGGTCGAGCCGCGCCGCCCGCGCCGCCGGGAAAAGGCCGAACAGCACCCCGGTCAGGACGCTGGCGGCGACGGCGGCGAGGATGGCGAGCGGCGGGATGGAGGCCTCGACCGGGGTCGCGTGACGGATGCCGAAGGCCGCCAGCCAGCCGACGACGAACCCCACGGCGGCGCCGATCCCCGTGAGCGTCACCGCCTCGACGAGGAACTGCCACATGATCGTGCCGCGCGTGGCGCCGAGCGCCTTGCGGACGCCGATCTCGCGCGTGCGCTCGGTGACCGAGATCATCATGATCGCCACCACGCCCACCCCGCCGACGATCAGGCCGATCGCCGAGAGGACGAGCATCACGAGGAAGAACATCCCGAAGATCTTGTTGTACGTCTCGAACAGCTTGTCCTGCGTGATGATCGCGAACGTGCTCTCCTCGATCGGCCGCAGCCCGCGCAGCCCCCGCAGGTAGGCCGTCACCTCGTCGATCGCCTCGTCGCGGCTCGCCGCGGCGCGCGGCACGACGGCGAGGCCGACCTGATCGGTCCACGCGTTGAGGTGGCGCTTCGCCGACTCGATCGGGATGATGGCGCGCGAGCGGGCGCCCCCGGAGAGGAAGCTCGCCTTGTAGTGGTAGACGCCGATGACGCGGAAGTTCACGCCGCGGAGCTGGATCTCGCGGTCGATCGGGTCGGTCTCCCCGAAGAGCCGCTCGGCCATCTCGTCGTTGATCAGCACGACGGGGGCCGCGCCGGTGTTCTCGGCGTGCGTGAAGCTGCGGCCGGGCGAGATGTCGCCGCCGCCGTCGATTTGCGTCCAGTTCGTCGTGTAGCCGATCACCTGGGCGCTGCCGAGCGAGCGGTCGCGGTACTTGGCCGGCACGCTCATCTCGAGCCGCGCGCCGGCGGCGAAGACGCTGGGCAGATCCTCGATGCCGCGCAGCTCGCTCATGCGGATCGGCGGGTTGCGCAGCCACTTGCACGTCTCCCCGGAGCCGTCGCAGGCCTCGAAGGAGATCGGGTATCGCGAGACGAAGAACGTCGTCGGCCCGGTGGACTCGAAGTCCCGCGCCACGCTGGCGTTGATGCCGTGCACGGCCGCCGACATGACGACGACCACGAAGACGCCGACGGCGATGCCGAGGATGGTGAGGCCGGCGCGCACCTTGTTGGCGCGCAGCGAGTCCACCGCGATCGTGACGCCCTCGACGAGGGAGTAGAGCTTGCTCGAGGCCATGCGGGCTCCCTTACTCCGAGCGGAGGGCGGTGATGGGGTCGAGGCGCGCGGCGCGGCTCGCCGGGTACACCCCGGCGAGCACGCCGACCCCCGCGCCGAGCGCGACGGCGACGACCACCGACCAGGGCGCCACCGTCGTCGGCAGCGGCGAGAGCGTCCTGATCACCGTCGCCATCGCGACCCCCAGCCCGATGCCGATCGCCGCGCCGAAGGTGCTGAGCGTGGCCGACTCGACGAGGAACTGGGCGAGGATGTCGCGCCGGCGAGCGCCGAGCGACTTGCGGATGCCGATCTCGCGCGTCCGCTCCGCCACGGCCACGAGCATGATGTTCATGATCACGATCGCCCCGACCACGAGCCCGAT
Organism: Gemmatimonadaceae bacterium; assembly: GCA_045804285.1. Lineage (GTDB taxonomy): Bacteria > Gemmatimonadota > Gemmatimonadetes > Gemmatimonadales > Gemmatimonadaceae > DATMHT01. The sequence goes on from JBJMNL010000130.1 coordinate 33,653, forward strand.
CGCGGGGAGGGCGATCCCGGCGATGACGAGGTAGCCCTTGAGCTTGTTCCAGAACTCGAGCGCCGAGGCCGACGTCGAGATCGAGAAGTCGTCCTTCTGCGCCGGGCGGAGCTTGTGGCGACTGCGCATGACCTGACGCACCTGCTCCTGCAGCGGCGCCATCGCCTCGGCGCTCGGCGCCTGCACGACGATCGCGTCGATCACGCCGCGCTGGCGGTTGAGCAGACGCTTCATCGGCGTCTCGTACGGCGCGATGACGAAGCGGTCGAAGGAGACGCCGAAGGTGCTCCCCTGGGCCTCGGCGACGCCAACGACCGTGTAGGGGAGCCCGCCGACCTTGAGCTCGCGCCCGATCGGGTCGACGGTCGGGAAGAAGTGCTCGGCGACGTCCTTGCCGATCACCACCACCGGGTTCGCCCGCTCGTGGTCGAAGGGGTTGAACAGCCGCCCGCTCGTCACCGCGAGGTTCTTCACCGCGAAGTACTCGCCGGTGACGGCGCGCGCCTCGACGTTGCGCGGCCGCGCGTACTTCGACTCGATGGTGATGTTGTCCAGCGACTCGACGTACCAGCGCGTTCCCTCGGGGAGCACTTCGGTGACCGGACGGATGTCCTGGTCGGTGATGCGGGGGCGGCTGCGCCAGGAGCGCCATTCCGACTCGTCGACGTCGCCGAGCTGGACGTAGGGGCGGTGACGGAGCTCGAAGGTGTTGATCCCCATGATCTTCCCCACGAGGTCCCGCTCCATGTACGTCCCCATCCCCTCGACGATCGAGACGACGGCGATGAGGAACATCACGCCGATCGTGACGCCGAGCAGCGTGAAGAAGCTCTTGAGCTTCTGGACCCGGATCTGCGCCAGGGCGAGGCGGACGGCGTCGAGGAAGGGCATGAGGGCGGCGGGTGGCGTGGAGCGCAGCGCGTAGCGTGTGGTGCAGTGTGCGGCGTGCGGCGTGCGGCGTGCAGGGGAGGTAGGGGCAGCGAGCAGGACCGGCCCCGGGACGTCCCGGGGATGCTACTACCACTCGCTAGCCGCTACGCACCGCCGTTACGGTCCGACCTTCTCCACGAAGTGCGCCTTCGCCTCGTCGCTCGCGATGACCCCGTCGCGCAGGACGATCACGCGGCGGGCGTGAGCGGCGATGTCGGGCTCGTGGGTGACCATGATGACCGTCTGCCCCTCGCTCGCCAGCTCCTCGAAGACGCGCATGATCTCCTCCGACGTCTGCGAGTCGAGGTTCCCCGTCGGCTCGTCGGCGAGGAGGATCGAGGGGCGGTTGACGAGGGCGCGGGCGATGGCGACGCGCTGCCGCTGGCCGCCCGAGAGCTCGTTCGGGCGGTGGGTGAGGCGCGACCCGAGCTGGACGCGCTCGAGCGCCTCCGCCGCCCGCCTGCGCCGCTCCTCGGCCGGCACGCCGGCGTAGACGAGCGGGAGCTCGACGTTGTGCAGCGCGGTGGCCCGGGGCAGGAGGTTGAAGGTCTGGAAGACGAAGCCGATCTCCTTGTTGCGCACGCGGGCGAGCGCGTCGTCGGACATCCGCGAGACGAGCAGCCCGTTGAGCCAGTACTCCCCCTCGGTGGGCGTGTCGAGGCAGCCGATGAGGTTCATGAGCGTGGACTTCCCCGAGCCCGACGGGCCCATGATGGCCACGTACTCGTTGCGCCGGATCGCCACGTCCACGCCGCGCAGGGCGCGGACGATCTCGCCCCCCATGTCGTACTCCCGCTTCAGGCCGCGGGTGACGATGACCCAGTCCTTGTCGGGCGTCGCGCCGGCCGACCCGACCACGGCCCTGCGCTCGCCGGTCGTGCTCAGCTCGGCGATCCCGGCCGGCCCGGCGCCGCCGAAGTCGTCCGCGGAATCCATCACGACTTCGCCTCCTTCTTCTTCTCGTCCTGCTTCTGCTCGCGCACGAGCGTGCCGTCCTTGAGCTCCCGGATCGCCTGATACGTGCCGCCGACGATCCGCTCGCCCGGCTGGAGCCCGCTCAGCACCTCGAAGTACTTCTCGCCGGCGATGCCGACCCGCACCGGGCGGAAGGCCACCTTGTTGTCCTTGCCGACCACGAACACGCCCTCGACGTCCTTCTTCCCGACCTCCTTCTTCGGCGCCGCCTTCCCGAGGCCGACCGCGGTGTCCCCCTTGCCCACCGGCTCGTTCTCGCGGACGGTGAGGGCGATGATCGGGATCGAGAGCACGCTCCGGCGCGTGTCGGTGACGACCTTCGCCGTCGCCGAGAAGTCGGGGCGCGTGTCCACCGGCGGGTTGTCGAGGCGGATCGTCACCTCGTAGTCCACGGCCTGGTCGCCCTGCTGCGGCTGCGTGGTTGCGCTCTTCACCGAGCTGTTCGAGATCTCGACGACGTGGCCGGTGAAGGTCGTGTCGGGGAAGGCGTCGATCTGGACCTGCGCCGAGTCGCCGACGCTGATCCGCGCGACGTCGGTCTCGTCCACCTTGACCTTGGTCTCGAGCACGGTCATGTCGCTGATCGTCAGCAGCGTGGCGGCGTCCTTGTTGAACGTGCCGGGCACCGCCGTCTCCCCCTGCTCGACGGCGAGGCGCGTGACGCGGCCGCTCATCGGGGCCACGATGGTGCTCTTGTCGAGGCGCGAGCGGGCGTCGCGGAGCGCCGCCGCGGCCTGGTCCACCGAGTGGGTCGCGGCGTCGAGGAGGGCCTGGTTGACCTCCATCGCCGTGCGCAGCTGCTCGAGCTGCTCGTCGCTGACGAGCTGCGCGTTCGACTGCCTGATCTGCGCCGAGCGCTCGTAGTTGCGCTTGGCCTGGATGTAGTTCGCCTTCGCCTGCGCCGCCTGGGCGCGCGCCGAGGCGATCGCGGCAGCGGTGCGCTGCACCTCGGCCTCCGCCTGCGCGGGGTCGATCTGGAGGAGGAACTGCCCCTTCGTCACCATCTGCCCTTCCTTCACCGCCAGGCGCACGATGCGGCCGCTGATGTCGGCGGCGACGTCCACCTTGGTGTGCGGGCTGACCTGGCCGCTGGCCGTCACGGAGGCGACGAGGTCGCGCGCCTGCACCGGCTCGATGCGCACGACGGTCGCCTTGTTGCCGCGCTTCGCCGCGGTCAGGACGCCGACGCCCGCGATGAGGGCGATGCCGACGCCGACGACGGTCCACTTCAGTCTCTTGCTCATTGGGTCCTCGGGTTGCCGCGTTGCGGGAGGCCGCGGGGGCGCGGCGCGTTCTCGGGGGAGAGGGGCGTCAGCGGAGCGGGCGGCCGACCGCGTTCTCGAGCGCGGCGTACGCCTTGTGGTACTCGTAGACGGCGTTGATGCGGTCGTTCTCGGCGCGCTCGTAGTCGGCGCGCGCCTGCTGCACGTCCACCAGCGTCGACGCGCCGACCCGGTAGCGCTCCTCGGCCAGGGCGAGCGCCTCGCGCGCCGTGCGCGCGTTCTGCTCCTGGATGGCGACCGTCTGCACCGCCGCGTTGAGCGTGAGGTAGGCCCCGGTGACGCCGGCCGTCAGCGCGAGCTCCTGGGCGCGGACGCCGTAGCGCGCGTTGTTGCGGGCGACGGCGGCCTCCTGCACGCGCTGCTCGCGCACGAAGCCGTTGAAGAGCGGGAACGAGAGGAGCGCCTGCCACTGCCACGGGTTGCGCTGGAAGGAGAACGGGTACTGGCTGTTCGCGTCGCGCGCCGCCGCGGCCTCCTTGTCCGTGAGCTGGATGGTGCCGCAGACCGCGGTGTTCGGCTCGCGGCCGGCGGCGATCGCCGAGATCGTCTCCTGCTGGATGCACGGCTGCTGCTTGCTCTGCAGCCGCTGGCTCAGCACGTAGCTCTCGTCGGTGTACTGGCTGGTGTAGCCGCCCCAGCCGGTGGAGAGGGAGAGCGTCGGCGAGTAGGCGCTCTGCGCGCTCCGGTAGCCGAGGTCGGCCGCCGACTGGCGCGACCGCGTCGCGTTGAGCGTCGGGTTGCCGTGGCGCGCGACGTCGAGCATCTGGTCGAGGGAGAGCGTCGGCGGCTCGACCCTGAACTCCGAGGTCAGCACGACGTTCGCCGGCTGCGCCACCCCCATGCGCTGGAAGAGGCGCAGCTTCTCGATCTCCACCTGGTTGCGCGCCTGGAGGAGCTGGACCTCCTGCTGTCCGACCGCCACCTCGGCGCGCCGCACGTCGAGCTGGGTCACCGATCCCACGGCCGCCCGCGCCTTCGACAGCTCGAGCTGCAGCCGCGCGTTGGCGAGCAGCGTGTCCTGCAGGGTGGCGCGCGCCTGCTGCTGCAGCACCGTGAGGTACTGCTGCGAGACGTCGGAGCGGAGCTGCTCGCTGGCACTCTCGACGTCGGCCTCGGCCGCGCGGACGTTGGCCCGCTGCAGCTTGGGGCTGATGAGGGTCGCCGCGTTGTAGCGTGCCGTGAGCGACAGGTCGTACGACGAGCCGAGCGTCGCCGAGGTGGCCCCGAACGACACGCCGTTGAGGAACTGCGGGCGCCCCTCGCGGTACTGCGAGCCGAAGCTCGCGTCCACGCTCGGCAGGAAGGCGCCGTAGGAGCTGCGCAGCGCGGCGTTCGCGGAGCGCTGCGCGCCCACGGTCTGCTGGAGCGACGGGTTGTTGCGCCGCGCGAGCTGCTGCGCCTCCTCGAGCGTGAGCGCCGCGACGGGCGCCGCGACGGGCGCCGTGGAGGGCGCCGTGGAGGGCGCCGTGGCCGGCGCCGGCTGCGCGGCGGCGGGCGCCGTCGGGGCGGGGGACGCCGCCGTCGCCGGCGCCGACGCGGGCGCCGCGGGCTGCGGCTGTGGCGTGGGTACCTGGGCGGCGAGTCGGCTGACCCCGGCGACGTACAGCAGGGCGAGCGGAGTGAGGCGCATCAACGGGTCCTGGGAAGAGGTCTGGCGGTAGTACGGTGAGGCGAGCGGGGGAGTTTCAGCGCGCGTCGGGGGCGGCGTGCGATGCGGCGCGCGCGGCGCCGCGACGGCGCCGTGCGGGCGCCGCGGAGTGGCGCGACCGCCAACAAAAACGCCCCGCGCGAGGCGGGGCGTCAATGGTGAGTTTTCGGGGCGGCCGCGCGCCGCGGCCGCGCGACGGTGGGCTCAGCGCGGTGGGTCGTCGCGCGTGGCGACGACGCCGCGTGCGGGGATCGAGACCTTGAGGACGCGATTCTGCGCGTCCACCCAGACGTCGCGCTGCCCGCCGCCCGGCTCGTTGAGGACGAGGTGGCGCGCCTCGAGCGGCCGGCCGCCGATCGTCACCTGCTCGGCGCCGCGCTCCTGCACGCTCATCGTGACCTGCGTGTTGCGGCGCGGGATGACGACCGGCACTGACCCCGAGCGCCGCCGCCCCTGAGCGACGAAGAAGTACTGGTGGAAGACGTCGTCGTCGAGGATCAGCGCGCCGTCGGAGACGACGTACTCCTTGGTGGACTCGCCGCGCGGCGTCTTGGTCTGGGCGCTGAAGCGGCCGCGTCCCACTTGGCCGGTGAACCGCTCCTGCACCTCGCTCCCGATCCGCACCTCCACCTGGTAGGCGAGGGGCGAGCCGTCGGTGTCGGCGCGGAGGGCGGGGGAGAGGCGGCGGTCGTCGTACGAGACCGTGGCGCTGGCGACGTAGACGGCGTTCGCGCTGCCCGGCGTGCGGCGGATGCTGAACTCCTCACGCCCCGCGGAGGCGCCGCCGCGCACGATCGTGAAGCTCCCCTCGTCCACCGTCGTCACCTGCGCGGTGGCGGGGGAGGCGATGAGCGCGAGGGACAGCGCGACGCGGGTTAGAGCGGGGGTGCGCATGGGATGTGGTACCCGGCGAGCCGGGCCGTTGTTCAGAGGGGGGCCGCCGGGCCGGCCGCTTCCTACTGGAACTGCCGGTGAATCAAGCGCTTACGTCGATGCCAGCCTACGGCGTCTCGGCGCCGATCTCGGCCGCCACGGGAGCGACGAAGATCCGCTCGCGGACGCGGGAGCGGATCCGCTCGTAGAGCAGCCGCCCCTTCTCCGCCGAGGCGAGGGAGGGACGGCCGATGGACCCGGGGCTACCCTTCGGGACGCGCAGCCAGCCTCTACGGTAACGTCGCAACGCCTCGCGCGACATCATATAATCCTGCGCGAGGTCCATCCGCACGAGCTCCGGGGCGAGGTGGAGCATGATGGAGGTGTCCACCTCGTCCCCGTGCATCGGCTCCGTCTGCCCCTCGAGCAGGTCGTCGAGGCGGACGGTGAAGATGTCGACGACGCGCACCCGCGCCTCGGTCGTCGTGACGGTGGCCAGTGCTTCCTGGTGCGGGTCGTGCCCGTGTGCCGTGAGGAGGATGAACTCGCGGACGCCGGTCGCTTCCCAGGAGGCGAGCAGGTCGTTCAACATGCGGTGAAGCGTCTTCTTGCGCACGGAGCCGTTGCCGACGAACTCGCGCTCCGTGTCGACGTTCACGCCGTATTCCACGGTGGGTGCGCGCAGCACCCCGAACTCGGCCGACAGGTCGTCGGCCAGACGCTCGACGATGATCGTGTCGCAGCCGAGGGGGAGGTGCGGGCCGTGCTGCTCGCAGGTCCCCACCGGCACGACGAGGCGCGGGTCGCTGGCGAGGGTCGCCGCGACTTCGGCGGGGACGAGCTCTTTCAGGCGGCGCGGCCTCGCCGCGGGGAGTGGGTTGACCATTTCGACCGAGACGGTAGTGCAGGGCGCGCACCAGGGTGGCGCGCGGAACGAGCTCGCGGCACCGGCGCCGCGCGGGAACGGGGGGGGCGGCGAGCCGGCGGCGCGGCGCGGCGCCGTCCGCTGGACGGTGCCGTGGGCCGCGGCGGCGACGGTCGCCCTGATCGCCGCCGTCCTCTGGCTCCGCGAGCCGAGCCTACCTTACCTCGTGGTCTGCGCCGGCGCCACGGTGATCGCGCTCGGGATCGCCCTGCTGGCCCTGGCCGCGCTCCGGCGCCGCGCGGCGCGCGAGGGCGCGGCTCAGGGCTCGGCGGCCGCGCGCCGCGCCGCGAGCGGGGGGGCGGCGCGGTGGGCGGTGGTGAGTGCCTGCATGGCGGGCGTCTTCTGCGTGGCGGTGGCGCCGGCGCAGCGCGCCATCGACCGCATCGACGGCGCGTGGCCGTCGTACGCGGGGGCGGTGCAGCGGCGGAGCGCCGAGGTGCTCGCCCGCGTGCTGCGGACCGCGGCGCGCTCGCTGCGCACGCGCGCCGAGCGCGCGCTCGACGCCCCCGCGGGGACGACGGCGGCGTTCCGCCACCTCGGCTCCCTGGTGCGCGACGGGGGCGAGCAGGGGGTGGTGCTCTACCGCGGCGGCGTCGCGGAGGCGTGGGCCGGCCGCGTGCGCGTGCGACCCGACACCACGCCGGGGCGCGCCTTCGCCGCGCCGGCGAACAGCTTCTACGTCACGCTGCAGGCGGCGGCGACGCGGGGCGACCGGCGCGCGGTGGCCACCGCGGTCGTCCACGCCGAGCCGCCGGCGGACCGCATCGCCGACCCGCTCGATCGCTCGATCGCTGTGCGCGCCGGCGTGAGCGGATTCGACTTCGCCCCCGCCACCGAGGTGGCGACGGACAGCGCCGGGCAGGTGAGGTTCGCGCCGGCGGGCGAGGCGCTCTTCGTCGCCACGCCGCGCGCGCTCCGCCAGGGGGAGGCGCGGTTGCGCGCCGTGGAGCGCGGGCGCACGCGCGGCGCGCCGCTCCTCGCGCTCGCGATCGTCTTCTTCGTCGCCGCGCTCTGGCGGCGGCCGGCGCCGCTCGCGCAGCGGCTCGGCGCGCTCGCCGTGCCGCTCGCGGCGATCGGGCTGGTGCCGCTCAACGCGTTCTCGAACGCGTCGCGGCTCGTCGACCCGTCGTTCTACTTCGCGCCGTTCGGCGGCCCGTTCACGGGGAGCGCGGCGGCGCTCGGGCTGACGAGCGCCGTCGCCCTGCTCGGCCTCCTCGCGGTGCTGCGCTCGCGGCTGCCGCTCCGCTCGCGGTGGCCGGCGGTGGTCGCGGTGCTGGTCGTCGCCGGCCTCGGGCCGTTCCTGCTGCGCGACCTGGCGCGGGGCATCGTGCTCCCGCCGTGGGGGGCGTCGGCGCCGCTCTGGCTGGCCTGGGAGCTCACGATCTTCCTCGCGGCGACGTGCGTCCTCCTCGCCGGCGCCTCGGCGGGTCGCGCCGCCCTCGGCGCGCGGCGCGGGCTGTCGCCCTGGGTCGCGCCGGCGCTGGCCGCGGTGGCGGCGCTGCTCGCGCCCGTGCTCTGGGAGGCGCCGGGGCGCTGGCCGTGGTGGTACCCGGCGCCCTGGGTGGGGGCGATCGGCGCGCTCGCGATCACGCGTCGGGCGCGCGGCTTCGTGCTCACGGCCGCCGCCGTCGCCGGGTGCGGAGCGGCGGCGCTGGCGTGGGGCGCGACGGCGCGCAAGCGCGTCGAGCTGGCGGAGGCCGACGTCGCCGGCCTGAGCGTCTCCGACCCGTACGCGCGCACGCTGCTCGACCGCTTCGCCGCGCAGCTCGCCGCCGAGGACGCGCCGTCGACGCGCGCCGATCTGCTGCAGAGCTACGTGACGTCGGACCTCGCCGCCGCCGGCTATCCGGTGGCGCTGGCGGTGTGGACGGTGGACGGCGGCGCGGTGGCCACGCTGGCGCCGACACCCGCGGCGCGGCGCGGCGGAGAGCTCGCCCCCTTCGTGGACTCGGTGCGCGCGGCGGGTGCGCCGGCGATCCGGCAGGCGCCGGGCGTGCCGGGCGTCGAGCTGCAGCTCGCGGTGCCGTACGCGGACGGGCACGTGACCACCGTCGTCGTCGGCCCGCGGACGCGCCTGATCCCGGCCGACGATCCCAGCGCCGCGCTCCTCGGCCTGGCGCCGGAGTCGGCGCGCGAGCCGCCGTACGATCTCTCGCTCACCGCCGCCGACCCGCGCGACACCGCCCTGCTCCACGCGCGCGACGACGACGAGCGGTGGCGCCGCGAGGGGAACGAGCTGCACGGGGACTGGCTCGTCCGCACCGCCGAGGGACCGGCGCGCGCGCACGCCGAGGTGGAGCTGCGCTCGATCGACGCCCTCGCGCGGCGCGGGGCGCTCGTCGTGTTGCTCGACCTCGCCGTGGTCGCGGTGCTGTGGACGATGGCCGCCGTCGCCGACGGGGGGCTGGGGCGGTGGGTGCGGGGGCGGCAGCGCACCTGGCGGCGCAGCTTCCGCGCGCGCCTCACGCTCGTGCTGTTCGGCTTCTTCGTGGTGCCGGCGGTCGTCTTCGTCGCCTGGTCGTACCGCCAGCTGCAGGAGGACGACCGGCAGTCGCGCGCGCTGCTGGTGCGCGAGACGCTCAGGAGCGTGGTCGCCGCGGGGGACGTGGAGCGGCTGGCCGCGGCCGGCGCGCGCCTCGACGCGCCGCTGCTGCTCTACGCGCGAGGATCGCTGGCCGCGGCGAGCGACACGCTGTACGACGCGCTCGCGCCGTTCGGCCGCTTCCTGCACCCCGACGTGGCGCTCAGCCTGGCGCTCGGGGAGGAGGTGACGGCGAGCCGGGTCGAGCCGCTGGGGCCCGTCGGGACGCTGGTCGGCTACGTGCCGGCGCGGCGGCCGGACGGGGAGCGGGTGGTGCTCGCGTCGCCGGCGCGGACGAGCGAGGTGGCGCTCGACCGGCGGCGGCGCGACCTCGGCGTGCTCGTGCTCTTCTCGGCGGCGCTGGGCGCCCTCGGCGCGCTCGCGCTGAGCGGCGCCGCGGCGCGCCAGCTCTCGCGTCCCATCGGCGCGCTGCGGGCGGCGGCGCTCGCGGTGGCGCGAGGGGAGCGCGAGCCGGTGCCGCCGGGCGAGCCCCCGTCGGAGTTCGTCCCCGTGTTCTCGGCGTTTCGACGCATGGCCGCCGACCTGCGGGCGAGCCAGTCGGCGCTCGAGGAGGCGCAGCGGCGCACGGCGGCGGTGCTGCGCAACGTGGCGAGCGGCGTGGTCGCGGTGAGCGCGCGGGGCGAGGTCTCGCTCGCCAACCCGCGCGCCGCGCTCCTGCTCGGCTGCGCCCTCCCGCCCGGCACCGCGCTCTCCTGCATCGGCTCGCCGGAGGTCGAGGAGCGCGTGCGCGCCTTCGTCGCCGGCAGCACCGACGAGGAGGAGTTCGACGTCGAGCTCGGCCGCCTCCAGCTCCACGGCCGCCTGACGCGGCTCGGGGGGCGGGGGAGCGGCGAAGCGAACGGCGCCGCGGCGCCCGGCGGGGCGGCTGCCGGCGGCGGGGCGACCGTCGTCCTCACCCTCGACGACGTCACCGAGCTGGCGCGCGCCCAGCGCGTGCTGGCGTGGGGGGAGATGGCGCGCCAGGTCGCGCACGAGATCAAGAACCCGCTGACGCCGATCCGCCTCGGCGTGCAGCACCTGCGGCGCGCGCGGCACAACCCGCGCGTCGACTTCGACTCGGTGCTGGAGCAGAACGTCGGCCGGATCCTCGCGGAGATCGACCGGCTCGACGAGATCGCGCGCGCGTTCAGCCGCTACGGCACCGCGCCCGGGGATCGCGCGCCGACGACGCCGACCGACGTCGCCGCGATCGTCCGCGACGTGGTGGCGCTCGAGCGCCTGGGGCACGAGGGGGCCGCCGCGGCCGACGGCGGGGTGACGTGGGAGCTGAGCGGCGCCGAGGCGCCGGCCGTCGCGGAGGCGCGCGCCGAGGAGCTGCGCGAGGTGCTCCTGAACGTGCTCGAGAACGCTCGGCTCGCGCACGCCCGCACGGTGCGCGTCCGCGTCTCGCGCGACGGCGCGCTCGACGGGGGGACGCCGGCGGCCGCCGGCGGGCGCCACGTGCGCATCGCCGTCACCGACGACGGCGAGGGGATCTCCCCCGACGTGCTGCCGCGCATCTTCGAGCCACACTTCTCGACGCGGACGAGCGGGAGCGGTCTCGGGCTCGCGGTCAGCCGGCGGATCATCGACGGCTGGGGCGGGAGGATCGAGGTGCGGAGCGAGCGCGGGATGGGAACGGAGGTGGCGATCACCCTGCGCGGGGCAGTCGCCGGGGAGAGCGACGGACCGCCGCGGCGGCAGTCGGTCTGAGCGATCTCGTGTTAGCTTAGAGGGCGACGCGGGGCTGCTCCGCGCGCTCCACGCGCCCCGCGCTCCCGTCCCGCGTCCCGCTCCTCGTGCCCGACCTGCCCGCACCGTATCGCGTCACGCGCGAGATCCCACCGCACCTCGAGCAGTGGCAGCTGCCGCCCGGCTGGCGGTGGGGTCCCGAGGGGCTGCTCAGCGAGCATCGCCATTACCAGGAGGTCGTGGACGCGCTCGGGCGCTCGCTCTCGCTGGTGAGCGCGCCCGACCCGACGCACGCCGCGTGGCTCGCGGCCGAGGCGAGGCACCTCGCGCACCTGAACCACCCGGCGATGCCGACGACGTATCACTACTGGACGTCGGCCAAGGAGAGCCGGCGCGGGCCCGGCTACCTCCGGAGGTGGATCGGGGGGGAGACGATCGGCTCGCGCCTGGCGCGGCTCGGCGCGGAGGAGATCCCGTACGTGCTCCAGGTGCTGCGTGCCGCCGGCTCGGCGCTCTCGTACCTGCACGACACCGGTTCCACGCACGGCGCGGTCTCCACCGAGACGGTGTGGGTCTCGCCCACGGGTCGTCTCTGGCTCCTCGGCTGGCAGTGGGCCGTTCCGCAGGAGGAGATCCCGGCCGGCATCGTCCCCGACCGGCGGTGGACGCCGGCCCCCGCCGAGTGGGGGGACGCGGCGTGGGAGCCGACGCCGCTCAGCGACCAGTGGCAGCTGGCGGCGATGTGCTTCGCGTCGCTCACGGGGGAGGCGCCGCCGGCGCGCAACGCGCCTCCGGTGCGTCTCGTGCGCCCCGAGTGTCCGCGGGGCGTGGCCGAGGTGCTCGACCAGGCGCTCAGCGCCGACCCGGCGGCGCGCTTCCCCTCGATGGCGGCGCTGCTCCGCGCGCTCGACCGCGGGGTGGCGGCGCGGTCGACGATGCTCTTCGCCGACCGCGGGCCGCTCGCCGCGCCCGACTCGGAGGAGGCGCGGCTCCGCTTCGCGACGGGGGACGACTACGACGTGCTGGCGCCGATCGGCGCGGGGACGTTCGGCTCGGTGTGGCGGGTGCGCGACCTGTCGCTCGAGCGCGAGGTCGCGCTCAAGATGCTCCACCCGCACGTGGCGCGCGACGCGGTGGCGGTGAGCCGTTTCCGGCGCGAGGCGCGGCTCGCCGCGCAGCTCGCGCACCCGGCGATCGTCCCGATCTACGACTGGGACTCTCGCAACGACGTGGCGTGGTACACGATGGAGCTCGCCGAGGCGGGCTCGGTGGCGGAGCTGCTCGCGCGCTCGGGGCCGCGCCCGCTGGCGGAAGTAGCGCCGCAGATCGAGCAGCTGCTCGACGCGCTCGTCGCCGCCCACGCGGTGGGCGTCGTGCACCGGGACCTGAAGCCCGAGAACATCCTCATCGACCGCTACCGTCGCTGGCGGCTCACGGACTTCGGCATCGCGAACGTCACGGGGGAGGACCTCTCGGGCACGACGGGGACGCCGGCGTTCGCGGCGCCGGAGCAGTTGCTCGGCGAGGCACAGGGGACGCCGGTGGACCTGTTCGCGCTGGCGGCGATCGTCGTCTTCGCGCTCTCGGGGCGCGCGCCGTTCGGAGATCGCGACGCGAAGCGCATCCTCGCGCGCCAGCTCGCCGGCGAGGTGGACCTCCAGGGATTCCCACTCGCCATCGCGGGGTGGCTCCGGCGCGGCCTCGCCGCCAACCCCGACGCCCGCTTCCCCGACGCGGGGGCGATGCTCGAGGCCTGGCGCCGCGCCGTCGCCGACGAGCTCGAGCGGCCGGCGCGGCGCGCGCGGCGCTCGTGGTGGCGGAAGCTGCTCGACGGCGACGCCGCCGAGCCGGCGCGGCCGTCGGCGCCGACGGCCGCGCGTCGGCCGAGTCGCGAGGTGCGGGTGGTCGAGTAGCCCGGGCGCGCCGAGCGGCGGCCGCGGCGCGGCTACTCGGTGTGGCTCGCCTCGCCGGCGGAGCCGCGCGCCACGCGGATGGTCTTGACGTTGACGAACTCGCGCAGGCCGTAGCCGCTCAGCTCGCGGCCGTAGCCCGACTGCTTGACGCCGCCGAAGGGGTAGCGGGGGTCGGAGGCGACCATGGCGTTGACGAACACCGAGCCGGACTCGATCTCGTCGGCGAAGCGGCGCGCCTCGGCGTCGTCGGTCGTCCAGACGCTGGCGCCGAGCCCGAAGATCGAGTCGTTGGCACGGACGACCGCCTCATCGGCGTCGCGGACGCGGAAGAGGAGGGCGACGGGGCCGAAGACCTCCTCGCGGTAGGCGGGGGCGTCGGGCGGGATGTCGGTGAGGACGCCGGGCTCGACGTAGTTGCCCGGCCCGTCGATACGGCGCCCTCCGGTCACGAGGCGGGCACCGCGCGCCACGCTGTCGCGCACCTGCTTCACGACCTCGTCGGCGATCGCCGGCGTGGCGAGCGGGCCGACGTCGGTCGCGGGGTCGGTGGGGTCGCCGACGCGCAGGGCGCGCACGCGCTCCACGAGGCACCGCTCGAACTCGTCGGCCACGGCGGCGTGCACGATGAAGCGCTTGGCGTTGATGCACGACTGGCCGTTGTTCAGCATCCGCGCGCGCACGGCGACCTCGGCGGCGCGGGCGACGTCGGCGCTCGGCATGACGACGAACGGATCGCTTCCGCCGAGCTCGAGCACCGTCTTCTTGATGTGCTTCCCGGCGGTCTCGGCGACTTGGCTGCCGGCGGGCGTGCTCCCGGTCAGCGTCGCCGCCGCGACGCGCGGGTCGGCGAGGATCGCGGCCACGCGCTCCGAGCCGACGAGGAGCGTCTGGAAGACGCCCTCCGGGGCGCCGGCGCGGCGGAAGAGGTCCTCGAGGGCGAGCGCGCAGCGCGGTACGTTCGACGCGTGCTTGAGGAGCCCGACGTTGCCGGCGCAGAGGGCGGGCGCGGCGAAGCGGATCACCTGCCAGAAAGGGAAGTTCCACGGCATCACCGCGAGGACGGGCCCGAGCGGCTGGAACGCCACCCAGCCGCGCTCCTCGCCGTCGTCGCGCACGACCTCGGGGGCGACGAAGCGCTCGGCGTGCTCGGCGTAGTAGCGGCAGGCCACGGCGCACTTCGCCGCCTCCTCGACCGCGGCCCTGAGCGTCTTCCCCATCTCGAGCGTCATGAGCCGGCCGAACGCGTCCTTCTCGCGCTCGAGGATCTCGCCGGCTCGACCGACGCAGGCCGCGCGCTCGGCGACCGGCACGCGGCGCCAGCTCCGGAACGCCGCGGCGGCGCGCGCGAGGCGGCGCTCGACCTCGGCCTGGTCGTGCGGGGTGAAGGTCTGGAGGGTCTCGCCGGTGGCCGGGTTGACGGATGCGATGGGCATGGCAGGGGGGGAATGGCCGTCCGCTGGACGGCGGCTGCGGGGAGCGGGAAGCGGGTGGTGTGCAGACGTCGTACCGGATGCGCCACCTACGTGTCCTTCATCGGAGCGTCCCGACCTCATGCCTCATGCCGCCGCTCCCCGTGCCGCCCCGCTCCGTCCTCACGTCGTCAGGAACAGATCCCTGAAGTAGCCTGCCGGAATCGTCCCCATGCGCATCAGCGACTGGTGGAACTCCTTCGCCGAGTAGTGCGCGCCCTTGCGGGCCTTGTAGGCGTCGCGCAGGTCGACGATGGCGCTCTTGCCGAGGTTGTAGGTGATCGCCTGGGTCGGCCACTTGGAGTAGCGGTAGATCGCCTTGCGCGCGTTCTCGCAGATGGCGCGCGCGTCGGCGTCCGTGGCCGCCCTGGCGCAGGCGTTCGGGTAGAACGAGACGTGCTCGGTGAAGTAATCCACCGCCTGGTCGAACGTCATGCGCCCGGTGTGGATGCCCACGTCGACGCGGATGCGGACGGCGCGCAGGAGCTGCCCCTGCAGCTCGTAGAGGTACTCGGCGGGGGAGTAGAAGCCGTAGGCGCGGCCGGCCGCGGGCTCCGCCATGAGCTCCTCGCTGTAGAGCGCCCATCCCTCGGCGGCCATCGAGTCCTCCCACATCGACGAGGAGTCCTCCACGGCGCCGGGAGTGAGCCAGCGGATGTTGGAGATCTCCGACGCGTGCTGCGTCATGTACTTGTACTGCCAGTCGTGCCCCGGGAAGCCCTCGTGGATCGCCGTGTCGGCCACCGAGGCGCGGTTGTTCTGGCGCAGCGCGCCGGGGTCGTTCCCCGTCGGGGTGAGATAGAAGCGGCCGACGCCCGACTTCTTGAACGGCGGCGCGGCGTAGTAGGCGGCGTCGATCGCGCTGCGCAGCACCGGCGGCGTCTCCATCACGTCCAGCCTGTACTCCGCCGGGACGTCGAACAGCCCCCGCTCTCGTCCGTACGCGACGGCGCGCATGCCGGTCTCGCGGTACCAGCGGAACAGCTCGTCGTCGCTCGCCGGGGAGTCCTTCGAGAGGTGCTCCATCACCTGGCGCACGCCGGCGAGGCGCGCAGCGTCGCCGTCGAAGCGCAGCCCGAGCTTCGCGTCGCGCGCCACCTGCTCGGCGACCTCGAAGATCTTCCCCGAGTAGAGCGCCACCTGCTGCGCGCCGTAGTCGTAGAGCTGGGCGGCGCTCCGAGGGTCGCGGAGGAAGTTGCGGACGCGATACTCGTACTCGCGCTCGCCCACGGCGTAGCGGTCCTCCTTCTCGTTCACGTCGAAGGCGGTGCCGAGGAACTCGGCGAACGAGGCGTAGGCGTCGGCCGCGGCGGCGCCAGCGCCGGTGAGCTGCGGGAGAAGGCCGCCGGCGAACGGGCGGTTGCCGAGGTAGGCGGCGGCGGTCTTGGGGAGCGTCGCGCGGAAGTACTCGACGTTGGCGCGGCTCCCGTCGATGCCGTCGCGCTGGACCATGCGCCGGTCGGGGCGGTTGCCGCTCCGCTTCCCGGCCTCGAGGTTGTCGCGCGCCGCGCGGACGTACGCCGGCACGGCGCGCAGGCGCGCGACGACGAGCGTCCACTCCGCCTCGGTGCCGAGCAGTCCGTTGCCGGCGTCGGTCATCTGCTGGAGCTGCCAGTCCACGCCGCGGAACGGCTCGGCGACGTAGCTGTCGACGGCGCGCTCGGCGTAGCGCAGCTCCTCGAGGTAGTGGAGTAGGAAGGTGAGCTGGGCGCCGAGCACCGCGTGGTCGACGGCGAGCTGCGGCGAGAGCGAGGCGGGGCGCATGGCGTCGAGCTCGGCGCGCACGCCGCGGTAGAAGTCGCGCTCGGCAGAGAGCGCGGCGGGGGTGTAGTCGCGCAGGCGCCCGTTCACGTCGCGCAGGGCGGGGGAGTAGCCGTCGCCGCCGAGGTAGGTGGAGGTGACCGGGTTCAGCTCGAGGTGGCGCAGGAAGTAGCGGTCGCGCAGGGCGACGAAGCGCGCGTCATCGGCCGACGCTGGGGCCGCAGTGCCAGCCGCGGCACCTGTACTCGCGGCGCCGTTCCCGTGCGCGCTGCCGCAGGCGGCGAGCGAGCGGAAGATGCCGAACGCGGCGGCGGCGCGCGCGCTCTCGTGCAGGAATGTCCGACGTCTCACGGGTCTCTCTCCGGACGAGGTTGACGATTCGTCCGGAAGATAGACGGCCGCGCGCCGCCCCGGGGAGGAGGGGGCGCGTGGGCGCCAAAGCGAAGCGCGCCGCCCTTGCCGGGGCGGCGCGCTACGGAGGCGCACGGGGCGGCGCGGGCGCCTCGGATCTCTCAGATCCCGCCGCCGGTGAGTGCCTGGGTCCGCGCCTTGTCGCGCGCGGCGTCGTTCGCGTAGATGGCGACCTCGACGCGGCGGTTCCGCTGGCGCCCGCTCTCGCTCGTGTTCTCGGCCACCGGCTCCGCCTCGCCGAGTCCGCGCGTGCGGATGCGCGACCGGGTCACGCCCTGGCCGACCAGGTAGCTCGCCGCCGCGTCGGCGCGGCGCTCGGAGAGCCGCTGGTTGTAGGAGTCCGCGCCGACGTCGTCGGTGTGCCCGACGATGAGCAGGTCCGAGTTCGGGTACTTGTCGAGACTGCGGGCGAGCTCGCGCAGGTTGTCGGCGGCGGTCGGCTTCACGCGGTCGGAGTCGAAGTCGTAGAGCAGGCCGGAGGCGAAGGTGACCTGGATCCCCTCGCCGACGCGCTCGACGCGCGCGTTCGGGATGTTCTGCTGCAGCTCCCTGGCCTGCTTGTCCATCTGGTGACCGATGATCATGCCGGCCGCGCCGCCGACCGTCGCGCCGATGATAGCGCCCTTGGCGGTGGAGCCGTTGGCGCGCCCGATGAGGCCGCCGGCCGCCGCCCCGGTGGCGGCGCCGACGATCGCCCCCTTCTGCTTGTTGCTCATCGCGCCGCTGCAACCGGCGAGCGCGGCGCCGCTGGTGGCGGCGAGCGCGAGGGCCACGGGGAGGGTGCGGTGGATGGTGCGGACGACGAAATGCTTCATGAAGGTCTCCTCGGGATTCGGGTCGGACGGGGCGCGGGTCTCCTGACGGCACGCGCGCGACCGCGCCCCCCTTTCGGAGCGCACGCGCGATGCCACTGGCCGCGCGCCCTGACGGCGCGGCTAACCAGCGCGATGGCAACCGGTTGCGAGAGATGGACGCCGCCGCGTCAGGCGGCGGCGTCCTCTCGACAGGACAGCAGGGGTAGACGGAGGGACGACGCGCACCGCCCAGCGCGGGTCACGCGCCGGGCGCGGGCGTCGGAACGCGCCCTATGGCCGGGCGCGGGGCGGCGTGTAGTTGGGCTCGCTCTCGAGCACGACGCGGGCCACGTCGGCGAGCGGGAGGTGCCCGTCGGCCGCGGCGGCGCGCTCGAGCATCCCGAGCGCTTCGTCCACCGAGCAGCGCGTGCGGCGCATCAGCACGCCCTTCGCCCGCTCGATGAGCTTGCGCGAGTCGAGGAGCTCGCGCGCCTGCCGAGCCTCGCGCCGGGCCGCCGCGAGCACGCGGGCGTTGGCGACGGCGAGGCGGAGGGTCGCGTCGAGCGCCGCGGGGCTGGCGCGGCGCGGGAGGACGGCGGCGACCGGCGCGGTGGCGAGGTCGTGCGCGTCGGGCAGGTCGAGCGCGCCGTTCGCGCCGTTCGCGGGCGCGAGGTCGTCGGCGGCGGGGTCGGCGGTGAGCACGACGGCGACGTGGGGCGTGCTCTCGGCGATCCCGTACGCCACCTCGATGCCGGAGAGCGTGGGGAGGGCCACGTCCAGGAGAACCGCGTCGAGCGAGACCTCGCGTGCGAGTCGCCGCGCGCGGCCGAGCGCCTCGGCGCCGTCGGAGACGACGGCGAGGACCGCGTGTCCGAGCCGGGCGATCATCGCCGCCGCGGCCTGGCCGGCCGCGACGTCGGCGGTGGCGACTAGCACGCGCAGCGGCGGGGCGGGGGGCGGGGTGGACGCGCGGTCGGCGAACCGTTCGGGGGCGCGGAGAACCTGGACGTCGGCGGGGCGGTCGAGCTCGGCCATGGTACACCTGCGATGCGGCTCGTCCGGCGCGATCCTGGCGAGGCGGCGCGCCGCATCGCGCCCGCCCGTGCCGTGCCCGCTCGGCCAATGCACGGAGCGGACTCGGTGCGGCGCCGGACGAAACGTGGGAACCACAGGATAGCGGCGAAACCCTGGGAGTCAAATTGTTTCGCGGCATTCGCGTCGCTCCCGCGTCGCTCCGGGGCACGCACGGCTCGTCCGCGGCCGGGCTCGCCTGGCACGTGCTCGCCGCGCCCGGGCGCGCGGGGCACGGACTTGCGGACCCGATGCCGGCGGGCATCATTGGCCCATGCCGATGCGCTCAGACGCGGCCGCCGAGCCCGCCGCACTGCCCCCGCGCGCGGTGGGCGGCCGTGCCTCCACGCCGCCCGCGCCGCCGCTCGAGGCTGCGCGGCCCCGGCGGGGGGCCGCCCCGTGGATCGCGCCGGCGTTGTTCGGCGCCGCGCTGTTCGTGAACGCCGCGCTCCTGTTCACGCTCGAGCCGATGTTCACGAAGATGGTGCTGCCGCTGCTCGGCGGGACGTCGTCCGTGTGGACGACGGCGCTCCTCTTCTTCCAGGCGGCGCTGCTCGCCGGCTACCTGTACGCGCACCTCTCGGCGAGCCGGTTGCGCCCGCGCGCGCAGGTCGCGCTGCACCTGCTCCTGGCCGCCGCCGCGGCGCTCGCGCTGCCCGTGGCGCTGCCGCGCGGCTGGCAGCCGCCCGACGCGGGATCCCCGGCGGCGTGGCTGCTGCTGGTGCTCGCGCTCTCGCTCGGCGCGCCCTTCCTCGTGCTCGCCGGGGGCGCCCCGCTCCTCCAGCGCTGGTTCGCTCGCACCGGTCACCCGTCGGCGGACAACCCGTACTTTCTCTACGCCGCGAGCAACGCCGGCAGCCTGGCGGCGCTGCTCGCCTACCCGACGCTCGTCGAGCCGCACCTGCGCCTGGGCGAGCAGGGCCGGCTGTGGACGGTGGGCTACGGCGCGCTCGTCCTGCTGATCGTCGCCTGCGCCGCGCTCGCCGCCGCCGCGCCCCCGGGCGCCCGGGCGTCCACTCTCCGCGCGCCGGGGAGCCAACGCGTGGCGGCTGGGGCGTGGCGCGAGCGGGCACGGTGGACGCTGCTCGCGTTCGTCCCGTCCAGCCTCCTGCTCGGCACGACGGCGTACCTCACGACGGACGTCGCGGCGGTGCCGCTCCTGTGGGTGATCCCGCTCTCGCTCTACCTGCTGTCGTTCGTCCTCGTGTTCGCGCGGCGGCCGCCGCTGCCGCAGGAGCTCATGGTGCGCGCCCAGGCGCTGGTGGTGGCGCCGCTCGCCGTGCTCATGCTCGTCGGCGCGACGCGCCCGCTCTGGCTGCTCGGCGGGTACCACCTGCTCGCGCTGTTCACGACGGCAATGGTGCTGCACGGCGAGCTGGCGGCGCGCCGTCCGCCGGCGGAGCGGTTGACCGAGTTCTATCTCTGGCTCTCGGTCGGAGGCGCGCTCGGCGGAGTGTTCAACGTCCTCGTCGCGCCGCACGTCTTCGACTCCGTGGTCGAATACCCCCTGATGCTCGTGCTCGGCTGCGCGCTCCGCCCCGCCGCGCCGGCGGCCGAGGGGGGCGGCGCCGGCGCGCGCCTCCGACGCCGCGTGCTCGACGTCGCGCTTCCGCTGGCGCTGTTCGCGGCGGTGCTGCTGCTCGTGAAGGTCGGCGCGGTCGCCCTGTCGCTCGGGCAGAAGCGCGGGGCGGCGGCGTGGGGGATCGCGGGCGCGCTCTGCTTCCTCCTGCGCGGCCGGCCGCTCCGCTTCGCGCTCGGCGTCGCGGCGCTGCTCGTCGCCGGCGCGGTCGCGCGGCGGGCGGCCGACGGCGCGCCGCTCTACCGCGAGCGGAGCTTCTTCGGCGTGTACACGGTGCGCGCCGACGGCTACTACCACCTGCTCTCGAACGGGACGACGCTGCACGGCGGGCAGCTCACGCGCCCCGAGTTCCGCCGCGAGCCGCTGACCTACTACCACCGCGAGGGCCCGGTCGGACAGCTCTTCGCCACGCTCCCCCCGCTCGGCCGCGGCCGCCGCGTCGCCGCCGTCGGCCTCGGCGCGGGGACGCTCGCCTGCTACGCGCGGCCGGAGGACGTGTGGACGTTCTACGAGATCGACCCGCTGGCCGAGCGGATCGCGCGCGACCCGCGCCTCTTCACCTACCTGCGCGACTGCGCGCCCGGCGCGCGCGTCGTGCTCGGCGACGCGCGGCGCTCCCTCGCGCGCGCGCCGGACCGCGGCTTCGACCTCATCCTCCTCGACGCCTTCACCTCCGACGCGATCCCCGTGCACCTGCTCACGCGCGAGGCGCTCGCGCTCTATCTCGCGAAGCTCGACGCGGGAGGGCTGCTCGCGGTGCACGTGAGCAACCGCCACCTCGACCTCGTCCCCGTGCTCGCCGGCCTGGCGCGCGACGCCCGCGTCGCGGGGGCGGTGGGGACTGACGCGAACTTCACCCCGGAGCAGAAGCGCCTCCTGAAGAGCAACTCGACGTGGGTCGTCGTCGGTCGCCGGGCCACGGACTTCGCGGCGCTCACGCGGCAGCGCGGCTGGCGCCCGCTCCCGCCGGACTCCGACGTCCGCCTCTGGACCGACGACGCGTCGGACCTGCTGAGCGTCTTCAAGTGGCGGTAGACGCGGCGCGCGGCGCCGCCGCCGGTCACCGGCGGAGGTGCGCCTCGGGGTCGCGCGCCTTGACCTCGATCGGCTCCGCCGGCGCGGCGCCGATGGCGCGCGCCGCCGCGCTCTGCTCGCCGAACAGCCGCGTCACGAAGCGCTGACCCTCGCCGATCCGCTCGATCTCGAGCGCGATCGAGTCCACGGCCTGCTCGAGACGGTGCAGGCGCTCGCCGAGCTCCTGCGGCACCGCCGCGACCGCCGCCGCCCCGCGCCGCCAGATCCGGCGCGCGTAGGCGATGGAGATGGGGAAGAAGACGAGGATGAGGAAGATGCCGCCGAGGACGAAGGCCTCTTCCGGCGGCCCCTGCCGCGGGGGACCCGGCGGCTCCACCGCCGCGCCCGGCACCGCCGCCGCGCGCGCGACCTCGCCGTCGGCCGCGGCGAGCTGCTGGTCCACGGCGGAGATGCGCTGGTCCACGTCGGCGATGCGCTGCTCGAGCCCCTTCCGGTCGGCGCCGCCGACCGCGGTCTCCTCGAGACGCTCCGAGAGCCCCGAGCGCCGTTCCTCGAGCGACTCGAGCTGGCGCACGAGCTCGCGCCGTTGGGCCCGGAGCCCCTGATAGATCTGCGCCGGCGTCGCCGAGGTCGGCGTCGCCGAGGTCGGCGCGGCGACGCCCACCCGTCCGGGCGCGGCCGGCGTGGGAGGGGCGGGTGGTGCGGAGGGGAGCTGTGCCTGCATGAATGTTCCTCGAGGAGCGCGTGCGACCGACGGCGGCGGCTGGAGACGTGGGCCGCACCGGCCCTACGTCACATCCCAAAGCTCCGTTTCAACGACCGATGCGCGCAAGGCGCGGGTTGGAGGCGCGCCCGACCGTCGTCGCGCCCCGCCCGTGCTCAGCGCGCCGGCGAGCCCCGCCAGAGCGTGTCGGGGAGCGCGCGCAGCCGCTCCGCCGCCGACTCAGGGGTGATGTCGCGCTGGGGCTCGCCGAGCATCTCGTAGCCGACGAGGAACTTCCGCACCGTCGCCGAGCGGAGGAGCGGGGGGTAGAAGTGCATGTGCAGGTGCCACTCCGGGTGCGGCGCGCCGTCGGTGGGCGCCTGGTGGAAGCCCGCGGAGTACGGAAAGGGGGCCTCGAAGAGGTTCTCGTAGCGCGTCGTCAGGCGCTTCACGAGGTCGGCGAGCTGGTCGCGCTCGTCGTCGGCGAGCTGGGAGAGCGACGGCACCGGACGGCGGCTGACGACGAGCGTCTCGAAGGGCCACACCGCCCAGAAGGGGACGAGGGCGACGAAGCCGTCGTTCTCGCACACGACGCGCTCGGCGGCGTCGAGCTCGAGGCGCAGGTAGTCGCCGAGGAGCGTGCGGCCGTGTCGCGCGAAGTGCTCGCGCTGGCGCTCGGTCTCGCGCGAGGGCACGAGCGGCACCGAGCGTTGCGCCCAGATCTGGCCGTGCGGGTGCGGGTTGCTGGCGCCCATCATCGCCCCCCGGTTCTCGAAGATCTGCACCCAACCGATCTCCGAGCGGCTCCCCAGCTCCTCGTACTGCTCGGTCCACAGGTCGACGACGCGACGGATCGCCGGCGGCTCCATGTCGGCGAGGGTGAGGTCGTGGCGCGGCGAGAAGCAGATCACGCGGCACACGCCGGGCTCGGCGCGGGCGACGAGGAGCCCCTCGACGTCGACGTCGGCGTCTGATGGGACGTCGGGGCGCAGCGCGGCGAAGTCGTTCTCGAAGACGAAGGTGCCGGTGTAGGAGGGGTTGCGCACGCCCCCCGCCCGCTCGTTGCCGGGACAGAGATAGCAGGTGGGGTCGTACGCCGGCCGCACCTCGGCGGCCGGGCGCTCGACCTGCCCCTGCCACGGGCGCCTCGCGCGGTGCGGAGAGACGAGCACCCACTCTGCGGTGAGCGGGTCGAAGCGGCGGTGGGGAGCGTCGGCGAGCGGGTGCTCGCCGCTCAGGCGGAGGACGGTCGTCGGGGCGGGTCGTGACGGCATGATGGACTGCTTATGTGGGATGACGCGCGACGGCGCGGGCGGCGGCCCGACAACGTAGCATGGTCGGTACCGCGGGCGGACGTCGAGCGCGATCGCCCTCGTCAGGCGATCGGCGGCACGCGCGGCGGCTCGGGCGGCGGCGGCCGGCGCGTGGCGAGCTCGCCGGAGCGGGGCGTCAGCGCGAGTCCGGCGGCGGAGGCGCCGAGGGCGGCGAGGCGACGCTCCGCCTCCTGCACGGCGGGCCGGAGCTCGGCGTCGCAGTCGGACCAGAGCTCCACGACGCGCCGGTAGTCGCCGCCGGCGCGCTCGGCGTCGCCCGCCGCGTCGTGGAGGCGCGCGCGACGGAGGTGGGCGGGCGCGAGGTACACGAGGTCGTAGACCGACACCTCGCCGAACGAGCCGAGGAGACGGGCCGCGTGCTCCGCCTCCCCCTGGTCGGCGAGCAGCGAGGCGTGCAGGAAGCGCGCGTGCGTCCGCGAGTAGAGCGGCGAGAGGAGCGGGAGGACGTAGCTCACTTCCCACACGACGCGCCCCAGCGTCTCGATCGCCGCCGCGCGCTCGCCGCGGAGCGCGGCGACCTGCGCGTGCAGGTCGTCGCCGAGCGTCGGCGCGAGCGCGCGGTGTCCCGCGTCTCCGGCGTTGATCGCCGTGCCGCGCAGCTCGGCGGCGCGTCGGTGCGTCTCCGCGGCGTCGCCGAGGCGCGCGCCGAGGAGGCCGAGCAGGTAGGCGCGGAGGAGCGGGCGCAGGTCGTCGTGGACCGTCACGAAGAGGCTCGCCGTCTCGCGGGGCGGCGGCGGGGCGGCGTCCCAGGCGTCGAGCTCGGCGCGCGCCGCCTCCACCTCCCGCCGCGCGAGCGGGAGGAAGGGGAGCCCTGCGAGGTGGCCGCGCGCCTCCACCGCGCGCGCCGGGTCGAGCCGCGCGACGGCCGTCAGCTCGGCTAACGCCGCGCGCCAGCGGCCGCGCGCGGCCTCGAGGTAGGCGTTCTGCGCGTGCCCGAGGGCGCGCACCTCGTCGGCGCGCGCCGGCTCGGTGAGCAGCCGCGAGAGCGGGAGCGCGGCGGCCGGGCTGCCGGCGTAGAGCGCCACCTGGCGCATGGTGCCGAGGAGCACGGCGTCGCTCGTCAGGCGGAGCTCGTCGAGCGCGCGGCGCTGCTCCACGTGGTCGCCGAGGGCGAAGGCGCGCAGCGCGCGCGCCTCGAGCGCCCGCTCCCCCTGCGGCGCGAGGGCGAGCACGCGGTCGGTGAGCGCGTCGAGCTCGTCCCACCGGCGCTCCACCGCGGCGACGCGGGCGAGGTGGTAGAGCGCGCCGAGCGAGCCCGGCTCGAAGCGGAGGACGCGCTCCCAGCACTCGCGCGATTCCGAGATCGAGCGCCCGCAGAGCGGACCATAGTGGAAGAGTACCTCGCCGAGCTGGAACCAGGCCTCGACGCTGTTCGGGTAGCTGGCGAGGATGTCGCGGTAGAGCCCCTCCGCGCCGCGCGCGCCCCGCCGCCAGGCGACGAACGCCTCGAGCAGACGCCGGTCGCGCTCCGACAACCGGTCGCCGTGCGCGAGCGCCTGCCGCGCCGCCTCGTCCTCGAGGTCGCGGTCGACCGTCCACTCGGCGGCGACGCTGAGGCGGTACCAGGCGAGGGCGAAGTCCGGATCCAGCTCGACGGCGCGCGCGAACGCCTCGCGCGCGGCGGTGAAGCGGCCCGCGCGAAAGGCGCTCTCCCCCGCGAGGAACGCCTTGAGGGCGTCCAGCGAGTGCGTCGTGGACGAGGCGAGCGCCGGCGCCTCGGCCGCTTCCTCCCCCGCCACGCCCGCGAGGAGCTGGATCGCGAGCTCGTCCACGAGGTCGAAGAGCTGCGTCTCGGCGGCGGCGCTCGCCTGCGCGGTGGCGCGCGGCACGCCGCGGGCGTCGTACAGCGAGGCGGCGAGCTGGAGGCGTCCGCCCACCTCGATCAGGCTGCCGAGGATGAAGCGTCCCGCCCCAAGTCGCTCGGCGACCGTCCGCCCGCGCTGCGGGTCCACGCCGCGGCGCTCGGCGGGGGAGAGCAGGGCGAGCACGGCGCGCGGGTCGGCGCAGCGGAGCTGGCCGGCGCCGCTCAGCTTCGCGCTGAGGAGGTCCACCATCCCTTCCCCCAGGTAGGCGAGGCGCTCGCTGCCGCGCACGGTGAAGGGGAGGACCGCGACCAGCGTCGGCGACCCCGCCGCGCCGCGGACGCGCAACCTGCCGAACGCGGCGCGGGCGCGGCCGACCAGCGCGGCGAGGGGCGGCGGCGCGTCCGGCGCGCGTCCCGCCCGGACCTCCGCGGCCGGCGAAGGCACCGCGCGCGGCGGCGCGGCGTCGAGCGCGTCGCGGAACTCGGCCGCGGTGCTGAAGCGCTCCTCCGGCGCCTTGGCCAGCGCGCGCTGGATCGCGTCGGCCACGGCGCGGGGGACGTCGGGACGGATCTCGCCCAGCGGTACCGGCGGCGTCGTCAGGTGCGCCGTCAGGAGCGCGCGTGGGGTGCCGCCGCCGAAGGGGGGGGACCCGGCGAGCATCTCGTAGCCGACCACGGCGAGCGCGTAGACGTCGGCCCGCGCGTCGAGCCGCGGCTCCCCCGCCGCCTGCTCCGGCGCCATGTAGCCCGGGGTGCCGACCGTGAACCCCTCGCCGGTGACGCCGTCCCCCGACAGCGTGCCGGCGATCGCGCGCGCGACCCCGAAGTCGGCGAGCAGCGCGTGCCCCTGCGCGAGGAGGACGTTCGCCGGCTTCACGTCGCGGTGGATGACGCCGCAGTGGTGCGCGTAGGCGAGCGCGTCGGCCACTTCGCGGAGGATGTGGAGGGCGTCGGCGAGCGCGAGCGGGCGCTCGCGCTCGAGGCGCTGCCGCAGCGACTCGCCCGGCACGTAGGGCATGATGTAGTACAGCAGCCCGCCCTTCGTCCCCGCGGCGTAGATGGGGAGGACGTGCGGGTGCTGGAGCTGGGCCGCGAGCTCGATCTCGCGCCGGAAGCGCGTCGCGCTCGCCTCGCTCGTCGCCTCGCGCGGCAGCACCTTCACGACCACCTGCCGCTTGAGCGAATGCTCGGTGGCCAGGAAGAGCCGGCTCATCCCGCCGCCGACGATCTCGCGCTCGAGCGTGTAGGCGTCGCCGAGCGTGTCCTGCAGCTGGTCGCGCAGATCGGTGGTCATGCACTCCTTCCCGCTCGCCCCGAAGATAACCCGCAGCGCGGACGCGGGCGAGCACGACCGCTCGAGCGCGTGGCGCTCGCGCCGGCGCCGGCCCGCATCGAGAGCCGCCGACGGCGGCGGGCTACGGCAGCGGCGCCGGCCGCGCGAGCTCGCCGCCAGGCGCCCACGTCGGCGCGCGCCGCGTGTTCGCCACGGCCAGCGCGAACGCGCGCACGACCTCCGCCTGCTGCACCAGGCCCGCGAGCTCGAAGTCGGTTCGGTACTCGTCGGAGGGACGCCGGTAGTCCTCGGCAATGTACCGGCGCGCCCGTTCCAGCCCCCACTCGGGCGGCCGTCCCACGAAGTACACGCCCCGCTTCACGAGTATCGCCGGTACGCCGGCGAGCGCGACGGGCAGCTGGTCGGATCGGAGGAGGTATCCCTGCTCGGGGAGCGGATCGGGGGTGACGCGCAGCCCCTGGCGAGCGGCCACGCTCTCGAGCTGCGCACCCAGCGAGCTCTTCGTCCCCCCGACGGCCACGACGTCGTAGCTGCGCCCCCAGAGGTTGGCGCCGTCGACGTCGATCACCGCGTCGACGTTCGCGAGCGGCACGGTCGGGTGCGCCGCGAACCAGCGCGCGCCGAGCAGCCCCGACTCCGCCCCGGTGGTGAAGAGGAAGATGAGGGAGCGCGCGGGCGGCGGCCCCTGCGCGGCGGCGCGTGCGACGGCGAGCATGAGCGCGACGCCCGACGCGTTGTCGAGCGCGCCGTTGTAGATCGAGTCCTTGCCCACGGGCGCGCCGACGCCGAGGTGGTCCCAGTGCGCCGTGAGCACGACCAGGCGCTCGTTCGACCGCGCGTCGCGGCTCCGCACGTAGCCGACGACGTTCTCCGAGTACGTGCGCGTGACCGCGCTACGGAACGACGCCTCGAGTGTGACGCCGGTTGGGAGGGCGCGGAAGCCGGTCGCCGCGGCGCGCTCCCGGAGCTGCGCCAGCTCGAGGCCGGCGCCGCGGAGGAGCGCGGCCGCGGCCTCCTCGCGGATCGTGATGCGCGCGGCGAGGGCGGGTGCGGCGGAGTCTCGTGGCAGCTGCCGGACGGGCATGGCGAGCTGCCGCGCGAAGGCGGTCCAGGGGAGGGGAGGGTCGTCGGCCGGGTAGATGGCCATGAACGCGACCGCGCCCCGCCGCTCGGCCTCCTCGCGCTTCGCCGGCGTCGAGCCCCACCACGACGGCTCGCGCCCGCCGAGTCGGTAGCGCCCGCGCAGCGTGTCGGGCGAGAGGGGCTCGCCGGGCAGCGCGAGCACGACCTTGCCGCGCACGTCGGCGCCCGCGTAGTCGTCCCACCCGCGGGCCGGCGCGCTGATCCCGTAGCCGACGAAGACGATCTCGCCGCGCAGGGAGGTGGCGATGGCGGCATCCGGTGCGTCGAGGACGAGGTCGTCACCCCAGCGAAGCGCGCTGCTCGCGCGCCCCGACAGTGCGACCCGCACCGACGCCGGATCCACCGTCACGGTGGCGAGCGGGACGCGCTGCACGTAGGAGCTGTCGTCGGCGCCGGGATAGACGCCGCTCGCCTGGAGCTGGGCGGCGACGTAGGCGGCGGCGATGCGCCCGCCGCGCGCGTCGGGCGCCCGCCCCTCGAGCAGGTCCGACGAGAGGAAGCGCAGGTGCGCGTTCAGCTCGGCGGCGGTGATCGCCGGAAGCGAGCCAGGCGGCACGACGCTCCCCGCCTGCGCGCCCGCCGCGCGCGACATCGCGGCGCCGGCGAGGAGGAGCAGGGGCGTCGCCGCGCGCCATGCGGCACGGTGCGCGGACGTTCGTGCCGCCGACCCGGATGCACTGGTCGTCATTCGCCTCCTCCGGGGAGGGACCGGGCGAAGATAGACCCGGCAGAGGGCGGTGGCCAGGGCCGGCCGCCGCCCCCGCCCTCTGCGACGGGGGCGCGATCAACCGGCCCCGGCAAGTATAGTGCATGCGCGGCGGGGTACTGGGCGGAGCCGGCCGCGGCGCCGCCCGATCGACAGAGCCGCCGCACGAGCCGCCCGACACGCCCATGTCCGACCACCCGTCCGCCGTCGTCCCCGAAGTCGCGCGCCGCGCCGCCGAGTCGCCGGAGGAGTCTCCGCTCGCGCCCGACGTCGACCCGGCCGTGCCGGCCGAGCCCGCCGAGCCGGGCGCGCCCCCGCCGAACCTCGCCGCGACGCGCCGCGTCCTCGCGCACCCGGCCAGCCAGTCGCTCGGCGTCACGATGCTGGCCGTGCTCGCGCTGCTCTACACGCTCTACTTCGCGCGCGCCTTCCTCGTCCCGATCGTCTTCGCGATCCTCCTCAACTTCCTCCTCAGCCCGGTCATCCGGATGCTGGCGCGGTTCAGGGTGCGGCCGCCGCTGGGCGCCGCCCTCGTCGTCGCCGCGCTCCTCGCCGCGCTCGGTGGCGGCGCGTACGCGCTCTCGGGGCCGGCCCAGCGGTGGGCGGCGGCCGCGCCGGCGGCGCTCGCGCGCTCCGAGGAGAAGCTGCGCCGGGTGGTGCGGCCGGTGCAGCAGGTGAGCCGCACCGCGGAGCAGGTGGAGCGGGCCGCGGGGCGCATGGGCGTCGCGGTGTCGCCGCCGCCGCAACAGCAGGTGGTGGTTCACAGCGGGCAGAGCCTCGCGTCGCGGCTCTTCGGCACGACGGAGCGGCTCCTCGCGGCGCTGCTCGAGGTGGTGATCCTGCTCTACTTCCTGCTCGCCGGCGGCGACCTCTTCCTCCAGAAGCTGATCAAGGTACTCCCGCACTTCTCCGACAAGGTGAAGGCGGTGGAGATCGCGCGCGCCACGGAGTCCGCGGTCTCCGCTTACCTGTCCACCGCTCTGCTCGTGAACGCCGCCGAGGGGGCGGTGGTGACGGGCGTGCTCTGGCTCGTGGGGTTGCCCAACGCGCCGCTCTGGGGGGTGCTCGTCGCCTTCCTCGAGCTGATCCCCTACGTGGGAGCGGCGACGATCGTCTTCGTGCTCGCGATCGCCGGCCTGACGACGTTCGACAACGTCGGGCAGGCGCTCCTCGCGCCGGCGAGCTTCCTCGTCGTCAACCTGCTGCAGGCGAACGTCGTCTCGCCGCTCCTCCTCGGCCACCGCCTGACGCTCAACCCGGTGGCGATCTTCATCGGGCTCGCCTTCTTCTTCTGGATCTGGGGCGTGCCGGGCGGCTTCCTCGCCGTGCCCCTGCTCGCGACGTTCAAGATCCTCTGCGACCACATCGCGCCGCTCGCCGCGATCGGCGAGTTCCTCGGCCAGCGCGACGAGGCGGAGCGGCGGGTCGTCGTGCGGTCGTAGCGGTCGGGCGCCTCGCCTACGCCGGCCGGCGACGCGGGGCGAGATTGCACGCATGGACGTGCGAGAGGCGGCCGCGCTCATCGCCCCCGCCGTGCCGGAGCAGGGCGGCACGTGGGCGGACCTCGGCGCGGGGACGGGGACGTTCACGCGCGCCCTCGCCTCGCTGCTGGGGCCCGAGGGGCACGTCTACGCCGTCGATCGGGACCGGGCGAGCGTCGAGGCGCTGCGCGGGCTCGCCCGGCGCGCGGCGGACCGCGCCGCGGTCACCGCGGTGCACGCGGACTTCGCGCGGACGCTCGAGCTGCCCCGGCTCGACGGCGCGCTCGTCGCGAACGCGCTGCATTTCGTGCCCGACCGCGAGCAGGCGGACGTGCTGGGCGCGATCGTCCGCCACCTGCGGCCGGGCGGACGGTTGGTGGTGGTGGAGTACGAGGGGCGCGCGCCGACGCGGTGGGTGCCCTTTCCCGTCTCGCTCTCCCGACTTCGCGAGGTCGCCGGCGACGCCGGGCTCGGCGCGCCCACGCTCGTCGGGTCGCGACGCTCGGCCTTCGGCGGGACGATGTACGCGGCGTACGCGGCGACGCCGGAGGGGACGCGCTAGCGGCACGTCGATTCGTCGCTCACCTCGACCGCATCACGAACAACCGCGCCTCCGGGAATACCGCCCGCGTCGTGTCGCTCGCGTCCACTAGCCGCACGGCGAGCCCGGCGAGCGCCGCGTCCGAGCTGACGCGGAAGTACGCCGCGGCGCCCGAGCGGCTCTCGCACACGTACGACGACGCGCCCGCCGACGAGACGCAGCCCGTCGACGGCGGGGCGCCGGTGGCCAGTGGGTTGACGCGCGGCGGGTCGCCCCCCGCCGCGCCGCGCACGGCGCCGCGCATGTCCCACGTCCCGTATTC
Source organism: Gemmatimonadaceae bacterium (assembly GCA_045804285.1). Lineage (GTDB taxonomy): Bacteria > Gemmatimonadota > Gemmatimonadetes > Gemmatimonadales > Gemmatimonadaceae > DATMHT01. The sequence goes on from JBJMNL010000130.1 coordinate 63,921, forward strand.
GTAGCGCGCGTCGAGGTCGGGCACGCCGCGGTCGTCGGCGAAGTTCGCGACCATGAAGCCGGCGAGGATCGAGTCGTAGGGCACCCCGGCGCGCTTCGTGAGGTTCGTCAGCCCCGTGTCCGGCCCCGCGGCGAGCTTCCGGGTGAAGGCGCGAGCGTCCCCGCCGGAGTACTTCTCGGAGCTGTAGCGGACGAGCGCCCACGACTGGCCGCGGCCGGAGAGGTCGTCCCCCGTGTGCGCGCTCGGCCCCGCCGAGGTGTCGGGGCGCTCGAGCCAGGTCGCGAAGCGCAGGAGATTCTGCGCGAAGAACGCGTCGTACTCCGGGCGCGAGGCGGCGACGTCGGAGAACGAGAGCTCCTGGAGGTCCCCGAACCCGCGCTCGGCGCGGCCGACGGCCTCCTCGGCGAAGTGGGCGAGCCCCTCGTCGAGCCAGGTCTGCTCGAAGCCGGCCGCGTCGCTCCGGAGCCGCCCGCCGGCGTTGATCATGTGCTGGAACTCGTGCGCGACCGTGCCGCGCGTGAGCTGCCGGACGTCGGCCGCCGAGCGCGGGTCGCTGAACTGGCCGTCGGGGTCCGGGACGAGCAGGTAGAAGACCTCGGCGACGTTGCTCTCCGCGCACGACTGGCCGCTCGCCCCGCTCCGCGGGAAGAGGTCGCCGGCGAAGAAGAATCCCGCGAAGAACGAGGCGTCGCCACGCTTCGTCAGCTTGTTGATCTCGGGTGTGAAGAGGACGTAGACGTGGCCGTTCGCGTCGATGTCGCTCGGCGTTCCGAAGTAGGCGGAATCGGTGGGGAAGATCAGGCGGTCGAACTCGGCGGAGATCGAGGCGAAGTCGGCGTCGGTGAAGCCGCGGGCCGGCGACGCGACGTCCTGCACCAGGATGGCGCGCTCCCCGACGAACTTCACCTGCGCGGTCACGGAGTCGTAGCTCGTACAGGGATCGCTCTCGCCCGGCACGCGGAACTGCATCGTCTCGCCGACCGCCGGCACGGGCGCGGCGACGCTCGCCGCGCGGGTAGCCGGCGCGCGCCGGTCGCTCGCGCCCGCCGCGGCACGCACCGCCGCCGCATGCTCCGCGCGCGCCGCCGCGAAGGCGCCCGGCACCCGGAGATGGCGGCGCTCGTAGTCGCGAATGGCGAGCTCGCGGCCGAGGCTCGCGCGCGGCGCGCGCGGCGCGACCGCCGCGCGCGCCGCCATCGTTTCCAGCGCGGCGGCCGTCGTGGGTCCCTGCGCCCGCACCTCGAGCGCGAAGTGCTGGACCGCGTCGAGCGTCTGGCTCGCGTTGGAGACGACGACCAGGTACTCGGCGCCGGTGTCGGAGAGCGCCAGGCGTACGCAGGCGACGTCGGTCGGCGTGCCGAGGACGCGAACGCCGCCGACCGGGACGTCGAGCGTCCCGCCGGTCTGCGCGGTGGCCGTGCATGAAGGCAGCCCCGCCGACGGGCTCGGGCCGGTGCCGTCCCCTCCCCCGCACGCGAGAGTGCCACCGACCAGGAGGGCGCCGGCCAGGATGCGCTCGTCGAGCAGCGCTGTCGCTCTCATCACGATCCACCTCCCTGAACTGCGTCGCGCGTCCACCGCGGGCCACGCGCTCCGCGAGATGAACGCCAGTGTCGGCGGCGCGGTGCGCGATCGCGCCACGCGCGGGACGCCGAGTACGGCTTCAAGAACGCGGCCGGCGTGAGCGCGACGACGCGCGTCCCGGTCGCCGGGCGCAGGCCGGGCGCTCCTGCCTAGGCAGTCGGGTACGCCGGACGCTGCGAGGCGTGCCCATCCGTGAACGCGCGGCCCCGAACGTGCGCGGTGGTGGAACGTGCGCGTTAGTGGCGGGGAACGAGAGCGAGCCTCGGCTCGTGAGGTGACGCCATGCTCAGGATGCTCCGGTCGGCGCGCGGCGGCGAGCGCGACTTCTTCGCCACCTTTCACGAGGTTTCCGGCCGCATTACGGCCGCCGCGCGGCTCCTGCGCGACGGGCTCCGCGAGCCGGACCGGTTCGCCGACGCCGCCGAGGGGATCGCGACGCTCGAGCACGAGGCCGACCGGATCGTGCACGACCTCAGCGTGCGCCTCGACCGGATGATGTTCGCGCCGGTGGACCTCGAAGACGTCCCGGTGCTCGCGTCGCGCCTCGACGCGGTGATCGACCGGATCGACGAGGCGGCGCGCTGGGTGCTGACGGCCCGCATCACCGAGTCGCGCGTCATCGGCGCCTGGGAGCCCGCGGTCCAGCTCGCCGAGGTCGTGGTGCAGGCGACGGAGGCGATCGAGGACGCCGTCGCGGCGTCGCGAGACAGGGTGCTGGTGCTCGCGCGCTGCGTCGACGTGCGCGAGCTCGAGGAGGTCGGGGACGACGTTTACTCGGATGCGATCACCCTGCTCTTCGACGGCCGCCCCGCCCCGCTCGATGCGCTCAAGTGGAAGCAGCTCTACGACGAGCTCGAGGACGCGCTCGACGACTGCAAGACGGTCGCGAACGTCATCGAGGGGCTGGTGCTCGGCGCGGCCTGAGCGCGCCGCGCCCGCTCAGGGCCGCCGGTACTCGTAGAGGGAGGGGATCGCGAGCAGGCGGTACAGCGGGGCCGCCGAAGTCGCGCCGATCCTGACCTCCCCCTCCCACAGTACGCCGCCGTCGGGGGCGACCTCGGTGATGACGCCGTTCCACGCGTAGGCGACGACGGTGTTGCCGTTGGCGCGCCGCTGAACCGCGCCCGTGAACAGGGCGAAGCGCGGCGGCGCGTGGCGGTACTCCCAGACGAGCGTCGCGCTGCGGGCGGCCGGGTCGAGCGCGTACTCGACGGCGCGCGACTCGCTCGGCTGGTGCCGGTTGCCGTTGTCGAAGAGCAGCACGTGGCCGTCGTCGAGCAGGCGGGCGAAGTGCGGGGCGGAGAAGCCGCCGAGCGGATCGCCGACGATGGTGAAGTCGGATCGGCCCCCGCCGAGCCGCCAGCGGATCTCCCCGGTTGCGGAGTCGATCCGCGTCAACTGGCCGAAATTCCGCCACGACACCAGGAGGTCGCCCCCGGGCAGGACGTCGAGGCTGTTCGGGTGGTCGACGCCGCCGAGGCCCTGCGCCGGAGGCTCGATCCAGTCGGCGACCCCGAACCGGTCGAGGGCGGCGAAGAGTCGCCGCACCGTTCCGTCGGGGTCGGCCCGGAAGATCGAGTGCCAGGCCATGAGCGAGTCGGCGGCGCCCCCTCGGCTCGTGAGGTCGGTCGGGCGCCGATCGTAGCCGAAGAAGTAGGCCGTCGGGACCTTGCCGCGCGCGCCGACGAGCCGGAGCTCGTGGTTGTCAGTGTAGTAGCCGGCCGGCGCGGCGTAGGTGCGCACGACGTCGCCCGTGGGGCGCAGCTCCACGAAGCGGCCCGGGGCCGGGAGCCAGCCCACCGTGGCGCCGAGGAACACGGTGATGTCGCCGTTCGGCTGCTGCTGCACGTCGGAGACGCCCGCCTCCTCCGGGAACGCGCGGTACCAGGCGACTGCCCCCGCGCTGTCGAAGGCGACAGCGTACGCCACGCCGTCGCGGACGAAGCCGGTGAGCACGTAGCCCGGAGCGGGTGTGCCCGTGACCGCGAGACGCACGTCGCGGAGCGCCGTGGGGAGTGCGCCCGTGCGAGCGTGGGTCGGGGGGGAGAACGTCGCGCCGGTGGCGTTGAACGCCTCGGCGCGCACGGTGACGACACTGTCGGCGGGCAGGCCCAGCGCGGCCAGCTCGACTCGCCCGGCGGCCGAGGGCGTGGCGGGGAGCACGCGGTCGGCCATCTCACCCGTGACGCGGAGTCGCAGCCGCACCGAGTCCGCGTGATCGACGGTGACCGCGACGTTCAGGGCGAGCGCGTCGGTCGGGTTCGCGGCCACCGTGAGCTCCGCGACCACCGGCGCGGCGCGCGCCGGCGGCGCGACCGGCGGGGCGTCGCTCGAGCAGGCGACGGCCGCGAGGAGGGCGAGGAGCGACACGCCGCCGACCCCGGACGCGCGGCGGAGCGGGCGGCGCGCCCCACCGTCCACGCCGCCCACATCGCTCCCGGCCGCTGCCATCGCCCGCAGGCTGGCGTGCATCCTCGCGTGCATCGTCGACGCGAACCGACTCGTCCGCCAGAGCGGCGACGTCGGCGTCGCTCTCCCCCGAGTGCCGCGCCCACGGTAAGCGCCGGCGGGGAGGGGCGCCAGAGCGGCGGCTGCGACGATCGCGCGACCCGGCACTCGCGCTCGGCGGGCTCTGCAGCTACGCTGTCATCGTGCCGCGCTTTGCTCGGCACACCGCGTCCCCGTCCGCCATCCACCAGGCCACGCCAGAGAACAGCACATGGCCCCACTCGCCCTGCGCGCAGCGCTCCGCGCGCGTCCCGCGCTCCCCGTCGCGATCCTGCTCGTCGCCGGTGCCTGCGCCGCCCCGCCTCGTGGCGCGGCCGGCGGCCGCGCCACCGTCACCGCGGCCGATCCGACTCCCCCGTCGGCCGCCGTCGCCGCGCCCGGCGTCGTGCCCGGCGTCGAGGTGCTGCTGAGCGACTCGCTGCACCTGCTGCGCGGCAAGCGCGTCGGGCTCATCACCAACCCGTCGGGGCGCGACCGGCGCGGCACGAGCACCATCGACCTGCTGTACCGCGCGCCTGGCGTGCGGCTGACGGCGCTCTTCGGCCCCGAGCACGGGCTGCGCGGCGCCGCCGAAGCGGGGGTCGCGGTGGCGTCGTCGGTGGACTCCGCGACCGGCGTGCCCATCTACTCGCTGTACGGCCAGACGCACGTGCCGACGCCCGCCATGCTCGATTCGGTCGACGTGGTCGTCTACGACATCCAGGACGTCGGGGCGCGCGTCTACACCTACCAGTGGACGATGGCGCTCGCCGCGGAGGCGGCGGGAAAGGCCGGGAAGCCCTTCATCGTCCTCGACCGACCCGACCCCATCCGCGCCGACCGCGTGGAGGGGAACGTGCTCGACACCGCGTTCCGCTCCTTCGTCGGCCAGTACCCCGTGGCGCTCCGCTACGGGCTGACGCCGGGCGAGCTGCTGCGCTATCTCGCCGGCACGGGGCAGGTGAAGGCGCAGGTGACCGTCGTGCCCATGGCCGGCTACAGTCGCGCGATGTGGTGGGAGGAGACGGGGCTCACGTGGCTGCGTCCCTCCCCGAACCTGCGCGACATGGACGCGACGATCCTCTACACGGGGACCGTCTTCTTCGAGGGGACGAACCTGAGCGAGGGGCGCGGCACCGACCGTCCCTTCCGCATGGTCGGCGCGCCCTGGCTCGGCGACGCCGGCGCGATCGCGCGCGAGCTGAACGCGAAGAAGCTCCCGGGCGTGCGTTTCGACTCGACGTCGCGCGCGATCGCGCCCGGCACGCAGAAGTGGGGCGGACGAACGATCCCGATGATCGAGGTGACCGTCACCGACCGCGAGCGCGTGCGCCCCGTGACGGTGGGCGTCGAGCTCCTGCGCGCGATCCACGCCCGCCACGCCGCTGACTGGCAGTGGCGCACCGCGCAGATCGACCGCCTCGCGGGCACGGACGCGCTCCGCGCGGCGGTCGAGAGCGGCCGCACCGACGAGCTGCTCGCGCGCTGGGACGCGGATGCGCGGGCGTTCGAGACGCGGGTGCGGCCGTACTTGCTGTACCGCTGATGAAAGAAGCGGCGCCCGGTGCCGTTGGGCACCGGGCGCCGCCCCACCATCCCGGAGCTCGCCTAGAACTCCGCGCGGAGCCCGGCCTGCACGCGCCGGGCCGAGAACGCGGAGTTCGGCCTCCCGAAGCTCGGCTGCTTGTCGGCGCCGAGCAGCGGGGTGCCGGCGGCGTTGTTCAGCCGTCCCTGGAAGCCGGCGACGTTATTCGTGTTGAAGACGTTGAAGATCTCGACCGACGCCCGCAGCGCCGTCCCGCGCGAGGCGAACAGCGGGGCGCCGAGGCGCAGATCGAGGTTGCGGTACCAGTTCTTCCACGCGTTGCTCGGCCGGACGGTGCGCAGCGCCGTCGGGTCGCCGGTCGCGGAGGTGTAGAAGTCGTCGGTGAAGTCGTTGTCCCTGTTCAGGTCCTGGCCGTTCGTCGCGGTGAACGGGCGCGGGCTGGCGACGGTCGCGATCCCCGACAGCTCGAAGCCCAGTGGGAGCGTCGCGACCTCCGAGAGGACGACGCGGTGCCGCTCGTCGCCCGACGTGCGCTGCATGTTGTACGCGCTCTGGAAGGCGTAGGCCGGCGCCGTCACGGCGTCGTAGTCCGCCTTGTAGAAGCCGAGCGTGTAGGAGAGGTTCGTGAGCAGCCCCGCCCGGCGGTACGCCGCGGCGACGACGAAGGCGTCGAACTTCGCCTTGCCGAAGTCGTCCCAGAGCACGATGTCGCCGTACTTGGAGGTCAGGACGCGCTGCGACGGCGTGACGCCGACGTTCAGGTAGTTGGCGTTGAGGCGCGTGTAGAGGTGCCGCACGTCCTGGTGGACGTAGTCGGCGTTGATCGCCAGGTCGGGGGTGAGCTGGTGGCCGACGCCCAGCGAGAACTGATGGTTCTCCGGCGCCTGCATCCTGTCCTTCACCAGGATGATGTTCGGCGTGCTGGCCACCGTGCCCGCGGCGACGCGCTGGCGGAGCGTCGCGACGTCCATCGTCCCGGGGTTGCTGATCGAGTACGTCCGCCACGAGGCGGCGAGGCGCTCCTGGAAGCCGATGAAGCTCGCCACGCGGTCGTAGATGATCCCCGCGCCGCCGCGCACGAAGGTGCGGTTCGTCCCGAACGGGTCCCACGAGAAGGAGACGCGCGGCGAGACGTTGTTCACGTCGTTCTTGCGGTCGCCGCGGTTCAGGAAGTGCTCGAGGCGCGGCGCCGACGACAGCGCGGCGTCGCTCGCCCAGGGCACCGTGTAGTCGTTGTTCAGCGTGTTGAGCTCGGCGTCGTAGCGGAGCCCGAGGTTCAGCGTCAACGTCGAGACCGGGTGCCACTCGTCGTTCACGTAGACGCCGGTGATCCACCCCGACAGCTCGGCGAGCGCGTCGCTCGTCCCCTCGGCGTTCGGGAAGCCGACGCCGATCGTCGCCAGGTTGGGCTGCGAGGAGGTGTCCGTCGCGAAGCGGAAGGAGCCCTGCTGGAAGTTCGGCGAGAACTGGTCGGCCCTGACGTGGCTCAGCTCCACCCCGCCCTTGATGACGTGGCTGCCGAAGAAGTCATCCTTCGTGTACGACGCGCGGTCGATGAGCCGCAGGTGCGTCTCGTTCAGCACGAGCGGGAAGGTCGCCGTGCCGAGGATGATGCTCGGGTAGTTGAGCTGCGGCCCGGGGACGAGCTGCCCCTCGTCGTGGTGCCACTTCACCATCTGCAGGCTCAGCTCGTTCAGCATGTTCGGCGTCGGCAGGAAGCGGTGGCGGAGCTGCGCGACGTTGATGAAGTACGACTGGTCGATCCCCCCCTCGCGCGCCGTGGTCCCACCGAAGTTCGATTCGCCCGTCATGTAGCGCGTCGCCCACTCGGCGTCCAGCGTGCTCCGCTCGTTCTGCATGTACGTGGCGCGGAGGAAGCCGGTGTGGTTCAGGTTCGGCGCCTTGCGCGGGCCGGCGTAGCTGCCGAAGACGGTGGTGCTCGCCGGGACGACGTCGATGTAGTTGTTGCTGTTCGTGACCTCGTAGTTGGCCGCGTAGAAGAGGCGGTCGCGCTGGATCGGGCCCCGCACGTTGAAGCCGAGCTGCGAGCGGTTGAAGTCCGGCTTCGTCGTCTGGAAGACGGTCTTCGCCGTCATGCCCTTGTTCTGGAAGAAGCCGAAGGCGCTGCCGTGCGTCTCGTTCGTCCCGCGGTTCGACTCGGCGCTCAGCACGTAGGCGCCGGCGTGGGAGTACTCGGCGTCGTACGGGTTCAGGAAGACGCGGAACTCCTGGATCGACTCCTGGGGCAGCGGCGCCCCCGTCTGCGGGATGCCGACGAGATTGCCGTTGAAGAGGCTCTTCAGCTCGATGCCGTCGAGGTAGAAGTTGATGAAGCGCAGGTCGGGCACCGCGCCCGCCGAGGGCAGCGCGCGGCCGGCCTGGGGCGCGAACGCCTTCACGCCCGGCGCGGTCGCGGCGAGCGTCATGATGTTGCGGTCCACCGTCGGCAGCTTCTCGATCATCTCGCGCACCACCGGCGACGAGACCGAGGTCCGCTGCACCTCGACGGTCGTCGTGCGCGGCGCCACGACGGCGACGGCGCCGAGCTCGGCGGCGGTCGGCCGGAGCTCGAAGAGGAGGTTGGCCCGCTGGCCGAGCAGGAGCTCCACCGGCTCCGTCTTCGGCTCGTGGCCGATCGCGCGGATGCTCACCTGGTAGCGCCCCGGCGCGAGGCCGAGGATGCGGAAGCGGCCGGCGTCGTTGGTGACCGCCCCGCGGCGCTCGTTGGTTGCGGGGTTGAGGACGCCGACCTGCGCGTTGGCGATCGGCGGCCCCTGCGGCTCGCGGACCGAGCCTTCGAGAGTGATCGTGAGCTGCGCCCTCGCCGCGGCGGGGAGCGCCGTCGCGAAGGCGACGGCGGCGAGCGCGCGGAGCATCGACGAACGTGGTCGCATGGAAACTCCTCGTGTGGATGGGATCACGCAGCGCTCCTGACGGCGCACCCACGGGAGCGCTAGCTTCTTCCGACGGCTCGACAGTAGAGGCCGGCGCATGCGGCTGTCAACGGCCGCGCGCGCTTCACTCCCACCGTCCATACGCGAACCGGTGCCCGCTCTCCACTCACCCGTTGTGGCGCGCCGCCCGCGCCTCGCCCGCGCCGCGGCGCTCCTCGCCGCGCTCGCCCTTCCGTTCCTCCGTACTGCCGGCGCGCAGGAGGCGCCACCCGCCACGCCAGCCGCCGCGCCGCCCGCCGCCGACTCGGTGAGCGCGCGCGCCGTTGCGCCCGGCGTGGTCTACCGCCGGATCGCGCGCCCCGCCGGCCCCTGGGTGCTGCACGTCCTCGAGGTGGAGCTGCGGCGCCCGGAGATCGCGGTCCGCGCCGTCCGCGCCTGCGACGCGCTCACGGGCCGCGAGCGGCCGAGCGCGATCGCGCGGCGGCTCCGGGGCGAGGGGGTGGACGTCGTGGGCGTGCTCAACACCGACTTCTTCGACCTCGAGGGCGGGACGGGAACGAACGAGAACAACGTCGTCGTCGACGAGGAGGTCGTGAAGGGCGTCGAGCGCACCGAGTCTCCCTTCCACACGTTCGACAACGTCCACACCCAGTTCGCGCTCACGGCCGCCGGCGCGCCGCTTATCGAGCGCTTCGCCCTGCGGGGCACGGTGCGCACCCCGTACGGCCGCTGGCCGCTCGGCGGCGTCAACGCGGCGCACCCCCGCGTGGGCGCGCTCGCGCTCTTCACCCGCTGGTCCGGCCCCGCCACGCGCGCCGTCGCCGCGGCGGATTCGGCGCCCGCCGAGGTCGTGCTCGTCAGGCTCGCGAGCCGCGGCGACACGGCGCGCTATCGCGTCCGCGGCGCCCCCCGCCGCGGCGGCGGGACACCGATCCCCGACGGGGGCGCGGTGCTCGCCGGCGTCGGCGCGGCGCGTCGGGCGGTCGAGCGGCTGCGCGACGGCGACCGCGTGACCGTAGTCGAGTCCTTCTCGCCGCACACCGGGCCGCTCCGAACGCTCGTCGGCGGATGGCCGCGCATCGTGCGCGCGGGGCGGAGCGTCGCCGCCGCCGCCGACTCCGCCGAGGGGACCTTCCCGCGCTTCTCGCGCTCCCGACACCCCCGCTCGGCGGTGGGGATCTCGCGCGACAGCGCCACCCTCTACCTCGTCGCGGTCGAGGGACGCCGGCGGGCGAGCGTCGGGATGTCGCTCGCCGAGCTCGCGGACGCGATGCTCGCCCTCGGCGCCCACGACGCGCTGAACCTCGACGGGGGCGGCTCGACCGCGCTCGTCGTCGGCGATTCCGTGGTCAGCGTCCCGTCGGACGCGACCGGGGAGCGTCCGGTCGGGGAGGTCCTCGTCGTGGCACGGCGCGCCCCGGGGGAGACGCCGCCGGTGCGGCGGGCGGTGCCCGCTGCGGGAGGCGCGCCGGCGAGCTGCGTCCTCGCCGGGAACCGCGACCCGGACCGCGCGCCCAGGGCTCCCTGACGGGTCCCGGGCGCGCGGTCCGAATCGCCCGCGCTCAGGCGCGGGGCGCGCCAGCCAGTGTGCGCACCAGCCTGTCCAGGAAGTCGAGCCCGTCGTAGAACGACTTCACGCGCAGCTTCTCGTCCCGCCCGTGCGCGTTCGACTCGCCCGGCTCGGAGAAGATGCCGCTCACGCCGTACGTCGGGATCCCCGCGGCGCGGAGGAAGCGTCCGTCGGTGGCGCCCGTGCTCATCGTCGGGATGACCGGGATGTTCCCCCACATCTCGCGCGTCAGCGCCGTGACCGCGTCGAGCAGCGCCGGCTCGACGGCGCTCGGCGCGGCGCCGAAGCGCTCGGTGATCGGCACCGTCGGCGTGATGCGGATCGCGCTGTCGCCGACGACGCGCGCCAGCGTCGATCGCACCTCGTCCGCGTTCGACGTCGGGACGATGCGGCAGTTCACGTTGGCCGTCGCCGACTGCGGGAGGGCGTTGTAGGCGTGCCCGCCGCCGAGCCGCGTGGCGACGCAGGTCGTGCGCAGCATGGAGGCGTAGCGCGGGTCGCGCGAGAGCGTCGCCGCGGCGGCCGAGTCGGCCGGGTCGGCGAGGATCGCGCGCATCGCCGCCGCCACCTCGGGACGCTCCACCTTCGCCGTCTGCTCGAAGAAGGCGCGCGTCACCGGGTTGAGCGCCACGGGGAAGCGGAAGCGGGCGAGCTTCGCCAGCCCGTCGGCCAGCTCGTAGATCGCGTTGTCCGGGCGCGGCACGCTCGAGTGGCCGCCCGGGTTCGCGGTGGCGAGGGTGAAGTTCACCGGCACCTTCTCCGCCGCCTGGATCGAGTGCAGGAGCGGCTGCCCGTCGAGCAGCGTCCCGCCGCCCCCCTCGTTGAGCGCGTAGGCGGCGTCGATCAGGTCGCGGTGGCGCTCGGCGAGCCACTCGACGCCGTTCGCGTCGCCCCCCTCCTCGTCGGCGGTGAGGGCGAGGATCAGGTCGCGGTCCGGCGTCCACCCCTCCCGCTTGTAGCGCAGCAGGTTGGCGACGAAGATCGCCGCCATCGCCTTGTCGTCGGCGGTGCCGCGCCCGAGGAAGTACCCCCCCTCCTCGTGCAGCACGAACGGATCGCGCGGCCAGTCCTCGCGCTTCGCCGCGACGACGTCCAGGTGGGCGAGCAGCAGGATCGGCTTCGCGCGCCCGCGCCCGCGGTAGCGCACCACCAGGTTCGCCTTGGTCGGCTTGCCGGCGGGGGCGAGGAGGCGCACGTCGGCGGCGGGGAAGCCGGCGGCGCGGAAGCGCTGCGCCATCGCCCGCGCGGCCGCGGTCACCGAGCCGACCGAGTCCACCGTGTTGATCTCGACGAGCTCGCGGTACACCTCGCGCGCCAGCCGCTGGTGCGCGCTGAGCGTCGCGGGACCGGCGGGCACGGCCGCCGCCGCCGGGGCTGGGGCGGAGCCCGCGGCGCTCTGGGCGTGCAGGGGAGCGGCGGCGCCCGAGATGGCGGCGAGGGCGGCGAGGACGGTAAGGGCGAGCGCGGCGAGCGGACGGGCGCGGCCGACGGACGGCTGGGGCATGCGTGGTCTCCTCGAGCGATGGTCGAGCGGTGGGCGGCGGAAGATCCCGCGCGCCGTCGCGGCGCGCAAGGCCCGCCGGGGCGGGGCGCGGGCGCGGGAGCGCGCCCGCCCGTGTGACGGTCGTCACCGGATCGCCCTCGGCCACGTCACAGATAATTGGGAGCCAAAGTATCGTCGCGCGGCGGTGGCACCGGGCATGCACACGGGTCCGGGGTCGCACCGGACGTGGGCGGTCCGCGCGTTAGGCACGCGCGAACCGCGGATCGTGCGGTGCGGACGTGACGCTCATCACCAGAATTCGAGGAGACGCAATGCAGACAGTTCGCACTCTGACCGTGGCGGCAGGCGTGGTGGCGGGGCTCCTGGCGGCGACGGCCGCGCAGGCGCAGGTGCTCTCCGGCGCCGTCGGCGGCGCGACGCGCGCGGGCGCGAGCGTGAGCACCGACTCCGGAGTCGGCGTGAGCACCGGGGTGAGCACCGGGGTGAGCACCGGCGTGAGCGCGCCGCGGGCCGCGGGCGCGGCGGATGGGGCGGGACGCGCGGCGCCGTCGGGCGTGCACGGCGAAGGCCACGCCGCGTCCGAGACCGGCGGCCTCATCGAGGCGCGCACCGCCGCCATGCTCAAGGGCATCACGCTGACGGCGCGGCAGAAGGCCGCGATCGACGCGCAGGCGAAGGCCTACCAGGCTCGCGTCCGCGAGCTGCAGGGCGCCGCCGACGCGGGCGCCGACACGACCAGCCGGCTCCAGGCGCAGGTCGACGCGCGGGAGGAGAAGGCGCGCGCGGCCGCGGCCGACTACCGCGCCAGGGTGCGCAGCGTGCTGACCGCCCGCCAGCAGGCGACGTTCGACGCGAACGTCCGGGCCGAAGCGGAGGCCCAGGGCCCCGCGCGCCAGTAGCGGATCGCCGCGAGCGAAGAGGCGCCCGTTCGCCGACCGTTAGGCTGCGTGGCCCGGGTCGTGCAGCAGTCCGCCCCGCCTCTTCGCACGCTCCGGTGGCGGTTCGCCGAGGCGCGGTAGGATATGGAGAGGTGATCGAATCGTGAAAGGGCGCGGGGCCGGCGACGCTGTCGGTCTCGCGCCCGCTCGCGTGCTGCCCGGCGGCGCCGCGGCGCCGCGGTGCCGGGGATCAGGCGCGCGGCAGCGTGAGCGTGAACGTCGAGCCCACCCCCTCGACGCTCTCCGCGCGCAGCTCCCCCCCCATGCCGCGCGCGAGGTCGCGACTGATCGCCAGGCCGAGGCCGACGCCCTCCTGCTCGCGCGTGAGGCGGGCGTCCACCTGCACGAACGGCTCGAAGATCGACGCCAGCTTCTCCGCCGGGATGCCGCGCCCCGTGTCGGAGACGCGCAGCGCGACGTGCTCCTCGGCGGGCTCGCACTCGACCACGATCCGCCCGCCCGGCTCCGTGAACTTGATGGCGTTCGTGAGCAGGTTGAGCAGGATCTGCTGCAGCTTCTCCTGGTCGCCGCGTACCGCCAGCTCGGACGGGCAGGGTGCCACCGCGAGACGGAGCTGCCTCGCGCGGGCCTGCGGCGCCACCAGCGCCTCGCAGGTGGCGAGCGCCTCCTCCATCAGGACCTCGGTGACGTCGAAGCGGACGTTGCCCGTCTCGAGCCGCGCGTAGTTGAGGACGCCGTTGATCAGCCCGAGCAGGTGGCGCTGGCTCTTCTGGATCCGCTCCAGGTCCGCGCGCTGCTCCTCGGTGATCGGGCCGCGGATCCCCATCCCGATGAGCTCCGCGTAGCCGCCGATGGCGTTCAGCGGGGTGCGCAGCTCGTGGCTCATCACGGCCAGGAACTCCGCCTTCGCGCGGTTCGCCGCCTCCGCGGCGGCGCGCGCCGTATCGAGCTGCACGAGGTAGTCGCGCACGTCGTACTGGCGCTCGCGCGCGCGGAGCGCGGAGCGCACCGCCGTCACGAGCGTCGCGATGCGCACGGGTCGCTCGAGGAGCGTGACGTTGCCGCGCGCCGCGAGCGCCTCGACGCCGGCGGCGATCACCCGCGACAGCTCCCCCTCGGCGGTGAGCACGATGAGCGGTACGTCGGACCACGACGGCTGCGCGGCGAGCGCCGCGAGCAGGCGCTCCCGCGCCGCGGCCCGCAGCGCCTCCTCGGCCACGATCACGGTGCCGACGCCGCGCTCGAGCGCGTCGCAGAGCGCGTCCATCCCACGGTACGCCACGGCGCGAATCCGCCACCTGCCGAGCACGCGCTCGGCGAGCGGGCCGTCCCGGCCGACCGGCGCGAGCACTGCCACCGCGTCAGGGCGACCGTCGGTCCCGAGCACCGCCGGAGAGGTCACGGGCGCGGTCACGGCGGCGGTCACGGTCGGCGCCGCCGCCCCGCCGGGCCGCCGTCGAGCCTCGGTGCCCGGGCGGCGCCGCCCATGAGGGTGGCGGCCTCTCCCGTGAACATCGGCACCCCGGTGAGAACGCCCTGGAACTCCTGGAGCGGCTCGCCGACCCGCACTCCGCCGCGCTCCACCCGGAACTCGCGGATCGCGGGCTCGTGCGCCCCGCTCCGCTTCTTCACCACCGAGATCGCCTTCCGCACCGACCCGGCGTGCTCGAAGTACCGGAGGAGGACCACGGTGTCCGCCAGGTAGCTCACCTCGGCCGCGTCGTCCACCGGGGAGCCGAAGATGCCGCGCTGCACCAGCGTCAGGACGCTCGTCACCCCGCGGCTGGCCAGGTAGCTCAGCAGCTCGTGAATCTGGACGGCGAGCAGTCGCTCGTTGGGCATCGCCTGCAGGTAGCCGTTGAGCGAGTCGAGGACGAGAACGGTCACGCCTTCCTCGTCCACCGCGCGCAGCACCTGATTGGCGAACTCGCCCGGCGACATCTCGGTCGGCTCGATCTGCCGCAGCGAGAGGCGGCCGTCGGCGAGCGCCGCCGACATGTCGATGCCCAGTCCCTCGGCGCGAAGCAGCGCCGTCGAGATGCGCTCGTCGAACATGTACACCCGCGCCCGCTCGCCGCGCTCGACGGCCGTCCGCGCGAACTGGGTGGCGAGCACCGATTTCCCCGTGCCCGCCGCCCCGGTGAGAAGCACGCTCGTGCCACGCGTGATGCCACCGCCCAGCAGGGCGTCCAGCTCCGGCGACCCGGCGCCGAGCTGCTCCCCCGTCACGGCGATCGTCGGCTCGACGCGCGGGATGCGCGGGATGCGCGGGTACACGTCGATCCCGCCCGTGCGGAGCCGGAAGTCGTGGTACCCCCCGCGGTAGCTCGTGCCGCGCAGCTTCTTGATCTGCAGCCGCCGGCGCTCGGCGCCGTAGTCCATAGCCACGTGCTCGAGCGCCAGGACGCCGTGCGCGATGCTCTGGAGCTGCAGGTCGCCCTCGGGGCCGGTGCGGTCGTCGAGCAGGAGCACCGTGCACGCCCGGCCGGCGAAGAAGTGCTTGAGCGCGAGGATCTGCCGCCGGAAGCGCAACGGATCGCGCGCCAGCATGCGCATCTCCGACAGCGAGTCGAAGGCGACGCGCGCGGGGGCGGTGCGCTCGACCGCCTCGAGCACTGCGCCGACGGTCTGCTGGAGCTCGACCTCCGCGGGGTGGAAGAGCGTGTACGCCTCCTCGGGGCCGTCCTCGGCGGTCGCCGCGAGCTCGAACAGCTCGAGCCCGTCCAGCGACCAGCCGTGCGACTCGGCGCTCGCGCGCAGCTCCTCCGTGGTCTCCGACAGCGTCACGTAGAGCCCGCGCTCCCCGGCCTCCCGGCCGGCGAGGAGAAATTGCAGCGCCAGCGTCGTCTTCCCCGTGCCCGGCTCGCCGTCCACGAGGTAGAGCCGGTCGCGCGGGAGTCCGCCGCCGAGCAGGTCGTCGAGGCCGCGCACGCCGGTCGACGCGCGGCCGGTGGTCGATTCGCCGCGAGCGGCCGGTGCTGGGTACGAGGTCATCTCGAGGTCGGGGAGAGCGGGTTCGGCAACGTACGCCGTCGCGACGACGGCGCCGGTGGACGACGCCGCTGAACGACTCGCTCCACCCCGCCATCCAGGACATCGCGACCGGCACACCGACGTACGCGTCTGTTTAAGTTATGCCGAGGCCGGCCCGGGCGTGAGGGTGGCGAGCGGGGCTGGGAGGGCACCAGCGGCGGGAGCTGAGCTCGTAGAGCTCCCCCAACCGCTTCTCGATCCCCCCGCGTAACGCACCGAGGCGGCCGGCGCGACTCTCGCGCCGGCCGCCTCTCGACGGCGTGTCTCGCGGCCTGAGCCGCGATCGTGGCTCAGGCCGTGGGGCCGGAGCCGAGCTTCTTCTGGATCTGCTGCGCGCGGTCGAGGTGGTGCTGGATCACCGGCGCCGCTCGCTGGATCAGCGCCTTCAGCTCCGCGTTCTGCGCCGCGCCGAGCGCCTTGGTGGCCGTCTGCCGCAGCTGCTCGTGATAGCCGACCTCGTGGTCCACGTACGCCCGGTCCCACGCGCGCCCTCTGGGCATCGCGCTCAGGCTGTCCCTCTCCTGCTTCGCCTGCGCCTCGCTCTGGTCTCCCGACGGCTTCTCCGGGGTGACGCCGAGCTTCTTCGCGAGCTGCTGCCCCTGGGCGCGCAGCGCGTGGTGCTCGCCCGCCATCATTCGCCCGAAGCTCTGCACGTCGGGGCTCGTCCCCTTCTTCTCCGCGAGGCTGCCGAGGGCGCTGTCGGCCGCGTTCAGCTGGTCGAGGATGTAGACGATGTTCGGGTCGCGGAGTGCGGACGCGCCGCCGCCCGGCGCGCTCGCGGACTCGGCGGCCGCCGTCGCGCTCGCGCCGGTGGCGGTGGTCGCGGCCGCCGGCGTCGAGGACGCGCGGCCGCCAGCGGCGCCGGTGTCCGCCGCGCCGCGGTCGCCCTTCCTGCTGCAGGCGACGAGTGTCGAAGCCGCGAGGACGAGGAGCATTCCGCCGAGCCGCGATGGGGTGCCTGTCATGTTCCCTCCGGTGATGACTGGTGAGTCGAGCGGTCAGAGCGACTTCAGGTACTCCACGAGGTCCGCCTTCTGTTGCGCCGTGAGCTGCAGCCGCCGCAAGGCGATGTAGTGGTCGACGACGTCGGCGAGGGTCTTCGCGTGGCCGTCGTGGAAGTAGGGCCCCTGGAGCTGTGGCGGGTGAAAGAGCCCGCGAAGCGGGGTGGTGCGATACCGCTTCGTCACGCTGCGCTCGGCGTACGCCGCATCCTGTCCCACCTCGTCGGGGGCGTGGAGCGTGCCGGCGTTCACGTCGGTGAAGACCGTGCCCGCGTGACAGCTCGCGCACTGCCCGGCGCCGGTGAAGACCTGCCGTCCCCGAGTCGCCGCCGCCGCGTCGAACGCGCCCGGCGCGGGCTTCCCGAGGCTGAACTGGTAGGCGCGCAGCGCGGCCAGCTTGTCGTCGGTCAGGTTCTCGGGCGGGTTCTGCACGTTCACGCCGATCCGCGGGTCGGCGAAGCTGCCGTGCCCGTGCATCTGCGTGATGGCCACGTACCGGTTCCAGTAGGAGACCGTGTCGTCCCCCGTGTAGATCTCCCGCCGCACCTCGCGCAGCCCGAAGGCGGGGGGGATGACGACCGGCATGTTCTTGCCGTCGATGTTGAAGCGCGGGTCGTACCTGCCCGGCCCCCACGAGTTGAACGCGGCCTTCGCGCTCGCCGACGGCACGGGGGAGAGGGCGACGATCGCGCCGACGTTCAGGTCGCGGTTCGGCCAGCCGTCGAGGCGGTGGCCGATCCCGGGCGCGAAGGCGTCGTCCACCGTGGAGTGGCAGAGCGCGCAGGTGGTGCCGACGCGCGTGAGCTGGCCGCTCGCGTCCACCTGCCCGGCCAACCCGACCACGGCGCCGAGCTGGAGCAGCGTGACGGTGGTGGCGGGGGCGTCGAGGTCGATGCGCCCCGCCGCGAGCGCATCGCGCACCGTCGCGGGCAGCGTGTCGAGGTCCACCTTGAGGCCGACGCCGAGCGCCACCTTCGGGCTCACCGCGCCGCGAATCACCTCGTGCAGCCGCAGCGTGTCGGTCCAGAAGGTCTCGTCGCCGTATGTGTCGTGACGGAAGATGGCCTTCCCTCGCGCGACGAGCGCCGGATCGAGCGGCTCCGGCCGGGCCGTCCCCGCCGGCCCGTGGTCGTCGTTGCACGACGCCATCAGCACGGCCGCGGCGATGACGGCGCCCGCGGCGGCGCCGCTCGCGAGCGGCCCGATCCGGAGGCGTGCCGGTCCACGCCCTTTCTGCCCGGCTTCGCGTCTCCTGATGCGCATGAGGGCCTCCTCTTCGAGGGTCCGCCGGTCGGCGACTCAGGCGCCGAGCGATCGATCGACCCACGACGGCGCGGCGGACGCCGGTCGTGCGAGACCACGATGTGGCCGGTATGGAAATATGTCAATAGAATATTTGACATATATTGGTGCCCTGCCCCCCGCCGTGCGCTATGATGGAGGGCACGTCAACCGGGATCAGCGACGACAGGAGCGGACGATGGGATGGTGGGAGCGGCATTTCGGGGGCACGTCCCGGGGCAGGGTCGTCGCATTCCTGCGGCGGGGGCGGCGGAGCGTCGAGGAGCTGGCCGCCGAGCTCGGCCTCACCGACAACGCCGTCCGTGCGCACCTGTCGGCGCTCGAGCGGCTCGGCCTGGTCGCCTCCGCCGGGGTCCGCCGCGACGGCACTGTCGGGAAGCCGGCGACGATGTACGAGATCGCACCGGGAGCGGACGTCGTCTTCTCCAGCGCCTACGCTCCGATGCTCGGCGCGCTCGCCGCCGAGCTGGCCGATCGCGCCACGCCCGAGGAGCTCGAGCGGTTGCTGCGCGCCGCGGGGCGCCGTCTGGCTCCGCCCGTCGACGACGCTCCCGACGGCGCCGCCGACGCCGACTCCGACGCCCGCGCGCTGGCGGCGCTCGCCCTGCTGCGCGCCCTGGGCGGCGACGCCGACCTCGTGCGCGCCCTGGGCGGCGACGCCGACGTCATCGAGGCCCACGGCTGTCCACTCGGCGAGGCCGTCGCGGTGCGCCCGGAGCTGTGCAAGGCGGTCGAGGCACTGCTGTCGGAGGTGACGCGCGTCCCCGTGCGCGAGGAGTGCGACCGCTCGGGGCGGCCGCGCTGCCGCTTCGTGCTCGGCGGTCCCTCGCGGTAGCCGAGGCGCGACGCGCGCAGTGCCACCGCCCGGCGCGCCCCGGTCGAGCGCCGGCCGCGCCCGGCCCTCAGCGCCGCGGCACGATTGTTCCTAGGGGAGGAGGATGAGTCCGCCGCCGCGTGGGGAGTGCACCGTGCGGGGCGGCCGTCAGCTCGCCGCCACCAGTCGTTCCTCACCTGATGTCGACAC
>JBJMNL010000131.1:0-8551 GCA_045804285.1 Gemmatimonadaceae bacterium
GCCGCGGCCGCCAACGCCGCGGTCGCCGCCGCCACGCGCCACACCACTCCGCCGCGAGCCATCGCGTCGCTCTCCTTCCTATTGCCCGCGCGGGCCGGTGACCGACGGCGCCTTGTTCGACGGCGTGTAGGTCGGCGCCGCCGGCGCGCCGCGCCCGTTCAGCGAGAAGACGTAGATGGTGTTGCCGAGCGGATAGCCGAGCTGGAAGTTGCCGCCGCAGGCGACGGCCACGAACTGCGTACCGTCGAGCTCGTACGTCACCGGAGGCGCGTTGCACCCCGCGCCGGCCACGAACGACCAGAGCGTGCGGCCGTTGCGTGCGTCGAAGGCGCGGATGGTCCCGTTCCCCTCGCCGGTGAAGACGAGGTTCCCCGCCGTGGCCACCGAGCCGCCGATCATCGGCTGCTCGGTGTTCACGATCCAGGCGATCTTGCCGCTGTTGAGGTCGATCGCCGAGAAGGTGCCGTACTGCGTCTCCCCGGGGATCGCCTTGAACGCCGAGCCGAGCCAGAGCTTCCCGCGCTCGAGGGGCGCGGAGTGCGTGATGTAGTGCATCGGCTGCTCGAGCCCCATCACGTAGGCGTAGCCGAGGTTCGGGTGGTACGACATCGGCGACCACTCGGAGCCGCCGTTCGCGCCGGGGAGCATGCGCGTGCCCTCGGGGGTGGGCTGCGCGAACATGCTCTCGAGGCGGTTGAAGTTCTGCGACTTGCGGATCAGCTTGCCGGTCTGCGCGTCGAGGATGTAGACCCACGCCGTCTTGCCGGCCTGGGCGACGGCCTTCCGCCCGTCCTTGAGCGTGACGACGATCGGGGGGCTCGTCGCGTCGAGGTCCCAGACGTCGTGCGGGACCTCCTGGTAGTACCACCTCATGGCGCCGGTGTTGGCGTCGAGGGCGACGATGCAGTCGGTGTAGAGATTGTCGCCGGGCCGCACGGAGCCGTCGAGGTCGGGGCTCGGGTTGCCGACGGCGACGTAGAGCATCTTGAGCTGGTCGTCGTAGGCCGGGTTCATCCACACGGAGCCGCCGCCGCGCTGCCAGGCATCGGCGTAGCGCGCCGAGTCCGCCTTCTCCTTGGCGATGTTGCGGTTGAGCGAGTAGTCGCCCTCCCACGTCTTCTCCGACCAGCGCCCCTCCCACCCCCGCTCGGGGACCATGGGGGTGCTCCAGACCTGCTGGCCGTTGTCCTTGTTGTAGGCGCGGACGAAGCCGCGGATGCCGTACTCGGCGCCGGAGATGCCGACGACCACCTTGTCGCCGACGATGATCGGCGCGTGCGTCTCGCTGTACCCCGCCTCCGAGTCGGCGATCTCGACGTCGAACTTCACCTTCCCCGTCTTGGAGTCGAGGGCGACGAGGCGGGCGTCGAGCGTCAGCATGTAGACCGTGTTGCCGGAGATGGCGACGCCGCGGTTGTTCGGGCCGCAGCAGTAGATCTGCGTGCCGAGCTTGTGCTCGTAGCGCCAGATCTCCCTCCCCGAGCGGGCGTCGACCGCCATCGCGACGTTGTACGGGGTGGTGGCGTACATGACGCCGTCGACGACCACCGGGCTCGTCTCGAAGGAGCCGAGGCGCGAGATCCCGGTCTGGTACGTCCACGCCGGCTTGAGCTGGGCGACGTTGCCTGTGTTGATCTGGCTGAGGGGCGACCACCGCTGGTTGGAGTAGTCGCGGCCGACCATCAGCCAGTTCCGGGCGTCGCCGCGCGCGTTCGCGAGCATCGCATCGGTGACGGCCGTGAAGGTCGGTGGGCGTGTGGTGGGCTTCTTCGTCGCGGTCTCGACCTGCTCCTGGGCCTGCCCCGCGCTCGCGAGCAGTGTCGCTCCCACGGCGCCCACCGCCACAAGCCTCGTCATTCGCATGGTCCCCTCCGGGTGATCGAGAGACGGAGCCCGCGCGCCGCGCGCGCGGGGCCGCCGGTGAAACGACGCGCGGAGGCGCGGCCGCGCTCGGAGCGCGGCGCGCCGGGGCGACGCAAAAAGGCCGCAGCCGGCGCGTCGTCGTGCGGGACGCGTCCGGCTGCGGCGGATGAACCAGGCATTCCTGTGCGACGGGGCGCGGGGGCGTCGCCAGGCGCGACGCCCGGCCCGCGTAGGGGACGCGACGTACGCCACGGGCCACACCGCGCTCCCTCCGCGGCGGGCGACGTGCGCGTGCCGCGGCGAACGATGGCGGTGGTGCCGCGGCCGGCGGCCGCGGGCGAGATCGCCGGTGGCACCACGAGGCGATCCGTCGCCGACGCGCCGCGAACCTCGCGCGTGGGCATCCGGTGCGTCCGGCCCATGCGCCGCGCCTCCAGTGGCGGACGTACACCACGCGGACGGAGCACCGTCGGCGGTCCCCCTGCCCGTCAGGCAACGGCAAATGTGGCGACGGCTACGGAGAGCGCAAGGGGGAGCGCCGGGGAGGCGGGAGCGGGGCTCGGCAATCGGGGGTCGGCCCGAGGCCGCCCGCGAGCCCCGCTTCCGGCTCGCGCGGCTACCGCCCCGTCCCGTACGGCGCGCCCGCGCCGAGCGGCGTCGTGGGACCCCAATAGATGAACAGGTCCACCGCGTCGCGCAGCCGGTACGCGCTCGGCCGCAGCGTGAAGGCGATGTCGTCGGTCGAGTCGTCGGGCTCGCGGACGGCGCGCGGGACGGCGTCGAAGGCGCGGCCGGTCTCGACCGCGTAGGGGGCGGCGGGCCAGCCGCCGCGCGCCAGCACGTCGTAGAGGCGCGTCGCGCCCTGGACCACCGCGCCGCCGAGCGCGACGGCGCGCGGCAGGCCGTCGGTGAGCACGGTGAAGGGGTGCACGCCCTTCCGCTCCAGACGCGTGGCGAGCCAGATGACGCGCCCACTGTTGTGTCCGATGGACATGTCGGCCTCGAGCCCCCGGAGCACGTGGTAGCCGCCGACGAAGGCGAGCACGCGCGCGCCGCCGCGCGCGTCGCAGCCGCCGCAGGCCGCGATCACGCCGAGCAGGTTGGCGGCCATGGCCGAGTCGCGGTCCGCGTACATCGAGACGGCCGTGCGCGCCGAGGTCACCTTCGCGGGCCACCCCGGGAGGTCCATCGCCACCACCGCGAGCGGACGGCCGGCGCGCCGCGGATCGCGCTCGAGGAGCCAGAGCTCGTGGAAGATGGCCAGCCACTCGTCGCTCCCGCCCCACACCGAGCGCAGCGTGCCGCTGTCGCGGGTGAGGAGCGACGGGTCCTCCGGGGAGGACGCCAGATACGCGGCGATCCACCGCTGCGCGCTCGCCGGCACCTCGAAGGCGACGGCGTCGAGGCGCGTGGCGACCGACGAGTCCTCGAGGAGCGCGAGGAGGAGCCGCTTCGGCTCGCGGGCCGGGTGGACGTCGCCGAGCAGCACGAGCTCGTGTGAGAGCACCGCCCGCCGCACCGCCTCGAGCGGCTCCTCGTGGCGCGCGACGACGTAACGGTAGAGGTCGGACAGGTCGGCGCTGTCGGCGCGGGGCGCGGGCGGGCCAGCGCGGAACGCGGAGCGCGCGAGGACGGTCGGGGGCGCCGAGCGTTGCGCGCCGGCCGCCGGCGTGGCGAGCAGCGCGGCTACCAGGAGGAGCAGCGCGAGCACGGGGCGCGTGGCGGAGGGGAGCGGCGACGCGTGCTCCGCGCCGCCCCCCTCCGCCCCGGCGCTACTCGCTCTTCGGCTTCTCTCCCGCCGAGGCCTGCTGTCGCCCCTCGAGGTCGCGTACCACGACCGTGCCGAGGCCGAGCGCCCGGATGCCCGGCTCGATCGACTTGCGGTCGCCCACGACGACGATGGTGACGTTCGCGGGGTCCACGTACTGCCTGGCGACACGCTGCACATCCGCTTGGGTGACGCGCTCGATCTGCCGGACGTAGCCGTTGTAGTAGTCGAGCGGGAGCCCGTAAAGCACGATCGGGACCACCTGCGTGGCAATGGATGCCGTCGTTTCGAAGTTCCCGGGGAGCTGGAGCTGGAGGAATCGCTTCGCCTTCTCCAGCTCGGCGGCGGGCACCGTGTCGCGAATGGCGCGGAGCTCCTTCATGAACTCGAGGAGCGACGAGTCGGTCTTCGTCGCCGTGACCTCCGCCGACGCCGTGAACGGGCCTGCCTGGCGGCGCATGTCGAAGCGCGAGCGGGCGCCGTAGGTGTAGCCGTGCGTCTCGCGGAGGTTCTGGTTGAGGCGGCTCGTGAAGCTTCCGCCGAGGATCGTGTTCATCACGACGAGCGGGAAGTAGTCGCTCGTCGAGCGCGCGGCGCCGACGCCGCCGATGCGGATCGACGACTGCACCGCGCCCGGCTTGTCGACGATGTAGACCGTCGTCGCGCCCGCCCTGGGCGCGGCCGGGTAGGCGGCCGCCGGGGCCGCCCCGCCGCGCCACTTCCCGAACAGCGCCTCGGCGCGCCTCGCGACGTCGTCCGCCGACAGGTCGCCGACGGCGATGAGCGTGGCGTTGCTCGGCCGGTAGGCGGCCTGGTAGAAGCGCTGCACGTCGGCGCGCGTGATGGCGCGCGCCGCCGTTTCGGTGCCGACGAGCGCGTGGCCGTACGGGTGGCGGTCGCCGAAGACCGCCGCGGCGTAGGCGCGGTCGGCGATCGCCGGCGGGCGGTCGCGGAGCTGGAGCAGCTCGGTGAGGCGCTCCTTGCGCAGGCGCTCCAGCTCCGCCGTGGGGAAGGAGGGCCGGAGGGCGACGTCGGCGAAGAGGGCGAGCGCGCTGTCGAGCTGCGCGGTGGGCGTGTGGAGCGTGACGCGCGATTGGTCCCAGCCCGCGGCGCTGTTCAGCTCGACGCCGAGGAAGGCTTCCTGGTCGGCGATCTGGAGCGAGTTGCGCGACGCCGCCCCTTCCCTGAGGAGGTCCGCGGTGAGCGTCGCCAGGCCGGGGCGCGCCGGCGGGTCCGCCTCGCCTCCGGTGTTGACGAGGAGGACGAAGTCGGCGAGCGGGAGCTCGTGCTGCTCGACGACGACGAGCTTCATCCCGTTCGAGAGCTCGCGCGTCTGGAGGGGCGGGAGCGAGACGCTCGGCGCCGGGCCGATCGCGGGGCGCTGCGATCGGTCGAAGGTGGCCGACGTGTCGCGGCGCGTCGTGTCGCGGCGCGTCGTGTCGCGGCGCGCCGTGTCGGTGACCGCCGGCGCGGGAGTGGGCGCGGGTGACGGGGGCGAGGCGGCCTTCGCGCAGGCGACGGCGACGACGACCAGGAACGACCGTAGAACGACGACGGCGGAATGCGGCATGAGGAATGAGGGGCGGGCTGGCCAGGAGTAGTGTCCCGGTCCTCGTTCCTCATGCCTCATTCCGCACTTCGTGATGTTCGCGCTCACTTGGCACCTCCCGAGACCATGAAGTTCTTCTTCCCTTCCGGCACGACGGTGAGCACGACCTTGGGGGCGCCGAGGTACTGTCGGGCGACGCGCTGCACGTCGGCGGCGGTGACCGCGTCGTAGCGCGCGGCATCCTGCGTCACGTAGTCGGGGGTGCCGGCGAAGTAGTTGTAGAACTCGAGCTGGTCGGCCTTGCCGAGGACGCTCGCGAGGCGGTCGAGGAAGCGGGCGCGGATCGTGTTCTGCGCGCGCTCCAGCTCGCGCGCGGTGATGCCGGAGTCGATGACGCGGCTGATCTCGGTGTCGGCGAGCCGCGCCATGCGCGCCGCCGACTGGCCAGGCTTCGGCGTGACGTCGACGCCGAACTGGCCGTCGATGCGCCCGCTCTGCTGCGACGCGTTGACCTCCTGCGCGACCTGCATGTCGTAGACGAGCTTCTTGTAGAGGCGCGAGTTCTTGTCGCCGGCGAGGACGTAGGCGAGGACGTCGAGGGCGGCGTCGTCGGGGGCGAACGCCTTCACGGTGTGCCAGGCGTAGAAGAGTCGCGGGAGCTGGACGCGGTCCTCGATGACGAGGAAGGTGTCGCGCGCCAGCCGCACCTCGGGGACCACCGGCCGCGTGACCGCCTGCGGGCCGCGCGGGATCGCGCCGAAATACTTCGCGACGAGCGCCTTGACCGAGTCGCGGTCGAAGTCGCCGGCGATGGCGAGGGTGGCGTTGTTCGGCGCGTAGTAGGTGCGGAAGAAGCCCTTCACGTCGTCGAGCGAGGCCGCCGAGAGGTCGGTCATCGAGCCGATGACCGGCCACGAGTAGGGGTGGCTCGCCGGGAAGAGGGCGGCCGAGATGACCTCCTCGGCGCGGCCGTAGGGCCGGTTGTCGACGCTCTCGCGCCGCTCGTTCTTCACGACGTCGCGCTGCAGGTCGAGCTTCGCCTGGTCCATCGTCGGCAGCAGCCAGCCCATGCGGTCGGCGTCGAGCCAGAGGGCGAGCGGGAGCGCGTTCGACGGCATCCACTCGTAGTAGTTCGTGCGGTCGGTGTTCGTCGAGCCGTTGTTGTTCCCCCCCGCCGCCTCGAGCCACTGGTCGAAGGCGCCGACGGGGACGTTCTGCGAGCCCATGAACATGACATGCTCGAAGAGGTGCGCGAAGCCCGTATGCCCGCGCTGCTCGTCGCCCGAGCCGACCTT
Source organism: Gemmatimonadaceae bacterium (assembly GCA_045804285.1). Lineage (GTDB taxonomy): Bacteria > Gemmatimonadota > Gemmatimonadetes > Gemmatimonadales > Gemmatimonadaceae > DATMHT01. The sequence continues at coordinate 6,476 of JBJMNL010000131.1, forward strand.
GTACCAGCTGTCCACGGCGACGATGGGCACCGAGTGGTCCTCGTGGAGGATCACCTCGAGGCCGTTCGGGAGGGTGTACTTCTCGAACGCGAGGCGGGGCACGGCGGCGCCGGCCGCCGGGCTGACCGTCTGCGCGCCGGCGGCGCGCCCCGTCGCCGTCACCAGCGCGGCGACGCCGAGGGCGGCGACGCCGCGCGCGACGAGGCGTGCGACCCTGGAAGCTGCGGTGGTCATCGGTACTCCCTCTCGATGATGAAGGACAGGGGGACTTTCAGTGACTCGTTGAGCATGTACTTCCACTGTCGCGTCGGGCTCGCCGAGATCGGGCTCGTCGTCGTCGGCGAGCCGTAGGGCTCGAGGTCGTTCAGGCGGGCGAGGACAGCCAGCCGCCGCATGTGGAACGGGTCGCTCACCAGTATGACACTCCTCAGCCCCCGTTCGCGCATCAGCGCGGCGACGGCCCGCATGGACTCGCGCGTCGTCCGGCCGTGGCTCTCGAGGAGGATGGCCGAGTCGGGGACGCCGTGCTTGAGGGCGTACGTCCGGCTCACCGCGGCCTCGCTCGTCGTGTCCCCGTCCCCCGCCCCGCCGGTGAAGACGATCCGGGGGGCGAAGCCGCGCTGCCAGAGCCCGATGGCGTGGTCGATCCGCGCCCTGAGCACCGGCGACGGCCGCCCGACGTACTGGGCGGCGCCCAGGACGACGATCGCCTCCGCCGGCCGCGCCTCGTCGCGCCGGCTCGCGGCGAGCACCGACCCGGCAGACCAGAGCCAGAGGCCGATCAGCGGGGCGACGGTGAGGAGCACGATGCGGAGGACGAGGGAGCGGCGGGGCATTCAGCAATAAGGTAGAGGCGGGGAGGGGGGAACTACAGGTCACGGGGGACGGGGGCGGAACGGCCCCGGGACGCCACTCTATCGGTCGCCCCTACCGGCGGGAGGGATGCGTGGCGCCGTCGTGAGTGGTGAGTTGTGAGTTGTCAGTCGTGAGTATCACGCCGGGCGGCGGGCGTCGCGCGGGGCGGGCGCCGCGCCTCACCCGCGCCCCGAACTGGCGGGGTCGCGGTGCGCGCCGGGCGCGCCACTCCCCGTCACTCATCACTCACAACTCATCACTCAGAACGCCATCGCGAGCTGGCTCGTGGCGGACAGATGGCCACCCGCGCGGGCTCGTGGCGCACGGATCACCACCGCGCACCGGCCCATGGCGCACCGATCGCCATCCCTCGCCTCCCCGCGGACCGTTCGCCCCTCGCCCCCCTGCCCCACCCACCCTCACTCCGCCAGCCCCAGCATCGCCAGCCAGAACACATCGAACGCGACTCTCGGATTGCCGTCCGGAACGAGGGCCGTGTGGACGGCGAGGCCGTCCACGAAGGCGACGAGGGTGTCGGCGATGAGGTCGGCGGGGACGCGGGGGCGGAGCGAGAGGGCAGCGAAGAGGGCGGCGACGGTGTGAGCGGCGCTGCGGCGGCGCGTCGTGGCGGCGGCGCGGGCCGCCTCGCGCACGCTGGGCTCCGCGGCGCCCGCGAGCTCGACGAGGACGCGCAGCTCGCCGCGCGCCAGCTCGGCGTCGAGCCAGCGCCAGAGCGCGTCGACCGCGCCCGCCGGGCTGACGCCGGCGAGGGCGCGCCGCTCGCGTGCCGCCACCGCCTCACTCAACCACTCGACCGTCTCGACGAGGAGCGCCTCGCGGTCACGGAAGTGGTAGTGAATGAGTCCCTTGCTCACCCCCGCCGCCGCGGCGACCCCCTGCAGGCTGACGGCCGCCGCGCCGGCCGCGGCGAGGCGGTCGGCGGCGGAAGCGAGAATGCGGTGGCGGGAGGTGCGGGTGGACACGCGGAGAGACTACGCGTTTTGAGCGGGGTTGGCGAGGGTGGGGGAGAAAGACGGCGGTTGGCAGTTCTCAGTTGGCAGTTCTCAGTTGGCAGTTCTCAGTTGGCAGTTCTCAGTTGGCAGTTCTCAGTTGGCAGTTCTCAGTTGGCAGTCTGCGGCGGGTAGGTTCCGGCGGACACTGCGAACTGAAAACTCACAACTGATCACTGCCAACCGCCGTCCGCACCGCCCACCGCCGTCC
>JBJMNL010000132.1:0-28204 GCA_045804285.1 Gemmatimonadaceae bacterium
GAGGATCGGGCCACCGATCGAGAGGTCGAACTGATCCTGCTGGAACCTCTGATACCGGAGTAAGGGGAGGTTACGCTCCATCTTCTCGTTGCGCGTCGTCGCCACCGCGGTGCCGTGGAACTCGTTCGTCCCACTCTTGGTGACGGCGTTGATGAGCGCGCCGTTGAAGTTTCCTTGACGGACGTCGAACGGGGAGAGGAGCACCTGGTACTCCTTCACGGCCTCGATCGAGATCGCGCGCCCGTTCGCCTGGGCGCCGGGCTGTCCGCCGGTGCTGGAGAGGCCGAACACGTCGTTCGAGCTCGCGCCGTCGATCTGGATGTTGTTCAGGCGCGAGTTCGAACCACCCACCGACACACCGCCCTGGCCAGGCGCGCTGGAGGTCTGCGGCGTGAGGCGCACGAAGTCCGTGAAGTTGCGATTGAGGGTCGGGAGCCGGCGGAGCGCCGAGTCGCCGATCGTCGTGCCCACGCCTGTCTTGTTCGGCGAGATGATGGAGCTCGAAGAGCTCGCGGTGACTGTGACGCTGCTGAGCGTCGCGGCCTGCTGGACGAGCCGCAGGTCGACCCGCGTCGCCTGGCTCAGAGTCACGAGGACGTTGTCCCGCGTCTCCGGCTGGAACCCGATGCGCCGCGCCGTCACGGAGTAGCGGTCGCCGACCTCGAGGCCCTGGATGTTGTAGCGGCCGTTCTCCCGAGTGATGACGCCACTCGTGTAACCGGTTGCCCGGTTGACCACCTGGATCTGTGCCCCGTCGATCGGAGCGCCTGACGACGCGTCGGTGACCACGCCCGTGATCGCGCCCGTCGTCACGCCCTGGGCTCCTAGAAGCCCGGGACGGACCCCGGCCAGCAGCACCGTCACGGCGGCTGCCGCCAAACTCCAACGTGAAATACGCATGTAGTGGGGATCCCTCGGAAGGATGGACTGAACCCGGTGCCCGAACGGGGAGGGGGTCCGGGCCGCGACTAAGCTACGCGCGACTATGTGAAGGGGTCAAGAAAGAGCTGTATCCATCGCGTAACCCCGGGCCGCCCCTATGGCCCCTCCACCCGCCGCCGCCCCCTCGCTCCGGCGGTCAGCATGTAGACCGGGACGCCGAGGAGGATCACGCCGAGCACCGCGAGCGTCGCCCAGCGGCTCGTGGGGTCGAGGATCGAGTTGCCGAGGAGGTAGATCACGGCCACGATGAAGAGGGCCGGGATCACCGGGTAGCCCGGGGTGCGGAAGACGGGGGTGTAGCCGGCGCGGCGCCGCAGGGCGAAGATCGCCCCCACGCCGAGGGCGTAGAAGGGGAGGATCGCCGTCACGAAGGTGTCGGCGAGCTGCTCGAAGGTGCGCAGGAGGACGAAGATGATGCCGAGCGTCGCCGCGAGGGCGATCGCCACGTAAGGCGTCTGGTAGCGCGGGTGGACGCGCGCCACCTGGCGGAGCAGCATCCCGTCGTCGGCCATCGCGAAGAAGATGCGGGGCGTCGTCATCAGCGCCCCGCTGAGCGCCCCGAAGGTCGAGAGCATCACGGTGGTCGCCACGAACACCTCGCCGCGTGGGCCCATCAGGCGCTGGGCGACGTCGGCGGCGACGAGGCGCGACTTCGCCATCTCGTCGATGGGGAGGACGGCGAGGTAGGCGACGTTGGCGAGGACGTAGATCGCCAGCACGGCCAGCGACCCGCCGATGAGCGCCCGGGGGAGCGTGCGTCCGGGGTCCTTCACCTCGCCGCCCATGAAGCTCAGATCGGCCCACCCGTCGTACGCCCAGAGCGCGGACACCAGGGCGAGGCCGAAGGGGGCGATCGAGAAGCTGCCCGGCGGGAGCGCGGGGCTGAAATGAGCGCCACCGGTCCGCGGCAGCCCCACGAGGAACGCGAGCAGCACGATGACGAGCAGGCCGCCGAACTTGGCGATGGTCGTCACGATCTGCACCACGGCCCCCCACCGCACCCCGACGATGTTGAAGGCGGCGGTGACGGCGATCGCCACCGCCGCCACGTAATGCGCGTACTGGTCGTAGGGGGCGACGGCGGGGTCGTAGCCGAGGACGCGGAGGAAGTACTCGGCGAAGGTGGTGGCGATGGCGCCGAGCGCCGCCGCGCGGATGATCACGAGCTCCGACCAGCCGAACAGGAAGGCGTAGAGCCTGCCCCACCCTTCGCGCAGGAACACGTAGAGCCCGCCCGTCCGCGGCAGCGCGCTCGCCACCTCCGCCAGCGTGAGCACGCCGCAGAGCGCGAACGCGCCCCCCACCACCCAGACCGAGAGCATCGGCAGCGGGCCGGGTAGCTTGCTGGCGACCCCGGCCGGAGAGCGGAAGATTCCCGAGCCGATGATCGACCCGATGACGATCGCGATCGCGCTCCAGAGGCCGATGCGGCGCGGGAGGGCGTGGGGAGTGGGGGTTTGCATCGGCGTATGGTACAGTCGGAAATGGGGAATGGGGAGTCGGGAGTCGGCGGTGGCGGGCAGTTGGCAGTCGTCAATGGCCGGCAGTTGGCAGTCGTCAGTTGGCAGTCGTCAGTTCTCAGTCGTCGGTTCTGCGCCGTGCCCCCCGGAACTGCCCACTGACGACTGGCAACTGACGACTGCCAACTGTCCTTCTCCTTCCCCCACTCCCACCCCATATCCTTGAATAGCTGCCCCTCCTCCGCCACCTTTCACGGATGCGTCTGACTTTCCCCGACCTGGTCTTCTGGACCTCGGTCGTGCTGTGCGCGGTGGCCCAGGCGGCGATCCTGCGCTCCGTGCTCATCGTCCGCCACACCCCGCCGCCGGGCGCGCCCTCCTCCGTTCCGCGGGTGCGGCGGGGCGTCGAGATCGTCTGGGCGGTGGTCCCCGCGGTGGGGCTCGCCCTCCTGCTCGCGCTGACCTGGCGCGCGATCCACCCGGCGGATCGACGGCGGCCAGCGCCGGCGCCGCTCTCGACCGCGCTCTCCTCCGCCACGCTTCCGACGAGCGGCGCCCCGGGCGGCGGAGCCGCCTGATGGCGCTGCCGCGCCGGCTCGCCTACGCCGGCCTCGCGCTCGCGTTCTCCCGCGTCGTGCTGAGCGCCGTGCTCCGCGTCACGGCGACGGCGGCGACGGCGGACGCGGGCGTGGTGGGCGCGCTGCGGGTGGCGAACGGCGCGCTCGGCGCCGCGACGCTCGGCGGCGCGCTCGCCCTGCTCGCCAGCCTCCCCCCTCCCCCGACCGGTGCGACGGCCGAGCCGCCGGTCGGGGCGGGCGCGGCGCAACGGGCGGCGGCACTCGGCGCGCTCCTCGCGGCCGCGGCGCTCGTGGTATCGCTCGTCGTCGCTCCCGGCGCTCCGGCGGTGGGCGCCGTCGGTCGCGCGCTCGACCTCGCGCTGGTCGCGGCCTTCGCCGCGGCCGCGATGCGCACGGGCGGGCTCGGGGCGTCCGCCCCGGGCGCGGCCAGCCCGAAGGCGAGAGGGACGCGCGTCGTCGCGCTCGCCGCGGCGGCCGCGGCATCCGTGTCGTTCGTGGCGGCCGGAGCGGCGCCGACGCCGCCCTCACTCGCCATCGCGGCGGCGCTGCTGCTCGGCGCGCTCGCGCTGGCGCTCGCCGCCCTCACCGCCCGCGCCGGGGCGCCGCAGGTCGCCAGGGCGGCGCGCATCGCGCTCGGCACCGCCCTGCTCCAGGGGGTGGTCCTGGCGGCGCTCGTAGCCCTCGACCAGCCGCCCGCCCTGCGCACGCTGCACGACGCGGTCGGCGTCCTCGTCTGGTTGTCGCTCTTCGTCTGCGCGGCGCTGACCAGCCCCGCCGAGGCGGGAGTGCCCGCCGAGACAGGCGTGCCCGCCGCGGCGGGCGAGCGGCCGACCATCGAGCCGACCCGGGCGGCCGAGATGTCCGATCCGGTCACGATGCCGCCCGTCGTCGCCCGCCAGTCGGTCGTGAGCGCGGCGGCGATGCCGCTGGCGGTCGAGACCGCGACCGAGGAGGGGTGGGGGCCGCTGGATGACGCGGCGGCGGTGCTGGCCGACCCGCCGGCCGCGAGAGACGACGTGGGCGAGGAGCCGGTCGTGGAGGAGACGGTCGCCGAGGCCGAGGTGGTCGCCGAAAGCGAGGTGGCGCGAGAGGAGCGGCCGGTGGAACCGGTGGAAGTCGAAGCGCCGGTGGCGCGCGAGGCGGTGGCCGAAAGCGCGGCCGAGGTGTACGAGAGCGCCGCGCTCGAGCCCGGCGAGCCCGAGGAGCCGGCCGCGGTCGTGGAGCCGGTAGCGGCCGGAGAGGTGGAAGTCGAGGACGTGGTGGCGAGTGGCGTCGTCGCGGTCGCGGCGGCACCGGAGGACAGTGACGTGACGATCGCCGCCGCGCCGGAGGAGAATCCGGCGCAGGCGCGGGAGAGCATAGAGGTGGTGTACAGCATGATGTCGTCGACCGATGGTGCGGCGGCCGGCGCGGAGCCGGCGCCGGAGGAAGCGGTGGCCGAGGCCGGAGTCGCCGCGGAGAGCGCCGATCCCGCGGAGGCGGAGGCGCCGTCGGCGCGTCGGCGTCCGCCGACGCTGGCCGTGCTGCTCGCGCGGGGGGCCGACTTCTAATGGGAGCGACAGTGAACGAGGCGACGCGCGACGAGCTGCGTGGCGGGGCGGGCGAGTCCGGCGCGGCGACGCCGTCGCTGCTCCGCGACCTGGTGATGCTCACGAAGCCGCGCATCATCTCGCTGCTGCTCGTGACGACGATCGCGCCGATGTACGTGGCCGGCCGGCCGAGCTGGTGGCTGGTGCTCGTCGTGACCGTCGGCGGCTATCTCATGGCCGGCGGCGCGAACGCCGTGAACATGTACCTCGACCGCGACATCGACGACGTCATGTCGCGGACGCGGCGGCGGCCGATTCCCAGCGGGCGGCTCGCGGCGACGGCGGTGGTCGCCTTCGGCGTGGCGCTCGCCACGGCGGCGACGTTCCTGCTCGCGCACTTCGCGAACGTGCTCACCGCGGCGCTGGCGCTGGCCGGCTTCTACTTCTACGTCTTCGTCTACACGCGCTGGCTCAAGCGCACCTCGCCGCAGAACATCGTGATCGGCGGCGCCGCGGGCGCCTTCCCTCCCCTGGTCGGGTGGGCGGCGGTGACCGGGCGGGTGGAGCTCGCCGCGGCGTACCTCTTCCTCATCGTCTTCTACTGGACGCCGCCGCACTTCTGGGCGCTCGCGCTCCTGAAGCAGAAGGACTACGGCAGGGCCGGCGTCCCGATGGCGCCGCTCGTCTGGGGCGAGCGTGAGACGATGGACCAGATGCTCTGGTACACGCTCATCCTCATCCCGCTCACGCTCCTTCCGGCGGCCCTCGGCGCGTTCGGGGTCGTCTACTTCGTGAGCGCGCTCGCGCTCGGGCTGCTCCTGCTGTACGGCGTGGCGCGCGTGCGGCTGCTCGACCGGCGCGAGGCGACGTGGACGAAGGCGGCGTGGTGGGTGTACAAGTACTCGCTCCTCTACCTCGCGCTGCTCTTCGTGGCGATGGTCGTCGACCGGCGGGTGTCGCCGTGAGCGGCCGCGCGCGCGACGACGCGGCCGGCGGCGGAGCGGAGTCGCTCTCCGTCCAGGTCCAGGGGGGGGAGGGCGAGCCGGAGACGCTCTACGTCCTCTCGCGCCCGCGGGCCGGCGTCGTGGAGGTGCGCGAGTTCCGCTTCGGCACCGACGACGGCTCGCCCGTCGACTACACGGTCCGCGCGGACGAGCTGTACGACGCCCTCTCCCGCGCCCACCGGCAGCGACGCCGGCTGAGCGAGGACCTGTACGCGATCCGCCGCTGGCTGGACGGATGACCCGCGCCCCCCACACGCCGCACGCTACACGCTGAATGACCCCTCCCCCTCCCACTGGCGCGTCCCCCGACGCCCGCAAGTCGCGCCGCCTGCAGTCGCCGCGGCCGCTCGCGCGGCTGTTCCCCCTCCTCCGCCCGTACGCCGGCCGGCTGACGCTCGCGGCGGCGTGCCTCCTGGTCGCGGCGGGCGTCGGGCTCGCCTTTCCGCAGGTGGTGCGGCACCTGCTCGACGCCGCCTTCGAGCGGCACGACGGCGGGCTCCTGAACCGCATCGCGCTCCTGCTGATCGCGCTCTTCGCGCTGCAGGGGGTCATGAACTTCGTGCAGGTCTTCCTGCTCAGCTCGACGACCGAGCGGGTCATCGCCACCCTGCGGCAGCAGGTGTTCGCGCACCTCGTCCGCCTCTCTCCCGGCTTCTTCACCGAGCGGCGGACCGGGGAGCTGACGAGCCGCCTCTCGGCGGACCTCGGCGTGCTGCAGGCGCTGCTCGGCACCTGGCTGTCGGAGCTCTCGCGACAGCTCCTCTTTCTCGCCGGCGGCCTCGTGCTGCTCACGCTCACGCATCCGCGGCTGACGACGACGACGCTCGCCGTGACGCCGGTGGTGATCGGGGCGGCGTTCTTCTTCGGCCGGATGCTGCGCCGGGCGAGCACCGGGGTGCAGGACAGGGTCGCGGCGGCGATGGCGGGTGCCGACGAGGCATTCTCGCAGATCCGCACTGTGCAGAGCTTCACGCGCGAGGCGGAGGAGACGCGGCGCTTCGGCGCGCAGCTCGACGAGGTCGTGTCGGCGGCGGTGCGGCGGTCGATGGTGCGGGCGAGCTTCTTCGGCGTGGTCGGCTTCATCGCCTTCGCCGGCGTCGTGGCGGTGCTCTGGCAGGGGGGGCGCCTCGTCCTCTCCGGCGCGCTCTCGGCGGGCGCCTTCATCTCGTTCCTGCTCTACGCCTTCACGGTGGCCGCGGCGGTCGGGTCGCTGGCCTCGCTCTTCGGGAGCTACCAGGAGGCGATCGGGGCCGCGAAGCGCGTCTTCGAGCTGCTCGACACGGCGCCCACGGTGGCGGAGCCGGCGCGGCCGGAGCGGCTCGAGCGGCCGGCGCGCGGCGACGTGGTGGTCGACCGCGTCAGCTTCCGCTACAACGACGACCTTCCGCTCGCCCTCGACGACGTGTCGCTGCGGATCGCGCCGGGCGAGGTCGTCGCCCTCGTGGGCCCGTCGGGCGCGGGGAAGACGACGCTCGCCTCGCTCCTCCCGCGGTTCTGGGACGTGACCGAGGGGCGCATCCTCCTCGACGGCCACGACGTGCGCCAGCTCGGGTTCGAGGAGCTGCGCGGCGCGATCGGGATCGTGCCGCAGGAGCCGGCGCTGTTCAGCGGCTCGGTGCGCGAGAACATCGCCTTCGCGCGCCCCGAGGCCTCGGACGAGGAGGTCATCGCCGCCGCGCGCGCCGCGCACGCATGGGAGTTCATCGAGCGCCTCCCGGCGGGGCTCGACACCCGCGTCGGCGAGCGCGGCGTGAAGCTCTCCGGGGGGCAGCGGCAGCGTCTGGCGATCGCCCGCGTCTTCCTCAAGGACCCCGCGGTCGTCGTGCTCGACGAGGCCACATCGTCGCTCGACAGCGAGAGCGAGCGGCTGGTCGAGGAGGCGATGGAGGAGCTGCTGGAGGGCCGCTCGACGCTCATCATCGCGCACCGCCTGAGCACCGTCCTCCGCGCCGACCGCGTCGCCGTGATCGACCGCGGGCGCCTGGCGGAGATCGGGACGCACGGAGAGCTGCTGGCGCGGGAGGGGATCTACGCGCGGCTCTACCGGGGGCAGTTCCGGAGCGGCGAGCTGGCGGCGAGCCGGTAGTCACTCGCCGGAGTCCCCGGCCGTCGGGGCGCGTCGACCACCGAACGCGGGCGCTCCGGGTCATCACACCGGAGCGCCCGCGTTCCGTCGTGCTGGCGCAGAGACGTCCCGTCGGGAGCCGCCCCCGCTTACCTGGCCTTGAGCCGCAGCGTGACGGCCGCGGCCTGTCCGCCGACGACGCGCACGGTGTCCCTGACGACGCCGAGTCGCGGGTGCCAGGCGACGACGTCGTACCTGCCGGGTGGGACGGAGTCGAGGGCGAAGGCGCCGTCGCGGAGGGTGACGGCGAAGTAGGGCTGGTCGAAGACCGCGACCCAGGCGCGCGCCCAGGGGTGGACGTCGCAGCTCGCCTCGACGAGCCCGGGACGCGCGAGCGCGTCGGACACGGGAACCACCTGGCCGTCGTCGCTGTAGCTCGCGACGGCCACCGGCGTGCGCGTCCCCTGCAGCACGAAGCGGGTGCGGTGGAGCGCCTTGTCGGCGTTGTGCACGTTGAGCGTGCCGCCGGCGAGCACCGCCTGGGTGCGCGGCAGCATCTTGCACCCCTCGATGTCGAGCTCGTAGCGCCGCTCGAGCGGGGGTCGCTTCCCGCCCTTCACCCCCACCAGCCAGACCACCGCGCCGCCGAGCCGCGGACCGTCGTGGTCGACGAGGACCGTGACCACCGAGTCGCCGCACACCTCCTGGTCGCTGATCGGGCGGACGACCGTGTCAGCCGGCGCGTCGCCCTCGAGCTCCACGGTTCCGCGCACGCTCCCCACCTGGGCGAGGGGCGCGGGCGCGTACCCCGTGGCCGCGATCGGCGCCCGCGGGACGTCCGAGCGGACGTAGTCGGGGGCGGCGGAGGCGGCACGCTCCTCCTTCGGCTTCGAATCCGAGCAGGCGACGCCGCCCAGGAGGGCGAGGCCGAGGAGGGCGGCAGGGAGCGGAGCGCGGAGCGCGTCGGCGCGGCGGCGGTTCGGCAGAGGGACCTCGGCGGCGATGAGCGAGCGGGAGATGAGAAGTAACAGGGAGGGGGCCGGCGGCGAAGGGCGGAGGAGAAGAAAGGGCGGAGCGGAATGAGGAGCCTTCGGAAGGAGGCCGGGCCGCCCCTGGTACCTGGTACCTGGGGCGGCCCGGCCTCATGCCTCATTCCGCCCTTCGCCTTCCCCACCCGGCACTCAGACGACGATGAGATCCCGCTGATAGTCGCCCGGCGTGACGATCAGCTCACCGTCGCCGACGAACGCGTTGACCTCGCTCCGCATCCCGAGCTCGCCCGGGAGGTAGACGCCAGGCTCGATGGAGAAGCCGACGCCGGGGATGAGGAGGCGCTCCTCGCGCGTCTCGAGGTTGTCGAGGTGCGGGCCGGATCCGTGGAGGTCGCGGGGGTCGATCGAGTGGCCGGTGCGGTGCACGAAGTTGGGAGCGAAGCCGCGCTCCGTGATCACGGCGCGCGCCACGTCGTCCGCCTCGCCGCCGCGCACCGGCGTGCCGGCGGCCACCCGCTCGCGCAGGAAGGCGATGGCGGCGTCGCGCGCGTCGCGCACGGCGCCCCACACGGCGCGGGCGCGGTCGCCGGGCGCACCTAACGACGCCATCCAGGTCTGGTCGGCGTAGGGGCCCCCGGACCGCTCGCGCGCCCAGAGGTCGACGAGCAGCACGTCGCCGGCCGCGATCGGGCGCGAGAGCGCGGCGGTGGGCTCGTAGTGCGGATTCGCCGCGTTCGGCCCCACCGAGACGTTCGGCCCGTGGTCCGTCTCGAGGCCGGCGCGCGCGAAGCGCTCGAGGATCCACTGCATCAACTGGAACTCGGTGATCTCCTTCCCGGCCGCCACCCGCTCACCGGCGCGCGCGATGGCCGAGAGCGCGATCTCGGCGATCGCCTCCGCCGCGCGGCGGTGCGCGGCGAGATCCGCCGGCGTCCAGACCGCGTAGAAGCGCGACACGAGCTCGCCCGACGACAGCACCTCGGCGCCCGCCGCGCGCACCATCTCGAGCACGCCGGCCGGCACGCGGTCGAGATAGGGGACCGCATCGCCGGGCGAGTACTCCATGGCCACGCGCTTGCCGCGCACGAGGGCGGCGAGCGTCTCCTCGAGGGCGCGCCAGGAGGCGTACGTCTCCCGCCCCCACTCGGCGGGCCACCGCGACCATTGCGCCTGCTCGATGGCGTGCGTGATCGCGACCGGCGTCCCGCGGCGCGGCACCCACGCGAAGACGCGCCGCGTCACCATGCCGTCGAGCCGCAGCAGGCCGCCGGCGATGGGGTTGAGACCGCGGAAGTCGAAGAGGAGCCAGCCGTCGAGCCGCGCGTCGGCGAGGGCGGACTGGAGCTGCGGGAGGGTGGCGGGAGAGAGCATGCGAGAAAGAAAGTGGCCCGGGCAGGGCGCCGGGAGTGGGGGCCCCGGTCGCCCGGGCGTCACGAGCTCGGCGGCGCCCCGCTCCCGAGCCCTAGGTTCTCCACTCCACGCGCCACTGGCAGCTCCCCTCGCCGCGGCTCACGCAGCGCACGTGCTCCGCGCCGCCGCCGGCGTCGACGAGAAGGCGGACCAGCTCGCGGAGGGCGGCCTCGTAGTAGGCGCAGCCCGCGTCGCGTGGGGCGGTGCCGATGGTCACCGACGTCGGGACCTCGAGGAGGAGGTAGGAGCCGACGCGGGTCACGCCGCCGTTCAGGTAGCGCTCGGCGATGCGGCGGGCGTGCCGGAGCGCGAGCGGGCGGGCGAGGATCGCCGGCAGCGCGCGCATCATGCCGCGTCGCGACGCGGAGATCGTGAGGTACGCCTCGCCCGCCAGGTAGCGCCCCGCCGAGCGGAAGACCGACTCCGCGTCGGGGCGCCGGCCGATCAGCTGCGCCAGCCCCACCGCCTCGTCGTGCCCCGTGCGCCGCTTGTGCTTGACGGCGTCGGTGTACCGCTTGATCTGCGCGTACACGGTGTCGCTGAGCCCGAGCCGCTTGTTGCGCAGCTCGGGGACGAATTCAGTCTCGATCTCCCCCTCGGGGGTGTCGACCGTGCGTACGGCCTCGAGAAAGCTGAGCGGGAGGAGGGAGTCGACCGTCGGGGCCATGGATGGTGTGTGGCGGGCAGGCGAAGCTAACTGGACTGCAGGGGGAGAAACAAGGAGAGCACGGGCACGGAACGGGCGCCGTGGGGGGCCCCCCCACCGGGAACGTAGCGCGATGCGCGCAGCGGCCGTCATCGGAATCGCGCGCCGCGACTTGGAACCCTCCAACTTCCTCCCGCCTTCACCCACTGAGCCGGCTCGGCGCGCCTTGCGAGACGCGCGAGCCGGCGTTCAGATTCCGCCCGCGCGCGCCGCTCGGCGCGGGCGCGGAACCCGCCGCCCGATATGACCAGATCGATGGACACGCCGGTCCTGGAGGTCGTCACCGCGGCGCGCGCCTCGGCGCGCGCCGCGCGACACGTCTCGTCGCGCCCCTGCCACGCCGTCGCCGCGCACGTCTACGAGCTTCTCGACGGCGAGCTCGCGCCGCGCGTCGCCGCGGCGATCCGCGACCACCTCGATCGGTGCCTCCCCTGCCGCAGCGCGGTCGAGCGCGAGGAGGCGTTCGTCGACCTCGTGGCGCGCGCCGCCCGCATCGAGCCGGCGCCGACGGCGCTCGTCGCTCGCGTCCACGAGGAGCTCACGCGCGCGCAGTGGGCACTCGAGCAGCGGTGCGCGCTCGGGCCGGGCGGCGCCGGCGCTCACGGCTCCCCCCTCGCCGGCCGCTGACCGACACGGTCGGGAGGGCCGCCGCCGGACTCGTCGCCGCCGCCGCGATCGCCGCGGCGGCGCGCCGCGCTCGGTCGCTCGCGCCGAGCGGCGCGCTCGCCGCCGTCGCCGTCGGCACGGCCTCCGTCGCCGCCGGCTGGGACTGGGGCGCGCTCCTCGTCGCCTTCTTCGTCGCGTCGTCGGCGCTCTCCCGCTACGGCGCGGCACTCAAGGAGGCGCGAACGGCGGACGTCGTCGCCAAGGGCGGGGAGCGCGACGCGGCGCAGGTGCTGGCCAACGGCGGCCTCTTCGCACTTGCCGCCCTCCTCTCGCTCCTCTTCCCCTCCCCGCTCTGGACCGCCGCCGGCGCCGGCACGCTGGCGGCGGCGACCGCCGACACCTGGGCGACGGAGATCGGCACGCTCGCCGGCCGTCCCCCGCGCTCGATCCTCGACGGCCGCCTCGTGCCGCCCGGCACGTCGGGGGGGGTCACGCCGCCGGGAATACTGGCCTCGGTGGCGGGGTCGTTCTTCATGGCGGTCCTCACACTCCCCCTCGGCTGGGGCACGCCGGTCGCCGCGGCGGCGCTCGTCGCCGGGGTGGCGGGCTCGACGGTCGATTCCCTGATCGGAGCCACGCTGCAGGCCCGGCGGTGGTGCGACCGTTGCGAGAAGGGAACCGAGCGGGACGTGCACGTCTGCGGCGAGCCGACGCGACTCGCCGGCGGCGCCGCGTGGCTCGGCAACGATGCCGTCAACGCGCTCTGCGCCCTCACCGGCGCGGTCGGCGCGGCCGTGCTCCGCTCCGCCCTTCCCTGACCGTGGAGGAGGTCATGTTCCGGCCAGCCAGCTCATGGAGCTCGACCCGCCGCGCGCCGGGCGCCCGGCGGCGGCTCCTCGCGCTCGCACTGCTCCTCGCCGCCGGCGGCTGCTCGGCCACGGACGCGGGCGGCCCGACGGCGGTCGGAGTCGTCGCCGGCGGCGGTAGGGGCGTCGGTGGGAGCGGGGGCGGGGGGTCCCCGTCGGGGACCGCGCGCTCTCTCGTCGGCTCCTGGTTCCGCCTCGTCTTCCTCCCCGACAGCCTGGGCGGCGTCCAGACCTCCGAGACGACCCTCACCTTCAACGCCGACGGCACGCTCCTCCGCACCGTGGTCTTCCGCGACCTGGCGAGCGGCTTCGCCGACGGTGTGGCGTCGGCCGGCACGTGGAGCGCGAGCGCGACGCAGGTCCGGATCACCGTCTCGCCGACGGGCGTGCCGATCGACGGCTCGCCCTCGACGGACGGCCTCGCGCCGTCGCCTCCGAACCCGCCGTTCGGGAGCGACCCGACGGCGGGGGGGATGATCCAGGCCGGGACTCCCGGCGACTCCCTCGGGGCGCCCGGTGGAACGGTGGTCTTCGACTACCGCATCGAGACGGCCGACGGCGCGACGACGCTCTTCCTCGGCACCGACTCCTACGTGCGCCTCACCGACGCGCGCCTCACCGACGCGCGCCTCACCGACGTGCGCCTCACCGAGGCGCGAGTGTCCACGCCGTGAGCGACGCGCGGACGCGGGGACGCGAGCCGGCGTGACGGCGTCGGCACGCCCGCTCGACGCGGAGGCGATCGTCGTCGGTGGCGGCCCCGGCGGCGCGGCCGTCGCCTGGGCGCTGGCGCGCGAGGGTGTGGACGTCCTCGTCCTCGACCGGGCGCGCTTCCCGCGCGACAAGCCGTGCGGCGAGTACCTGAGCCCGCAGGCGTCGCGCTACCTGTCGGAGATGGGCGTGCTGGCGCGCGTCGAGGGGGCGGGCGCGGCGCAGCTCGCGGGAATGCTCGTGCGCGCGCCCGGCGGTGCGGAGATCCGCGGCCATTTCGTGGCCGAGCACGGCTTTCGGGGCTTCCGAGACCGCGGGCTCGCCCTGCGCCGCCGCGTCCTCGACCCGATCCTGCTCGACGCCGCGCGCGCCGCGGGAGCGCGGGTCGAGGAGGGCGTGCGCGTGACCGGGCTCGAGACGGAGGGCGCGCGAGGACGGGTGCGTGGCGTGCACGCCGTACGCGGCGACGGTACCGCGCGCCTGCACCGCGCCGCGCTCGTGATTGGCGCCGACGGGCTGCGCTCCCTGGTCGCGCGTCGCCTCGCCCTCGCCCGTCGGTCGCGCTGGCCGCGCCGGATCGCGCTCGTCACGCACTACCGCGGCGTGGCCGGGCTGGGGGAGGTCGGGGAGATGCACGTCGAGCGCGACGGCTATCTCGGGATCGCCCCGCTCGGCGACGGTGTGGCGAACGTGGCGGTCGTCGTCCCGGTCGCGGACGCGCGCGCCATCGCCGGCGACGCCTCCGGCTTCATGGAGCGCTGGATCGCGCGCCGCCCGCACCTCGCGCCGCGCTTCGCGGGCGCGGAGCGCGTATCGGAGATGATGACGACGGGACCGTTCGCGGCCTCGGTGCGCCGCGCCTGGGCGCCCGGCGCGGCGCTCGTGGGCGACGCGGCCGACTTCTTCGATCCGTTCACCGGCGAGGGCATCTACGCCGCCATGCGCGGCGCCGAGCTCCTCGCCCCGCTCGCCGCCGACGGCGCGCGGGCGGTGAGCGCCGCTCGCGCGTCCACCCGTGCCGCCCTCACGGCCGACCGCGCGCTCGCCGAGTACGAGCGCCAGCGCGTCGAGAGCTTCCGCGACAAGTGGGCCGTCGAGCGCATCATCGGCTCGGCGGTGGCCGTCCCCGTCCTGATGAACCGCGCCGCACGCGCCCTCGCCCGGCGCCGCGACATGGCCGACCTCCTGGTCGGCGTCACCGGCGACTTCGTACCGCCCCGCGAGGTGCTGCGTCCGGGATACGTGGCGCGGTTACTGTTCTCCTGAAGCCGCGCGCCCCCCGCTCCTCGCCTGTTCTTTCCGGTCCATGCCCCTCGACCCAGACACTTTTCGCAGCGTCCTCGGCCGCTTCGCTACCGGCGTCACCGTCGTCACGCTGTGCGACGACGCGGGGCGCGACCACGGGATGACCGTGAGCGCCTTCTGCTCGCTCAGCCTCTCGCCCCCGCTCGTCCTCGTCTGCGTGGACCGCGCGGCGTCCATGTACCCCCTGCTCACCGTCGGCCAGGGGCTCGCGATCAACATTCTCGCCTCGGGCCAGGAGGCGCTTTCACGCCGCTTCTCCGGCCCCGACCAGAACCGCTTCGACGGCATCGGCTACGCGCGCGGCGTCACCGGCGCGGCGCTGCTCGACGACGTGCTCGGCGCGCTGGAGTGCGAGATCGTCGCGCTGCACGAGGGCGGGGACCATACCATCGTCATCGCCGAGGTCGAGACGGCGGTGGCGTGGCCCGAGCGGCCGCTTCTGTACTACCGAGGTGGATATGCGCAGCTCGAGCGGTGAGAGGGGCCAGGTGCGGGTTTCCAGGCATCCTGCAACCGGCACCTGACCCGTGTCCCTCCTCACCCCGCCGCGTCTCCGCGGCATCGAGTACCTCGACGACCCCGACGTCGCCCCCGACGTCGTTCAGCGGTCGCTGCGCGACGTCGCGCTCGCGAACCGGCTGTTCGGCGGGACGCGGGCCGTGGTCGCGGAGCTCGAGCCGGTGTTCGACGCGCTGCGCCGCGGCGGGCGCGAGGGCGTGATGCTGCTCGACGTCGGGACGGGGCTGGGCGACATCCCCGAGCGTGCGCGGGGCGCCGCGCGGCGGCGCGGGCTCGCGCTGACCACGGTGGGGCTCGACCTGGCCGAGGAGCTGGCGCGGTCGGCGCGGCTGCGGACGTCGTTCACCGTGTGCGGCAGCGCGCTCGCGCTCCCCTTCGCCGACAAGAGCGTCGACGTCGTCACCTGCTCGCAGGTGCTCCACCACTTCGTCGAGTGCGAGGCGCGGCGGCTCATCGCCGAGATGGACCGCGTCGCCCGCGTGCGCGTCGTGATCAGCGACCTGCGGCGGAGCTGGCCCGCGGCGGCGGGGATCTGGCTCGCGTCCTTTCCCCTCCGCTTCCACCCCGTGAGCCGCCACGACGGCGTGGTCTCCGTGATGCGCGGCTTCACCACCGCGGAGCTGCGCGGGCACGTCCACGCCGCCGTCGGCCGTGTCCCGGCCGTCGGCCGCCACGCGGTCGCGCGGGTGACGGCGAGCTGGGAGCCCGCCCCCTCCACCCCCGCGCCATTGCCCTTCGCCCCATGAGCACACCGCTCGCCCCCTACGTCCTCGGCCCCATGCCCCTCGGCCGGCCGATGGAGACGCTCGACGAGCTCGTCGTGAGGGCGCCGGTGGCGGCGATCTTCGACCTCGCCCGGCGGGTGGAGGAGTGGCCGGCGCGGCTGGCGCACTACCGGTACGTGCGCTTCCGCGAGCGGCGCTCCGACGGCGGCGGGTTGGTGGAGATGTCCGCGTTCCGCCCCTTCGGGCCGCTCGGGTGGCCGACCTGGTGGCTCTCGGAGATGGCCGTGGACCCTAACGCGCCCGCCGTGCGTTTTCGGCATGTCGGGGGTATCACCACCGGGATGGACGTGGAGTGGAGCTTCGCGCCCGCGCCCGGCGGCGGGACGCACGTGCGCGTCCTGCACGTCTGGGACGGTCCGCGCTGGCCACTGATCGGCGTCTTCGCCGCGACCGCGGTCATCGGGCCGCTGTTCGTGCACGGGATCGCCAGCCGGACGCTCGCCGGCCTCGCGCGGGCGGCGGAGTCATCACCTCTTCAGCGGAGCCGCAGTTGACCAACCGTCGACGTGTCGTCATCACCGGCATCGGCGCCGTCACGCCGATCGGGCTCACTCGGGCCGGGCTCTGGGCGGGGCTGCGCCGGCAGCGCTCGGCGGTCGGCTCGCTCACGCGCTTCGACCCGTCGCCCTTTCGCAGCCACAACGCCGCCGAGGTCAACGACTTCGTGCCCGGCGACCACATGGAGGCGCGGCGCGCGAGGCGGCTCGACCGGTTCGGGCAGCTCTCCGTCGCCACGGCGCGCATGGCGCTCGAGGACGCGGGGCTCGACCTCGCGCGCGAGGACCGCGAGCGCATCGGGGCGATGATGGGGACGGCGCTCGGCGGCGTGGGCTACGCCGAGGAGCAGCTCGGCGTCTTTCTCACGCAGGGGCTCAAGGCGGTGGACGCGACGCTCGCCCTGGCGGTCTTCGGCGGGGCGTCGAGCTGCAACATCGCCATCGAGTTCGGCGTCCAGGGCCCGAACTCGACGAACGCGATGAGCTGCGCGTCGGGGACGATCGCGATCGGCGAGGCGTTCCGGCAGATCCGCGACGGCTACGCCGACGTCATGATCGCCGGCGGCGCGGAGGCGCCGCTCGCGCCCCTCTGCTTCGGCGCCTTCGCCATCATCCGCGCGATGTCGACGCGCAACGACGACCCGGCGGCGAGCTCGCGCCCGTTCGACCGGGACCGCGACGGCTTCGTGATGGGCGAGGGGAGCGCGGTGCTGATCCTCGAGGAGTACGAGCGGGCGAAGGCGCGCGGTGCGCCCGTCTACGCCGAGGTGGCCGGCTACGGGACCACGAACGACGCGCACCACATGACCGCGCCCCTCCCCGACGGCGCCCAGGCCGCCCGCTCCATGCGGATCGCGCTCGGCGACGCGCACGTCGCCCCGGGGGAGGTGGGCTACGTCAACGCGCACGGCAGCTCGACGCCGCTCAACGATCCGACGGAGACGCTGGCGATCAAGCGCGTGTTCGGCGACCGCGCCTACGCCGTGCCGGTGAGCAGCACCAAGGGCTACTACGGCCACGCCCTCGGCGCCTCGGGGGCGATCGAGGCGGCGATCTCGGCGCTCTCGATCACCCACGAGTGGCTTCCGCCCACCGTGAACCTCGAGCGCCCCGACGACGCCTGCGACCTCGACTACATCCCCGCGAGCGGCCGCGACGCCCGCGTCGAGCACGTCCTGTCCAACTCCTTCGGCTTCGGCGGGATCAACGCGGCGCTGGTGCTGAGGCGGGTGTAGCGACGCGACGGGGGGGCACGCGGATCTCCGCGTGCCCCCCCGTCCGTGCCCGCACCGCCTAACGACGCGGCGCGACCTTCTCGGGATCCACGGCGCCGTGGGCGAGCGGCTCGACGCCGCGGCGCAGGATGAGCACGTCGTAGAGCAGTGCCGCGACGACGCCGCCGACGATCGGGGCGGTCCAGTAGATCCCCTGCCCGGCGAAGACGCCGCTCGCGACCGCCGGGCCGAAGCTGCGCGCCGGGTTCATCGAGCCGCCCGTCAGCGGTCCGATGGCGAGGATGTCCGCCGCCACCGTGAGGCCGATCCCGAAGCCGCCGACGTTCGGCGCCTTCGGGTCCACCGCCGTCCCGTAGACGACGAAGACGAGGAAGAAGGTCGCGAGCGCCTCGAGGAAGAAGGCCTGCACTCCCGTCACGTCGAGCGAGATCGACTGCCCGCCGCCCTGCGTCGCGGCGAAGATCGCCGCCGGGAAGAGCCCCTTGAGCGCGTACGCGGCAGCCATGGCGCCGAGGAGCTGGGCGACCACGTAGAGGCCGGCCATCATCGGCTCGATGCGGCGCGTCACGAGGAAGCTGAAGGTCACGGCGGGGTTGAAGTGCCCCGAGATGCGCATGAGCGCGCTCACCATGACGGCCAGGATCAGCCCGTGCGCCAGCGCGACCGAGAGGAGTGGGGCCGCGCTGTTCGTGCCCTGCGCCGACATGATGGCGGCGCCCCCGACGAAGACGAGCGCGAACGTGCCGACGAACTCCGCGACGAAGTGGCGGAGGGAGTCTCGCATGAGGTCGTATGCTCCGGTTGTGGTTGGCGGGGAAGGCTAAGCGACGCGGCGCCTCGCGGCCAGGGGGCGCTCAGGGCCCGACGTCGAGGTACTTCTTCGCGTACCGGTCCATGGACTCGAGGATCATCCGCATGGCGACGTCGCTCTTCTCCCACCCGAGGATCTGGACGCGCTTTCCTTCCAGGTCCTTGTAGATGTGGAAGAAGTGCTCGACCTCCTTCAGGTAGTGCTGCGGAATGTCGGCGATGTCGTGGAAGTCGTGGTGGAAGGGGTCGTGGCGGGGCACGGCGAGCACCTTGTCGTCCGGCTCCCCCTTGTCGAGCATGCGCAGCACGCCGATCGGGCGCGCCTCGATGAGGCAGCCCGGGAAGGTCGGCTCGTTGATGCGCACGAGGATGTCCATCGGGTCGCCGTCCTCGTGCAGCGTGCGCGGGATGAAGCCGTAGTCGCCGGGGTAGTGCACCGCCGAGTAGAGCACGCGGTCGAGCTTCAGCAGCCCCGATTCCTTGTCGAGCTCGTACTTGTTGCGGCTCATCGCCGGGATCTCGATGACCGCGGTGACCTCCTGGGGGGGCCGGGGGCCCGGCGGGAGGTCGCGCCACATGTGAATCACGCGCCGGCCTCCGCGCCGCGCGCTTCCTCTCGCGTCATCGTCCCCTTGTAGACCATGGGCTCCTCGTCCACGCCGAAGTTCGTCGCCGCGAGCTCGGCCACCCGCGCCAGCTGCGCCGGCGCGAGGTCGGGCAGGTCGCTCGCCGCCGCGAACTCGTCGAGCTGGGCGTCGTCGTAGATGTTGGGCAGCGTCGACACGACGCGCGGCTCGGCGAGCAGCCACTTGAGCGCCGCCTGGCCGAGCGTCATCCGCTCGGTCAGGAAGTCGAGCGTGCGGATCTTTTTGAGACCGTTCGTCAGCCACGACCGCGGGCGGTGGCGCCGGTGGTCGTTGGACGCGAAGACGGTGTCCTCGGTGTACTTCCCCTCGAGCATCCCCGAGGCGTGCGTGACCCGGATGTTGAAGACGCAGTTCGGCGCGTGCGCCCTCGCCGCCTCGATCATCGGCGTCCCCGGGTGCTGCTCGAGGACGTTCCAGATCATCTGGATGGTGTCGATGTCACGCTCGCGCTCCATGAGCTCGACCGCCTCGTAGAGCCAGCCGATCGCCGGCCCGAAGGCGGCGCCCCAGGCGCGCACCTTCCCCTCGGCCTTGAGCTCGCGCAGCGTCTGCCAGAGCCGGGCGTCGCGCACGTGCTCCATCTTCACGTTGTGGATCTGGAGCACGTCGAGGTAGTCGGTCTCCAGCCGCTCGAGGCACCGGTCCACCGCGTAGCGGATGTACGCCGGGTCGGTGCGCATCGGCAGCTCCGACTGTCCGCGCCGCGCCTTCTGCGCCGCCTCGTCGTAGATGTCGTAGCCGACCTTGGTCGCGTAGACGACCTCGTGCCGCCGGCCGCGGAACGCCTCCGCGAGCTGCCGCTCGCTGCGTCCGTTGCCGTAGGTGTCGGCGGCGTCGAAGAACGTCACGCCGTGCTCGTCGAGCGAGCGCCGCAGCATCGCCACGGCCTCCTCGTCCGTCTTGTTCCCCCACCAGCCGGTGGCCAGCGTCCACGTACCGAAGCCGACCTCGCTGACGGAGATGCCGGCGCCGGGGAAAGCTCTGTATCGCATGGGCGGTATGCCTCGATTCGGTCCTGGGTCACGGCGGAGACTGCGAACCGCCGACCGGAGACCGCGAGCGCCGGACCGCGTCGAGTCAGCGCCGGCCGCAGTCGGCGGCGGGCGGTCGCGAGCAGGCGGTTCGCGGTGTCACCACTCCCACCCCTCGCGCAGCCGCCGCGCGGCCTCGGTCGCGAAGTAGGTGAGAATGAAATCGGCCCCCGCGCGGCGGATGCCGAGGAGCGACTCCATCATCGCCCGCTCCCCGTCGATCCAGCCCCGCTCGGCGGCCGCCCTAATCATAGCGAACTCCCCGCTCACCTGGTATGCCGCGACCGGGTAGCCCGTCTCCTGCTTCACGCGGTGGATCACGTCGAGGCTCGGGCCGGCCGGCTTGACCATCAGCATGTCGGCGCCCTCCTCGATGTCGAGCCAGACCTCGCGCATCGCCTCGGCGGCGTTCGCCGGGTCCATCTGGTAGCCCTTGCGGTCGCCCTGCTGCGGCGCGCTGTCGGCGGCGTCGCGGAAGGGACCGTAGAAGGCGCCGGCGTACTTGGCCGCGTAGCTGAGGATCGGCGTGTCCGCGAATCCGGCGTCGTCGAGCGCGTCGCGGATCGCCTGCACCCGGCCGTCCATCATGTCGCTCGGCGCCACGACGTCCGCCCCCGCCTCGGCGTGCGAGAGCGCCTCGCGCGCCAGCAGGTCGAGCGTGGCGTCGTTCAACACGTGCCCACGATCGTCGAGCACCCCGCAGTGCCCGTGGTCGGTGTACTCGCACATGCAGACGTCCGTCATGACGACGATGTCGGGGATCTCGCGCTTGAGCGCCCGCACAGCTTCCTGCACCGGCCCACGCGGGTTCCACGCGGAGCTGCCGGTCGCGTCCTTCGTCTCGGGGAGCCCGAAGAGGATCACTCCGCCGACACCGACCTTCGCCGCCGCCGCCACGTCGCGCAGCATCTCGTCCACCGAGGTCTGCGCGCAGCCCGGCATGGACGGAACCTCGACCCGGAGCTTCGATCCGGGGCGCACGAAGAGCGGCAGCACGAAGCTCGCCGGATCGAGCCGCGTCTCGCGCACGAGACGGCGCAGCGCGGGCGTCTTGCGCAGGCGGCGGGGGCGGTATCTTGGGTACTGAGACATGTCGTGAAAGATAGCGCGGGGCACGGGATTCCGGGGTCGGGAACGAGGCGGCGCTCGCGGCGCTCGCGGCGCGGCGGACCCGCGCGGCGCCGTACGCGTGACGTCTACCGGTCGGCGCTCCCCAGCCGCTCGCAGATCTCCCGCAGCCCCTTCCGATAGCTCCAGTGCTCCACCTCCAGATGGTGCCTCGTCGACTCCGTGTAGGCGATGCCGCCGCCGAGGGGCTCGTGGGGCGATCCTTTTCGCCGGCGGAGCCAGTCGGCGGCGGGGTGGCCGGCGAGCGCCGCGCGGAGGAAGCGCGCGACGGCGAGCGTCTGCCAGTGCACCAGGCCGAACTGCCCGCTGTCGGGCTGGATGAGCCCCGCGACGAAGAGCGTGTCGTACGCCGGGTGGAAGACGTGCTTGTAGAGCCGCGGGCGGCCGTCGCGCCAGTTCAGCTGCTCGGGCGCGACGAACGGGATGTCGACCCGGTAGCCGGTCGCGAACACGATGAGGTCCACCTCCGCCGAGCT
Organism: Gemmatimonadaceae bacterium; assembly: GCA_045804285.1. Taxonomy (GTDB): domain Bacteria; phylum Gemmatimonadota; class Gemmatimonadetes; order Gemmatimonadales; family Gemmatimonadaceae; genus DATMHT01. Next base: position 21,303 of record JBJMNL010000132.1, read on the forward strand.
GCCGTCGGCGAAGTGCGCGACGCGGCCGTCGAGGCGCGCGACGTCGGGCTTCGCCACGACGTCGCCGTGCCGCACGTAGTAGGGCAGCAGCGTGTTGACCACCGGATGCGACTCGAACAGCCGGTGGTCCGGCGCGGGGAGGCCGTGCGCGCGCAGGTCGCCGACGACGAGGCGGATCGTGAGCCCGGCGACGGCGCGCCGCACCGCGAGCGGGAGCCGCAGGCGGTGCATGAGGTCCCCGACCTGGTCCGACGGCCGGCCGAGGAGATACTTGGGGACGTAATGATAGCCGCGCCGCGTGCTGTGATAGGCGCGCACGGCGTGCTGCGCCGCCTCCACCGCGAGGTCGCACCCGGTGTTCCCGCCCCCCACGACGAGCACCCGCTTCCCGGCGAACAGCTCGGGCGTGCGGTACGTGGCCGAGTGCATCGTCTCGCCCGCGAACTCGCCCGGATAGGACGGCAGCTTCGGGGACCAGTTGTGCCCGTTCGCGATCACGACCGCGTCGTAGCCCCGCGTCTCCTCCCGGCCGTCCGCCGCGCGCCGCGTCGTCACGCGCCGCGTCGTCACGCGCCACGGCGTGTCGCGCCCGCCCGGCCGCTCCGGCTCGACGCGCGCGACCTCGACGCCGTACGCCACGTGCCGCTCGAGGTCGAAATGGCGCGCGTAGGCGCGCAGGTAGTCGAGGACCTGCGTGTGGTGCGGGTAGTCGGGAAGCTCGGCGGGCATCGGGAAGTCGGGGAACTCCGTGCCCGGCTTCGACGAGATCGTATGCGTCGACCGGTAGACGCGGGCGCCCGGCTTGCCGTAGTTCCAGTTCCCGCCCAGGTCGTCCTCGCGCTCGAGGACGTCCACCTCGAAGCCGGCGGCGACGAGGTGCCGCGCCGCCACGAGCCCCGAGGCGCCGGCGCCCACCACGCACACCGCGCGCGGCGTCATCGCGCCTCGCCTCCCTACCGCGTGCTCCGGCCCGCCGGCGGCGCGTCCACCTCCGTGCCGTCCGCCGGCGCCGCGAGCCCCGCCGCCCATTGCGCGGTCATCGCCTCGACGCCGCTCCGCCGCAGCAGCCACGGCCCGAGCTCCGGGAAGAGCTCCCCCGCCGCGACGAGCAGGCGCACCGGCCCGCGGTTGACGATCGCCTCCGGCAGGTCGCGCTCGACCACGCGCACCGCGGCGTCGGCGACCGCGGTGGGCGACGTGGTGCCCATGAGGCGCGGCGCGGTGACGCCGAGCGACTCGTGCGCGCGCTGGTACATGCCCCCCGCGCGCACGAAGCCGGGGCAGACGACCGACGCGCTCACCCCCCGCCCGCGGTAGGTGGCGCGCAGCGAGCGCGTGAATGCGATGAGCCCCGCCTTCGTCGCCGAGTAGGTCTCCATGTGTGCTGGCGCCGCCTTGCCCGCGAGCGAGGCGACGTTCACCACGTGCCCCAGCCGGCGCTCGAGCATTGCCGGCAGGAGGAGCCGCGTGAGCTGCATCGGCGCCGCCAGGTTGACGGCGAGCGCCGTCGCCAGCTCGACTCCGCCGAGCCGCTCGAAGGGGCGCATCATCTCGACGCCCGCGTTGTTGACGAGCACGTCGACGCCGCCCAGCGCCTCCACCGCCGCCGTCGCGAGGCGCTCCACCTCGGCGGCGCGCGTCAGGTCCGCCTCGACCGCCGCCGCGCGCAGGTCGTCGGCGACGTCCGCCACGCCCGAGTCGGGGAGCGCCGAGAGCACGAGCCGCGCGCCGCGCTGGGCGAAGCGCCGCGCGAGGTGCGGCCCGATGCCGCCGGCCGCGCCGGTGATGAGGACGCGCTTGTTGTAGAGATCGAGCACGAGGGGGTGGGTTCGGGGCCGGGGAATAGTGGGGGCGCGGCATCGTGCCCGCGAGCCCCCAGCCCCAGTCTCACTCGGGCTGCGGCGCCGGCACCCGATGCACCTCGCGCAGGCCGGCCAGGATCTCCTCCCCGCCGCGGGCTCGCAGCCCGTCGGCCAGCGCACGTCCGGTGCGCCCGGGGTCGCCGGCGTCGAGCGGGAGCTCGCCGCGCACGATCCGCGTCCCGTCCACCGAGCCGATGAGCCCGTACAGGATCCCCTCGCCCGACGCGGCGCGCAGGGCGAGCGCGCCGATCGGTACCTGACAACCGCCCTCGAGCGCCGCCAGAAAGGCCCGCTCAGCGGTGGTGGCGAGCGTCGTGGGCGCGTGGTCGAGCGCCGCGAAGAGCGCGCGCAGCTCGGCGTCGTCCCCCCGCACCTGGATCGCGATCGCCCCCTGCCCCGCCGCCGGCAGCCACTCCGGCGCGCCCAGATGCGCGGCGATCCGCTCGCCGAGGCCGAGCCGGCGGAGCCCGGCCGCGGCGAGGATCGCGGCGTCCACCTGCCCCTCGTCCACCTTGCGCAGCCGCGTCGGCACGTTGCCGCGCAGCTCGCGCACGTCGAGGTCCGGGCGGAGCGCGAGGAGCTGCGCCCGGCGCCGCAGGCTCGACGTCCCGACCCGCGCCCCGGGCGGCAGCGACGCCACCGACACCACCGACGCCACGGCGCCCCCGGGGCCCGTCGCGGGCGCGAGCACGAGCGCGTCGCGCGGGTCCTCGCGCTCGAGCTGCGCGACCACCTCGAGCCCGTCCGGCGACGCCGTCGGCAGGTCCTTGAGCGAGTGGACGCAGCAGTCCACGCGGCCGGCGCGCAGGTCGTCCTCGAGCTCCTGCGTGAACAGCCCCTTCCCGCCGATCGCCGTGAGCGCCACGTCGAGCCGCCGGTCGCCGACCGTGGTGTACGTCACCAGCTCGCCCGCGACGCCGCGCGCGGCGAGCGCCGCCTGCACCGCCCGCGCCTGGCGCAGGGCGAGCTCGGAGGAGCGGGTGGCGATGCGGATCGGTCGCGAGTCAGGCGACATCGGGAACGCTCGCGTGGGCGTCGAGGCCCGGGCGCGGGGCGCTGAGGCGCGGCCTACTTCCCACGCCCCGCTCCCGATTCCCGCCACCGCAGCACGGCCTCGACCAACCCCGGGATCGTGCTCTCCTCCGCTTCCGCCGCCACCGCCAGCCCCGCGCTCCGCGCCGCCTCGCTCGTGATCGGGCCGATGGACGCGGCGGGGGCGCGGCCGGCGAGCGCGGCGCCCACCGCGTCGACGTACGCGTGCACGGCGGACGCCGAGGTGAGGGTGACGAGGTCCACCTCGCCCCGCTCGAGCGCCGCGCGGAGCGTCGCGGCGCCCTCGGCGTCCGGCACCGAGCGGTAGGCGCGGACGACGTCGACGTCGGCGCCCAGCGCGGCCAGCCCCTCGGGGAGCACGTCGCGCGCGCCCTGCGCGGTCGTGTAGAGCACGCGTGCCGCCTGGAGGTCGCCGCGGCCGTCGAGCGCCTCGAGCAGCCCCTCGGCGACGAAGCGCCTCGGCACCACGTCCACCGCGATGCCGCGCGCGAGCAGCGCCTCGCCGGTAGCCGGCCCGACGGCGCACACCGTCACGCCGGCGAGGGCGCGCGCGTCGCGCCCCTCGGCGCGGAGCGCCTCCCAGAACAGGGTGACCGCGTTCTGGCTCGTGAACACCGCCCACTGGTAGTCGGCGAGGCGCGCGACGGCGCGGCGGAGCGGCGCCTGGTCGAGCGGCTCGATCCGCGTCGCCGGTGCCTCCGTCACGTCGGCGCCGAGCGCGCGCAGCCGCTCGGCGAGCGAGCCGGCGCGGGCGCGCGCGCGCGTCACCAGCACGCGCCGCCCGAAGAGCGGCCGCCGGTCGAACCAGGCGATCTCCTCGCGCAGCGCCACCGCCGGCCCGATCACCGTGATCACCGGCGCCTCGACCCCCGCCTCCGCCGCGCGTGCGGCGAGCGTGTCGAGCGTCGCGACGACCGTGCGCTGGCGGCCGTACGTCCCCCACTGCACCGCGGCGGCCGGCGTGTCAGCCGGCAGTCCGCCCGCCGTCAGCGCCGCGGCGATGGCCGGCAGACGCTTCACGCCCATGTACAGCACGATCGTGCCACCGGCGCGCGCCAGCGCCTCCCAGTCGGTCTGCGTCCGCTCCTTCGACGGGTCCTCGTGCCCGGTGACGAAGGTGACCGACGTCGCGACCGCGCGGTGCGTGACCGGGATCCCGGCGTAGGCGGGCGCCGCGATCCCCGCCGTCACGCCCGGCACCACCTCGAACGCCACGCCGGCGGCGGCCAGCGCCTGCGCCTCCTCGCTGCCGCGCCCGAAGACGAACGGGTCGCCGCCCTTGAGGCGGACGACGCGCTTCCCCTCGCGGCCGAGCCGGACGAGGAGGGCGTTGATGTCGTCCTGCCGCGCCGAGCCCCCGTCTCCCCCCCGCTTGCCGACGAAATGGCGCTCGGGCGCGATGGCGCCGCGCTGCTCGCTCGCCGCGTCGAGGCCGGCGAGCACCTCGGGGTTGGCGAGCGCGTCGTAGACGATCGCGTCGCACGAATCGAGCAGCTCGCGCGCGCGCACGGTGAGCAGCCCCGGGTCGCCCGGGCCGGCGCCGACGAGGTAGACCGTGCCCGACCGCGCGGGGGCGCCGGCCTCGTCCACGTCGCTCCCCGAGGCGCCCTCCTCCACCGCCGACGGCACCGACGGCGCGCTCAACGGCGCTCCTCGCCCGGCGCGCCGCCGCCCGCCCCGAGCTCGAGCCGGTCGAGCGACGCGCGCAATGCGCGGCGGCGCCGCCAGAGGCTCAGCGAGTAGAGCGCGTACGCCGTCGCGGCGACGGCGTAGGCGGCGTGCATGTACCCCGCGTTGTCCGGCATCTCAGCGTGCCTCCGGCGAGTCGGCCGCGGCGAGGCGCCGCTCGAGCTCGGCCAGCTCTCCGCTCAGCGCGTAGCGCGACCGCAGGAAGGCGACGAAGAGCAGCGTGAACGACGCGAACGCGAGCGCGAAGGTCTCCCCCATCTCGCGCGACATCGACGGCGTGCTCGGCTTGAGCACGATCGGCATCGGGTGCAGCGTGCGGAAGAGGTAGACGCTGAGATGGATGAACGGCACGAGCACCGCGGCGAGGATTCCGAGCACCGCCGAGTAGCGGGCCCGCATCGCGTGGTCCTCGATCGCGCCGCGCATCACCAGGTAGCCGACGACCACGAACCAGAGGAAGAGCGTCAGCGTCAGGCGCGCGTCCCACGTCCACCACGTCCCCCAGATCGGCTTTCCCCAGATCGGCCCGGTGACGAGCACGACGCTCAGGAAGATGAACGCCACCTCGGCGGCGCTCTCCGCCAGCCGGTCCGCGCGCTCGTCTCGGAGCCAGAGGTAGGCGAGGCTCGCGAAGGCGGTCAGCCCGCACGCGAGATAGAGCCCGACGAAGGCGGCCGTCGCGTGGACGTAGAGGATCTTCTGCGCCGGGCCCTGGAGGGCGTCCTCGGGCGTGAACCAGAGCGCGCGCACGAACGTCCCCGCCACGGCGAGGATGGCGACGAGGCTGAGCCAGTCGAAGCGGGGCCGGGGCAGCGCCGCGGGGCGCGCCCGCGCGGCGGCGGGGAGGTCGTTGGTGAGAGAGCTGTTCATTGGTGGTACGACGCGTTGCGGAGCCGGGCGCGGGGGGCCCCCCCACCGGGAAGGTAGCGCGCTTCTCGGTGAGGTCGGCACCGGAACATCGCGCCCCGCATCCCCGCTCCGCTATTCCTCTAATGTGTACGGGAAGGCCACCGTGCACGCCAGCGCGAAGACGAGGTCGAAGGCGAGCAGGATCTTGAGCCAGGGTGCCGACTCCGACGCGGGCCGGCCGGCGAGGATGCGCGCCGTCGTCTGCGACGCGGCCATCACGATGGGCACGAAGAAGGGGAGCGAGAGCATCGGGAGGAAGAGCTCGGCGAGGCGAGTGTTGGCCGCCATCGCGCCGAACAGCGTCCCCACCGACACCAGCCCGACCGACGCCAGTAGCACGACCGCGGCGAGCGCCGGGGCGGCAGCGCCGAGCGGCACGTTGTAGAGCAGCGCCACCGCCGGTACGGCCACGAGCTGGACGCCGAGGACGAAGGCGAGGTTCGCCAGCGCCTTGCCGAGGAAGATCGCCTCGCGCGGCACCGGCGAGGCGAGCAGTGCGTCCATCGCCCGGTCCGCCTGCTCGACGCCGAACGACCGGTGCAGCCCGAGCAGCCCCGAGAAGGTGAAGATCACCCAGAGCACGCCCGGCGCGAGGTCGAGCGGCGACACGGCGGTGGGGTCCCAGGCGAAGAAGAAGATCGCCACCGCCAGGAGCGCGAAGACGACCGCGGAGAAGAAGGCGCTCCGCGTGCGGAACTCGATCGCAAGGTCCTTGCGGGCGATGAGCAGCGCGGCGGTGAGCGCGCTCGGGAAGCGGGGATCCGGGCGGGGCGCCGGGGGGGCCCCCCCCAGTGAAGAATCTACGTCGCCGCCCGACGCGTCGCGGTATCCGTCCGCCGCGCGCCCAACCGAAACGCGCCCCGCGCCACGCGCCGCGCGCCCTGCCGTCATGCCCCCACCAGGACGCGGTACTCCGCCGCGTACGCCGCCGGCTCGAGCCCGCCGCGCGCCTCGCGCCGCACGAGCCGCCCCTGGCGCATGATGGCGGCGTGGGTGGCGAGCGCGAGCCCCTCGCCCACGTTGTGGGTCACGAGGACGAGCGCCGCGCCGCTACCCTTGAGCGACTCCAGCACCGACGTCAGCGCCGCCGCCCCCACCTCGTCGAGCCCCGTGTACGGCTCGTCGAGCAGCACGACGCGCGGTCGGTGCACGATCGCGCGCGCGATCGAGACGCGCTGCTGCAGACCGCGGCTCAGCGCCCGTACGGGGGAGTCGGCCCGGTCGGCGATCCGCAGGCGGCGGAGCGCGTCCTCGGCCGCTCCTCGCGGATCGACGACGCCGTGGAGGCGCGCCGAGAGCTCGACGTTCTCCCGCGCCGAGAGCGGCGCGTAGAGCATGCTCTGATGCGAGATGAGTCCGACCGCGGCCCGCGCCGCAGCGCCGCCGGGC
>JBJMNL010000133.1:0-4124 GCA_045804285.1 Gemmatimonadaceae bacterium
AGGCAATCCCGACCGACTCCGCTAGGCGAATCGCTACGGAGCATGCCGCGTTCCTACCCGGAGACGAGCAGGGGGTGCCAGTGGCAAACGATGGGTACCGTCCCCGGTCCCCCCGTGCTCCCGTTCCACGTTAGACGCTCCACGCTCGCGCTCCGGCTCCGGTGGCCGGCACCCCGAGCGTGGAGGGGCCCCCGGCGCACGGGAGAGCCGGCGCCGGGGGCCGACGATGCCCCACTCCGTACGCCGTTCCTTCAGTCCGGTGTCCCCAGGTAATTGTCGATCTGGGCGCGCTGCAGGGTGCCGGAGAAGTCGACGTAGCCGACCTTGGTCTCGGAGTAGAACTCGTAGACCTCCCACCCGCCCTCGCGGTGGCCGTTGCCCGTCTGCTTGACGCCGCCGAAGGGGAGGTGCGCCTCGGCGCCGATCGTCGGCGCGTTGACGTAGGTGATGCCGTTGTCGAGCTCCGTGAGGGCGCGGAAGGCGAGGTTGACGTCGCGCGTGTAGAGCGCCGACGAGAGCCCGTACCTGACGCCGTTGTTGATCGCGAACGCCTCGTCGGCGTCGGCGACGCGGATCACGGAGAGCACGGGGCCGAAGATCTCCTCCTGCTCGATCCGGTAGCCGCGCTCGACGCGGGCGAAGATCGTCGGCTCGAAGAAGAAGCCCTTCTCGAGCCCCTTCCCCTCCGCCCGGCGGCCGCCGCAGAGCAGGTCGGCGCCGTCCGCCTGGCCGATGTCCACGTAGCGCTCGACCTTCTTGCGCGCCGCCTCGTTGACGAGCGGGCCGACGTCCGTGCCGTTCTTGCGGCCGTCGCCGAGCTTGAGCGCCTTCACCTTGTCGACGAGCAGGCTCAGGAAGCGGTCGTGGATCCCCTTCTGCAGGATGAGGCGCGACGTCGCCGTGCAGCGCTGGCCGGTGGTGCCGAAGGCGCCCCAGAGCACCCCCTCGAGCGCCAGCTCGAGGTCGGCGTCGTCGAGCACGATCTGGGCGTTCTTCCCACCCATCTCGAGCGAGAGCCGCTTGTGCATCCGGCCGGCGACCTCGCCGACCACGCGCCCGGTCTCGGTCGAGCCCGTGAAGGAGAGGAGCGGGACCCCGGGATGCTCGACGATCGCGGCGCCCACGGTCTCGCCGACGCCGTGCACGAGCTGGATCACCTCGGGGGGGAGCCCGGCCTCGAGCATGATCTCGACGAGCACGGCGCCGGTGTGCGGGACGTCCTCGGCGGGCTTGAAGACGCAGGCGTTCCCGCAGACGAGCGCCGGGAACATCTTCCACGTCGGGATGGCGAGCGGGAAGTTGAACGGGGTGATGATGCCGGCGACGCCGATCGGGCGCCGGTAGCTCATCGCCCACTTGCTGCGCAGCTCGCTCGGCACGGTGTGGCCGAAGAGCTGACGCCCCTGGGTCGCGGCGTAGTAGGCGGTGTCGATCCCCTCCTGGACGTCGCCGCGCGTCTCGTTGAGCGGCTTGCCCATCTCGCGCGTCATGAGATCGGCGATCTCGTCCTTCCGCCGGGTGAGCAGGTCGCCGACGCGCCGCAGCACGTCCCCGCGCGCCGGCGCCGGCGTCCGCCGCCAGAGCTCGAAGCCGCGCTTCGCCGACTCGACGGCGCGGTCCACGTCCTCACGGCCGGAGAGCGGGAAACGCCCGATGACGTCGCCGGTGTCGGCCGGATTGACGTTCTCGAAATACTCGCCGGTGGCGGGGGCGACCCACTCGCCGGCGATGAAGTTCTTGAAAGTCTTCATTGCTGGGAAATGAAGGGACTGGTGAAGGGCAGGCGAAAGCTAACCCGGAGGGCGGGGGGCGAGAACGGCTCGCGGGGTTTATCTCGCTGTAGCGGCGGGCTCGGGACGCCACGCTACCGGTCGCCCCTCGCACGGCGAACGGCGCCGGGACGCCCCTCTCACGGTCGCCCCTACGGGCGGGAGGGATGCGTGACGCCGTCGTGAGTTTTGAGTTGTGAGTTGTGAGTCGTGAGTATCGCGCGGGGCGGCGGGCGTACCGCGGGGCGGGCTCCCCGCTCCGGGACGCCATGGTGCGGCGGGGTCGCGGTGCGCGCCCGGCGCGCCACTCCCCGTCACTCACAACTCATCACTCATCACTCAGAACGCCATCGCGAGCTGGCTCGTGGCGGAGAGGTGGCCGGTCCCGCGCGGGCTCCTGGCGCACGGATCGCGACCCGCGCACGGTACGCCAGCCCGCGCCAGCCCGCCGCGCACAGCACGCCACCCCGCCCCGGCCCGCGGCTCCGGGTCCCCAGACGCGCCGGCTGCAGGCCGCTCGAAGTCGCGAGTGCGCGGTGAGCAGTCGTCCGCGGCGAGAGTCGCCGACGGATACCGCACCCGCGATCCAGCAACCGCGAACTGCGAACTGTCGACTGCAAACTCCAAACTGCCCTTCGATCCTTCCCCCTATTGGCTGCACCCCCACATCGACCTCTCCGGCGTCGGCACCGCGTAGCCGACGCGGGGGAGGATCTCGACCGCCGCCAGGGCGATACCCCAGACGACGAGCAGAAGGGCGACCAGGTGCGCGCGGCCGGCGCGGTGGCGCCAGGTCCAGACGGCGCTCCAGACACCGCTCACGGTGACCAGCGCGCAGGCCGCGAGATAGCCGAGGAGCTCCAGGCCGCAGCGGCCGGCGGCCGGCCAGAAGATCATTCCGATGCCGGCGGCGAGGGAGAGGAGCAGACGGAAGAAGACGCCGAACGTGGACGTCGTCCGCCGCTTCTCCTGGACCTCCGCGGCGGCCGCGGTGGGCGCGGTGGCGGAGCCGCCGCCGCGCGGCGTCGGGAAGAGCGCGGCGTCGGAGACGTTCTCGAGCTGCCGGTCGATCTTGGCGAGCTCCTTGTTCCAATCGCGATCGCTCACGCGTGCTCCGGTGTGATGGCGCCGGAGAGCTCCGTCGGCCGGATTAGCCCGGCCTAACGTCGGAACGATTCTCCGGCGGGTCAGGTATGGTCGTACGGGGACGGCTCTTGCAGAGTGTCAGATGCGGGCCGCACCTTTCATACATTGGCGGGTCTCCCTCAGGACAGGAAGGTCCAGCATGCGTCCAGCCTCGCTGCTTCGCGTCGGTGCCGTCCTCTCTCTCGCCGCCTGCGCCGGCCGCACGCCCGCGCCCGCCGCGTCGCCAGGGTCCGCTAACGACGGGCCCGTCGCCATCCGGCTCTTCCCGCCGCACGGGCGCACGGTGAGCTTCTCGCTCAACCGTCCCGCCTACGTCGCCGTCTTCGAGGTCGTGCCGGGGCAAGGGGTGAGTCTCCTCTACCCCGCCGCCTACCAGTACGACCCGGCGCGCCCGAGCGACGCCGGACTCAACGTCGCGCTCCTCGCGCCCTTCAATCTCGGACGGACGTTCTACCTGGCGTCCAGCTCGCGGGCCTCGGCGGCGCGGCCGAGCTTCCTGTACGCCATCGCGTCGGAGAGCCCGCTCGACATCGACGAGATCCTCCGGCGCCCCTCGGAGCTGCGCTCGCGGATCGGCGTCCAGGCCTTCGCGCGGATGCTCCCCGACGAGCTCATGGAGCTGATCGACCGGGCGGTCGTGCCGGCGCAACCGGACGAGGCGTGGGCGACGGACGACGTCGTGCTCTGGCCCGAGCTGGTGGCGCCCGCGCGGGTGCCGCTCTACTACTACACCGTGCAGTGCGCGGATGGGCGCACGATCTACCACGACCCTGCCGGCGGCTGGTTCGACCCGCGCTGCTTCAGCCCGCGCGTGGAGCGGGTGTTGCCGAGGCAGCCGGCGCCGACCGACACGAGCTCGGCGGGGCCGCGGAATCCGCCGCCGGGCGATTCGACGCCGGGCGTGACCCCGCCGGCCACGCCGCCCACCGAGCCGCCGGCGCGCCCGCGGCAGGCGCGCCCGAGCGACGACCGCGACGGCCGCTCATTCCCGGCGACGCGCTCGCTCGCGGTCGACTTCGGCACGCCGCGCGAGCGCACCGCCACCGAGGCTGGGAGGGGTGAGCGCTCGCTCCGGTCGGAGCCGGCCGCGAGGGCGTGGGGCGGGCGCGAGAGTCCACCGCGGGCGTGGGCGCTCCCGGAGCGCGACGGGCGCTGGAACGGCGCCGCGGGCGGCGGCCGCTCGGCGTACGCGTCGCCGGCGGCGACCGC
>JBJMNL010000134.1:0-4428 GCA_045804285.1 Gemmatimonadaceae bacterium
CCACCTGCGCCCGGTTCGCCTGCTCGAGGAGCGCGAAGATGTTCGCGTCGCCGAGCGGGCCCGATGCGCCAGCCGGTTCCGCCGCCGCGCTCGCCTCGGCGCCCATGCCCGCCCGGCCCGCCGAGCCCGGCTCGGCGGGCCGGGCGGGCATGGGCGCCGAGGCGAGCGCGGCGGCGGAACCGGCTGGCGCATCGGGCCCGCTCGGCGACGAGAACATCTTCGCGCTCCTCGAGCAGGCGAACCGGGCGCAGGTGGAGAACGGGCGTCTCGCCGAGCGGCGGGCGCCGAGCGCGGACGTGAAGGCGTACGCGCGCGACATGGTGCGCGAGCACGCCGCGCTGCAGGACCGCGCCGACGCGCTCGCGCGGACGCTCGCCGTCATCCCGCAGCTCCCGCTGAACGACGCCGGCGGGCTCGAGGCGGCGGCGACACGGACGACGCTCGGCTCGGTGAGCGGCGCGGACTTCGACCGCGCCTACGTCGCGTCGGAGGTGGACGACCACGAGCGCACGCTCCAGCTCCTGCAGCGCGCCCGTACGGCGGCGGAGCACGCCGAGCTCCGCGCGCTCATCGACTCGGCCATTCCCACGGTGCGATCGCACCTCGGGCGCGCGAAGAAGCTCCAGGACCGCGTCGGCGCGCCGACGTCGTGAGCGGGCGCGGCCGCGCCGTCGCGCCGCGGCGCGCGGGGCTCGCGAGTCGTCGGAGGGTCGGCGGCCCGCCGTATGCTCGTAGGGGCGCCGCCGCGACGGCGAAGGCGTCGTCGCGTCAGCGGTCGAGGTTCGGGCCGCGGCAGTCCAATCGAAGCTTGGAGGCAGCAGTATGACGCAGACACTGATCACCCGCGCGGCGATGGTCGCCTCGGTCGCGGCGCTCGTCTCGCTCGGCGCCTGCTCACGTGGCGATCGCGGCGCGGACCGCAACGCCGGAGCGAGCGACACGGGGATGGGCGCCGCGGGCACCTCGGGCGGTGGCGCGGCGAGCACGACCGGCGGCGCTGGCGGCGCCGGCAGCATGGGCACCGGCGCCTCGTCCGGCGCCATGGGCGGCACCAGCGGCACGGGTGGCGCGATGGGCGGCACGGGCGCGTCCAGCAGCGCGGCCGGCGGCACCCGCGGCACCTCGCGCGACACGAGCGGGATGAGCGGGATGAGCGGGCGGCACGGCACCACCGGCACGTCGCGCGACACCAGCAGCCGCAGCGGCACCTCGCGCCCCTGATCGCGGCCGACGCGCCTCGCCACCAGCGGCGCCATGAGCGCGCCCGGCCGACCGGCCGGGCGCGTACCGTTTCAGCGGGCGCCGTTCCGCGTCGCTCGGACGCGCGCTGGCACGCCGCACGCACCTCCACACCTCCACGACGGCCGCACCCGCCACGGCCGCACCAGCAGGCCGGCGGCGAGGCGGCTCGGACGCCGCGCGCGGACGAGGAGCGACGCCGCAGCGGTGCCGCAGCGGTGCCGCCCCTGACCAACGACGAGGAGGAACCGTGAGAGAGAGCATGTCGAAGACGCGCGCCGAGCTCGCCGCGGGCGCGGAGCCGGCGGCCGCGGGTCGGCTCGCCGCGCTCGCGTTAGGCGCCACGCTGAGCCTCTGGCTCGCCGGCTGCGGCGGCACGCAGAGCGGGCGGAGCGACTACGTGCGGGACGCCGACACCGGCGCCGCCGCGCCCGCCACCACCCTGACCCCCGATCGCCCCGAGGGGCCCGACAGCACCGCGGGCGTCTCGGAGCGCACCGGAAAGCGGGGCGTGGCCGGCGACACGTTGGGGAGCAAGGGGGCCGCAACCGGCGCCACGAACCCGGCGGCGACCGGGCAGCGCCCGCCGGAGACGAGCAGCGCGGCGGGAAAGGGGCGGCGCCCCTGACCGCGCCACGAGTCGCGCCGCGCCGCGGCGCGGCTCAGCGCGCGCGCGCCTCGGCGACGACGCGGATGCCGTCGTGCGGCCGGAGCGTGATCATCGGACGCGGCGACACCGCCTGGCCCGGCGCGAGGCGCAGGCGCCAGCGGCGTGCGATCGTGGCCAGCACCAGCACCCCTTCCATCCAGGCGAACTGCTCCCCGATGCAGACGCGCGGCCCGCCGCCGAACGGGAAGTAGGCGAACTTCGGCCGCGCCGCCTGCGCCTCCGGCGTCCAGCGCTCCGGGACGAAGCGCTCCGCGTCGGGCCAGAAGCGCGGATCGCGGTGCGTGACGTACTGGCTCAGCACGACGATCGTCCGCGGCGGCAGCACCCAGTCGCGCACGCGGTACTCGCCCACCGCGCGCCGGCCGACGATCCATGCCGGCGGGTAGAGGCGCATCGCCTCGGCGAGCACCATCCGCGTGTAGGGAAGGCGCGCCACGTCCTCGGCACCGGGCACCGCCACGTCGCCGAGCACCGCGTCCACCTCCGCGTGCAGCCGCGACTCGACTTCCGGGTGCCGGGCGAGCAGGTACCAGCTCCAGGCGAGCGCGTTCGCCGTCGTCTCGTGGCCGGCGAGGAAGAGCGTCATCGCCTCGTCGCGGAGCTGCGCGTCGCTCATCGTGCCGCCGTCCCCCTCGGCGTCCTGGGCGAGGAGGAGCATCGAGAGCAGGTCGCCGCGGTCGCCGCCCGCCGCCCGCCGCTCGGCGATGATGCGGTAGATCGTCCGGTCGAGTCGCGCGCGGGCGCGGTTGAAGCGGCGCGTGCGCGGCAGCGGGAGGCGCTCGAGCAGCTCGCCGAAGGGGAGCACGGCGAGCGTGAACGCCTCGAACGCCTCGGTGAGCGCCGCCCCGATCTCCGGCGCTTCCCCCTCCACGTCGGCGTCGAACAGCGTCTTGCCGACGATGGCGAGCGTGAGGCGCGTCATCTCGCGCGCGACGTCGAAGCACTCGCCGTCGCGCCAGCGCCCGGCCGCCCGCGACGCGTACTCGGCCATCACCGCGCCGTATGCGGCCACGCGCTCGCGGTGGAAGGCGGGCTGCGCCAACCGCCGCTGGCGCAGGTGAAAGTCCCCCTCGCTCGTCAGCAGCCCCTCGCCGAGCAGGCGCTTCGCGCGCTCGAGCCCACGTCCCTTCCGGAAGTTGCGGTGGTGGGTGACGAAGACGTCGCGGATGAGGTCGGGGTGGTTGAGCAGCACCATGTGCTGCGGCCCGAGCGTGAAGTGCGCGACGTCGCCGTGCTCCCGCGCGAGCCGTGTGAGAAAGGGGAGCGGGTCGCGCGCGAAGGTGAGGAGGAACTCGCCCGGGAAGCGGCGGGCGGGGCCGGGAGGGAGTCTCATCGAGGGCAAACTGATGATTCCAGCGGAGCAGGGAATGGGAGCGAGGGAATGGAGGCGTGGCGTCACCTCCCGCCGTCTCCACCGGTGCGTGACCTCGCGGACCTCACGAAAGTGCGGCGAGGTACGGCGGGCCGTCCACTCCCGCGCACGCCGCCCTGCCTCCGAAGTCAAGATTTCGTAAACGAGGCCGCGTCCTGAAACTTCCCGCCACCCCTCCCCGTACGCATGCAAGCACACACTTGCATAACGGGCCCGGCCCGGCTACGTTCCGCCGCCTATGGAGAGGGAGAGCAGGAATCGCATTCTCGAGGCCGCCGCGCGCGTCTACGCCGAGTCCGGCTTTCGCGGGGCGACCACGCGGCGCATCGCCGACGAGGCGGGCGTCAACGAGATCACCATCTTCCGCCAGTTCGGCTCCAAGGCCGCGCTGATCGACGAGGCGATCCGCTGCCGGAGCGCCGTGCCGGCCGCGGTGCTGACGTTGCTGCCGGCCGAGCCGCGCGATCCGGAGCGCGAGCTCACCGCGTGGTGCAGCGCGCACCTCGAGCGGCTTCGCGCCAGCCGCTCGCTGATCCGGAAGTCCATGGGCGAGATCGAGGAGCGGCCGGCGGCGGGGCCGTGCGCCACCGCGCCGACGTCGGGCGCGGCGCAGGAGCTCAGGGCGTACATGCAGCGGCTGCACGACCACGGCTTCGTGGAATGGGGGGAGCGGCGCCCGCCGGGCACCGGGCCTGCGCGCTGCGAGATCGCGCACGCCGCCGGCGCCATGTTGATGGCGGCGCTGTTCGGCGACGCGATGGGGCGCGACTTCATGCCCGACATGTACCCGCAGCCTCCGGAGCGCGCCGCCGAGCTCTACGTGCGCCTCTTCCTCATCGCCATCGGCGCTCGCGCGCCCGAGGGGGGGGGTGCCGATGCGACGCCGGCGTCGCCGCCCGCCGCGACGCGAAAGCAGCACCCGCAGCACCCGCAGCACCCGCAGCACCCGCAGCACCGCAGCTCGCCGCACCGTTCGTCGCCACACCGTCCGACACCTTCGCCGAAGAAATCCTAGATGACCTTTCACGCACCGCACGGCCGGCGGCACCGTGGCGCGGCGGTCCGGGCCGCGCTCGGCCTCGCCGCGCTCGCCTCCGTCACCGCCGCCGCGTCGGCGCGGGCGCAGCAGCCGGCGCCCGCGCCGGCC
>JBJMNL010000135.1:0-11298 GCA_045804285.1 Gemmatimonadaceae bacterium
ACGGACGAGTCCGCCGGAGCGGGCACGCGTCTATCTTCCACCCCGCATGCAGCTCCTCACTCTCTCCCGGATCAACAGCGTGGTTCTCGTGGTCGGCGTCGCGGCCGCCGCCGGGCACCTGCTCCTGCCCTTCGCGGCCGGCGTGCCGGCCGGCCGCCGCATCGCGTTCGTCGCCCTCATGCTTGGGCTCGGTGCGCTACGCGGGTGGCGCGAGGCACGACTCCGCGACCGCCCGCCCTCCGGGCGCGCGGCGCTGGCGCTCCCGGCACTGTTCGCCGCCGCCTCGCTCGGCGTCGCGCTGCTCGGCTACGTCACGGTGCACGGGCGGCGGTAGGCGGCGCACGTACGGGCCCACCCGTGCGTTGCGCCTCGGGTGCCGGCGGATATTTTCGAGCGTCGCCCTTCGCGACGATCCCACGCCCCACAGTCTGAACCGCCCGGCCGACGTGCGCTCCTCCCCCGCGTTCCGCTCCGCGACCATCTCGCTGCTCCGCCTCTCGGTCGCCACGCTCTCCACGCTCTCCGCGGTGGCCGGCGGCGCGTGCAGCTCGGCGCCCCCCGCCCAGACGACGCTGAGCCGCGACGTCCGCATCCCGCCGGCGCCGCGGCTGCCGGACGGGCGCGGCGGGGTGATCGGCGTCGTCGCAGACGCGACCACGGGCTTCCCGGTGCTCGGCGCCGCCGTCTACTTCACCACCGACCCGCTCGGCGAGGGCGACCCGCCGCCGTCGCGCTCCGACCTGCCGTCCGACAGCACCGACGCGCGGGGCGCCTTCGTCCTCGCGCCGCTCGCGCCCGGCACGTACACCGTGGCCGTGCGACGCCTGGGCTACGTCAGCGAGCGCCGCGTCGTGGCCATCCGCCCGGGCGTGGTGGACAGCGTGATCGTTCGCCTCCGCGAGCAGGTCCGGCTGACGCGCTGACGGCGCGCCGGCGCATGTCGCCGTCGCCGACGTTGCCGCCGGCGCGCGCGGCCCGTCCTATTGGACACCCCGGCCCCCGCGCCGAGCCACCGACCATCCATCTCCGCCGCCCGACGCATGACTCCGTGGGTCTCGCGACTGATCGCCACCAACGTCGCGGTCTTCTTTCTCTGCCAGGTGCAGAAGGGACTCGAACAGCACCTGGCGCTCTTCCCGGCGTTCGTCGGGTCGGAGCCGTGGACGCCGTTGACGTACATGTTCGTCCACGCCAGCATCACGCACATCTTCTTCAACATGCTGATGCTGTACTTCGTCGGCCCGCGGCTCGAGCAGCGGATCGGCGGAGCCAACTTCATCGCCCTGTACCTGGTGAGCGGGCTGGCGGGCGCGGCACTCTCCTTCTTCACGCCGACCACCTTCATCGTCGGCGCCTCGGGCGCGGTGAACGGCGTGGTGCTCGCCTACGCGCTGATCTGGCCGCGCGACCGGATCTATATCTGGGGCATCCTCCCGGTGGAGATCCGCGTGCTCGTCCTCCTGTCCGCCGCCTACGCGATCTTCGGCGGACTGGGTGGCGCGCGCGACGGGACGGCGCACTTCGCGCACCTGGGCGGCTACATGGGCGGCTTCCTCTATCTCAAGTGGGCCGAGCGTAACTCCGCGTCGCGCCAGTACCGCAAGCGCCTCGACTCCGCGCTGTACGGCGACGGCGGCGCGCGCGCCGCAGAGCCGGAGTGGGACGCGATCCGCCGGGACGGCCTCCACCCGCTCAACCTCGAGGAGCTCGACCGCATCCGCGAGAAGACGCGGACCCACGGTCCGGGGAGTCTCACCGCCGACGAGCGCGCCTTCCTCCACCGCATGAGCACCCGGTGAGCGGCGCGGTGGGCCCGCCGTGATCGCACCGTGAGCACCGGGCGCGCGGCGAGCGCACCGCGCGGGGCTTCCTCTCCGGCGACCTCGGCGGAGGTCACCGGAAGGGAAGCCGCGCTCGGCCACCGCGCGGCGGCCGTCGCGACGGCCGCCGCGCTCGCCGCCGGCGCCGCGCTCCGCATCTGGCAGTACGCGGGCGGTGCCTCGCTCTCGCTCGACGAGCTCGCCCTGGCGCGCAACGTCGTCGACCGGCCGCTCGGGTCGCTCCTCGTAGAGCGACTCGCCTACGGACAGGTCGCACCGAGAGGCTTCCTCCTCCTGGAGAAGCTCGCCGTCCTCCTCCTTGGCGGCTCCGAGTACGCGCTGCGTCTCGTGCCGCTGTCGTGCGCGATCGCCTCTCTCGCGCTCTTCGCGCTCGTCGCGCGACGCGTGCTGTCCGGAGCCGCAGTCCCGTTCGCGGTCGCGCTCCTCGCGCTGGCGACGCCGCTCATCGACTACGGCGCGCAGGTGAAGCAGTACTCGGGCGACGTGACCGCCGCACTGGCCATCACGCTGCTCGCCCTGACGTGGACGCCCGCCGCCGACGCGCGCCGCCGCCTGCTCGTCGGTCTCGCCGGCTTCGTCCTCGTCTGGCTCTCGCAGCCGGCGGTGTTCGTCCTGACGGGCGCCGCCGTCGCGCTCGTCGCCGCGGCCCTGCAGGAGCGCGACCGGCGCGCCCTCCGCGCCCTGCTCCCGGTGCTGGCCCTCTGGGGCGCCGGCGTCTTGGCGGCGGTCGGGGTGGGGCTCGCGAGCGCCACGCCAACCACCCGCGCATACCTGCGCGACTACTGGTGGGTGGGGTTCGTCCCAGTCCCTCGCACGCTCGACGACGCGCTCTGGGGCTGGCGCGCCGCGCGCGCGGTCTTCGCCGTGCCGCTGCTCGGCTACCCGTTCGCGACGCCGTACGTCGTGCTCGCGACCGCCGGCGCGTGGTCGCTCTGGCGACAGCGGCGAGTCGCCGCGGCCATCCTGCTCGCCCCGGTCCTCGTCACGCTCGTCGCCGCGGGGCTGCGGCAGTACCCGTTCGCCGATCGGCTCGTGCTCTTCCTGCTCCCCGCCGCGCTGCTCCTCGTGGCCGAGGGGGTGGAGTGGGTGCGGACCCGCTGGCCGATGCGCCTGCGGGCGGTGGGGGCGCTGTCCGTGGCGCTGCTCGCGCTGCCGCCCGCCGCCGCGCTCCTCCGCAACCCGCCCGTATACCGTCCCGAGGAAGTGCGGCCCGCCCTCGCTTACATTCGGGCCCACCGCCGGCCGGGCGAGCCGGTGTACGTCTACTACGGCGCGTGGCAGGCGGTGGGCTATTACGGCGCGCGCTATGGGCTCGAGGACTCCGCGGTCATCGGCGGCGGCTGTCACCGCGGCGACCCGCGCGCCTACCTTCGCGAGCTCGACCGCCTGCGCGGCGCGCCACGCGTCTGGCTCCTCTTCGTGCACGCCCTCGCGCCGCTCGGCGAGCGGGAGTCGATGCTCCGCTACCTCGACCGTATCGGCGCGCGCCGCGCCGCGGTCGAGCTCGCCCCACGCCCCTCGGAGTCGCCGACGGTCGCCGCGTACCTGTACGATCTGAGCGACCCCGTGCGCCTCGGGGGCGCTGCGGCCGAGACCGCGCCGCTCGCCATCGCACCGTTCCACGTCAGCGTCGGCGACGGATGCGTGGTGGGTCCGCAGGTGCCGGTGGTGGCGGACGCGGCGGGCGGCGGGACGCCGCTCTTCCTCTCGCGTTAGGCGCGAGCGCCCCGGTCACTCGTCGACGCGGTGCACCGTTCTTGCTGGGTCGGCGTGACGGTACCCAGCGCCCGTGGTCCAGTGCCCCAATCGTTCACGCGCATGACCGTCGCGGTCGCGGCGGCCCTCGTCGCCGTCGGCGCGTCGCCCCGTCACGCCGTCGCCCAGACGGGCGTCCGCCGCTGGTCGGTGGAGCTCTTCGGCGGCGGCGCCCTCAGCGCCCCGATGCCGCTCGTCATCCGGCAGGATGGGGAGCAGCGCCTGTCCTTCACGGCGCACTACGCCACGCGTCCGTGGCGTGACTCCCCGTACTACATGTACCGCGTCGGGCGTTGGGACGCGGGGGGCCGGCGTGGCTGGGAACTCGAGCTGCTGCACCACAAGGCGTACCTCGAGCGGCCGCCCAGCGAGGTGCAGCGCTTCGAGATGAGCCACGGCTACAACATGATCTTCCTCGACCGTGCCGTGCGGCGCGGCCGGACGATCGTCCGCCTCGGCGCGGGCGCCGTCGTCGCACACCCCGAGTCGGTGGTGCGCGGCCGCTCGCGGCGCGGCGCCTACATTCTCTCCGGCGCCGCGGGGCAGCTCGCCGCGTCGCGCCGGTTCCGTCTCACGCGCGCGCTCTTCGCGTCGGCGGAGGGGAAGATCACCGCCGCCTGGGCGCGCGTGCCGATCGCCGGAGGACACGCCGTCGCGTCGAACGTCGCCGGCCACGCGCTGCTGGGGGTGGGCGTGGGGTTCTAGTGCGGCGCCTGCATCGCGCGGCGGCGCGGCGCTACGGCGCCCCCGCGCGCCGCTCCCCTCGCCGCTCCAGCCAGCGCACGACCGTCTTCGCCGACGCCGTGCCGATCACCGCGCCGGCGGTCGCGTCGCTCGTCCAGTGCTGGTCGGCGTAGACGCGTTGCCACGCCACGAGCCCGACCGCGCCGTAGCCGGCCGCGGCGAGCCAAGGCTTCCCCCCTTCGTACTCGGCGAGGCCCGCGGCGATCGCGCTCGCGTGCGTGACGTGCGCCGAGGGGAGGGAGTGATAGTCGCCGTTCGTCGTGAACGGGTGGAAGCGCCACGGGTCGCCGCTCACGAACGGACGCTCGCGGCCGGCGGCCCCCTTGAGCGCACTCTCGACGACGTTGGCCGTCGCGTAGCCGGCGGCGATGCGGAGCGTGGCGTCGGCCCACCGGCGCTCGTGCGCGAGGCGCGCCGCGACGTAGGAGACGGCCAGCGCGGGCACGATGTCGTGCCCCGTACCGAGCGCGTTGCCGACGCGCGCGAGGTCGTCGAGCGTCCCGCTGCGGTGCGCGAGCGCCGCGTCGCGCAGCGTGCGGTCGAGCGCCGCCGTCGCCGCGAGCGCGACGGCCGCCCCGACCCAGAAGCGCGCGGCGCGCGGCTCGAGCCGCGGCAGCCGCTGCGCCTGCGCGTCGGCGGGCGCGGCGGCGAGGTGCGCGACGGCGACGGCGGCGCCGGTCGCCGTGCGCGCGGCACTAGACCACCGCCGCATCGGGGTCCGTCCGCGCCCCGCTAAGGCGCGGCGTCGCGGTCGGCCCCGACCGCGACCGGCAGGACGGTGAGCGGGAAGTGAACGATCGCGGGATGGATCTCGTGGAGGCGGACGGCCATGGCCAGTGCTCCGGTGCGCGTGGGAGGACGGGGGGCGGCAAGTCCGGTTCCAGCCGTCGTGGCGGCGGACGGGTGCGGGTGCGAGGTGAGCGCCGTATCCGAGCGTGCGGCGCCGGCCCCGACGCCGCAGGGCTGCGGGGAGAGAATCGCGGGCGCCTGATCGGGCACCGAGCCGGAGTGCTGGACTGTCACATGCAATGAAGCCCGCCGTCGCAATGAAGCCCGCCGTCCGCGCCGACTCCGCCACCCCGTCATGACGCTCGCCGACCTCGCCGACCGGCTCGACGCCTTCGCCCACGGGCGCGCGACCCACGCCGAGCTGAGGCGCTGGTTCGACGCCCTGCTCGCCGCCGACGCGCTCGGCGCCGAGCAGAGCGACAGCGCGCCGTGGGACGCGGCGCCCGACGACGCGCGACTCTTCTGGCGGCTCGTCTACCTGTTCGAGTTCGAGGCCGACGAGAGGTCGGAGGGCGGGGACGGTGGTGCGGCCGACGAGGCGCGCCTGCGCCGACTCGCCCGCCGCATCCTCGACTGCCTGGCGCGCACGGGGAGCGCCGCGGCGACGTTCGAGCTCCTCCCGCTCCTCACCGACCAGGAGCGGTTCTGCGCGATCGTCCGCAAGCACGCGACCAGCGTCATCTCCCGCACCGGCTTTCTCTCGGTGCTCGCCGAGTCCGGCTATCCCCCGCACGTGAAGCTCTGGCTCGAGCATGCCCAGCCCGCGCACCTCGCCCGTCTCTGCACGCGGCTCGAGCAGGGGGCGTACGACGAGGTGGAGGCGGGGTTCGGGAGGAGACCCGAGTGAAGGGGAGCGGCCGGGCACCCGCGCGTCTCGCGGGTGCCCGGCCGCTCCCCTTCACTGTCCCTCGGATCTCTTCAGAACCCCTTGGCCCGCGTCACCGTCACCTTCGACGGATCCCCGAGGTACACGAACGCGACGTTGGTCATGTACCGTTGCGCGACCCGGCGGACGTCGTCGGGGGTGACCTTGCGCAGCTCGTCGACGAAGGTGTCGGCGGCGCGGTAGTCGCCGCGGTAGAGCTGGGCGCGGGCGAGGAAGGTCGCCTGGTCGGAGTTCGTCTCGTTGTTGAGGAAGTACTCGGTGATGAACTGCGCGACGAGACGCTCCAGGCCGTCGGGGTCCACGGTCTCGGTCTTCAACCGCTCGACCTCGTGCCGCATCAGCGCGAGCGTCGTGTCCGGCGCGACGGTCGTCACGTACAGCCCGCCCGCCGACACCGCGCGCTCGACGAAGGGCGCGTTGATGGCGTAGGTCAGGTTGCGTCGCGAGCGTACCTCCGCGAACAGCCGACCGCCGAGGGCGGCGGTCGTGACGCGCAGCGCCTGGTAGTCGGCGCTCGTCGCCGGGGGCCCGTTGAAGTAGCCGAGGACGTAGTTGGTGGGCAGCGAGCGCGAGACGGTGACGATCCCGGCGGCGTGCGCCGGGAGCGGGGGCGGCGGGGACCAGCGGTAGCTCCCCTGTGGCAGGCGGGCGAGCGTCTGCCGCACGAGGCGCTCGACGCGCGCGCGCTCCACGTTGCCGACGACGACGAGCAGCATGCGCGACGTCACCATCTGCTCGCGCTGGTAGCGCTTGAGCTCCGTGGGGGTGAGGGCGGCGATCGAGCGCTCGGTGCCGGTCGGCGTGAGCCCGTAGGGGTGGCCGGCGAAGGCGACGCTGTCGGCGAGGTACTCGACGAGAGCGTCGGGGGAGTCGCGGCGCTGGCGGACGGCGGAGAGGTACTGCCCGCGCACGAGCTCCACCTCGGCCGAGTCGAGCGTCGGCGCCATGACGCGGTCGGCGAGGATCGCGAAGGTGGAGTCGAAGCCGTCGGTGGTCGACCGCGCGCCGATCATCGTCCAGTCCTCGGTCGGCTCGATGACGACGACGCTGCCGAGGCGCGCCATGCGGGCGCGGAGCGTCCCCCTGGGATAGCGCGCCGTGCCGCGCTCCGAGGACTCGAGCAGGAAGGGCTCGATCCCCGCGGTCGCGGCGGTGATCTGCTGGGTGCCGCCGAGCAGGTAGAGATTGGCGGCGACGACGTCGTTCGCCGTCACGCGACGGTGGATGACGCGTACCCCGCCGACGTCGTAGCTGGTCGTCGCGGTGTCCTTCGCGTCCGGGACGCGGGACACGGGGCGCGGGGCGCCATCGTTCGTCGCCGCGCCACCGACGTCCGCGGCCGCGGCCAGCAGAAGTGCGGCCGCGAGCCCCGTCAGCGCGCGCCTCACTTCCCCCCTCCCGCCCGCACGAGCTCCCCCGCCGACAGCTTCAGCGTCTGCTGCGCCTCGGGCGAGAGCAGGATCCCCGTGATGTGCGGCTTCCCCACGATGTAGCGCGCCGCGTAGCGCTGCAGGTCGGCCGGTGTCTGCTTCGCCATGTTGTCGTTGTAGCCCATGAAGTACTCGAGGCTCGCCACGCTCCACCAGAACCCCACCGTGTGCGTCAGCCCGGACGTCCGCTCGACGCCGAACGCCGAACTCACGGTCCGCAGCGCCTTCACCTCGGTGAGCTGCGCCGCCGTGAAGTAGCCCGGGTCGTCGAGCTTCGCGATCTCCACGTCGAGCGCCGCCAGCGCCCGCCGCAGCTTCTCGGGCGACGTCTGCCCGCTGATCGTGATGGGCCCCACCTGGTTCAGCGTGTAGTAGTTCACCCCCACGCTCTCGAACAGGCCGCTGTCCACCAGCCGCCGCTGGAACCCCGACGTCGCCTGGTTCAGCGCGTCGGAGAAGACGTCCGCCGCGTAGGTCGACGCCGGGTCCTTGCCGACGCTCGGCCCCTGCCACTGGATGAACACCGTCACCGCGCTCACCGGCGCCGGCTCGATCACCGCCTCGTTCTTCCCGATCGCCGGGATCGGCGGGATCGGGTCGGCCGCGAACGGGTCCCCCCCCTTCGCCCAGTCGCCGTAGTGCTGCTCCGCAAGCGCGAACACCTTCGCCGGCGTCACGTCCCCCGTCACGATCAGCGCCGTGTTGTTCGGGACGTAGTAGCGCCGCTGGATCTCGCGCA
This sequence comes from Gemmatimonadaceae bacterium, assembly GCA_045804285.1. GTDB lineage: Bacteria > Gemmatimonadota > Gemmatimonadetes > Gemmatimonadales > Gemmatimonadaceae > DATMHT01. The sequence goes on from JBJMNL010000135.1 coordinate 8,185, forward strand.
TCTTCTGCGGCGTCACCGTCCGGATCACCTCGCGGTCGCCGATCGTGTTCTTCCGGCTCCACTGTCCCGGATAGACCTTCTTCGTCACGTCGCTCGTCAGCCCGAAGAACGGGCTCGACTCGGCGCGGTCGTACTCGCCGAGCACCACCTGCCGCTCCCGCTCCAGCTCGTCCTGGCGGAAGCTCGGCGTACGGAGCGCCGCCGCCATGAACTCCATCCCCCCGGCGAGGCTGTCCGCCGGCAGGTGCATGTAGTAGTTCACCCGCTCCTCGCTCGTCGTCCCGTTGAACGAGGCGCCGAGCTCCGCCGCGCGGTCGGTGAACTGCTCCGGCTCGGGGTACTTCGCGTTCGCCTTGAAGAACATGTGCTCGTACATGTGCGCGAGCCCGGCGTACTCCGGCGTCTGCGTGTAGCTCCCGTTCTTCACGTCGATCTCGATCGTCGCCAGCGGCACGCCGTGGTTCTCGATCACGATCACCTCGAGCCCGTTCGGCAGCACCCGCCGCTGGAGGATCTTCTCGATCTCCGCCCGCGACTGCGCCCCGGCCACCGCCGGCGCGGCCATCGCCGGCGCGGCCGCGACGAGCGCCAGCGCGGCGAGCCTGCGTACCGCGACCCAGCTGAGAAGTCGATGCGTTCCGATCACGTTGCCTTCCGATTCACCAGTGAGCAGTTCCCGATGAGCCTGATAACCCGCGCGCGACCGGATGGTGCCTCGATCGCACGCGCCACGCCGGAGAGGCGGGCACGATCTCAACGCGGCAGTTTGCCTTCTCGGCACCAGGCCGTCTAGAACAGTAGCCGAGCGGCCCGCGCCGTTCACCCTCCCCGCGCCTCTATATTTCGCCGCATGACGTCTGCCGCAGCCGTCCCGACCGCCGCCCAGCGCCCCGTGCCCCACGACGCCCTCGCCGCCCGGCTCGGCGCCGGCCGCGTCCGGCGCGACGTACCCCTCGCGCCCTTCACCACCTTCAGGATCGGCGGACCGGCCGACCTCTTCTACGAGGCGACCACCGCCACCGAGCTCGCCACCGCCGTCCTCGCCGCGCGCGAGCTCGGCGTCCCCTGGTTCGTCCTCGGGCTCGGCGCCAACATCCTCGTCGGCGACAAGGGGTTCCGCGGCCTGGTCATCCGCAACCAGGCCAGGCACTTCGCCTTCCACGACGACGGCCGCCTCTGGGTCGAGAGCGGCGTCGTCATGGCCGACCTCATCATGGAAGCGGTCGAGCGCGGCTGGAGCGGCCTCGAGCACTACGTCGGCATCCCGAGCACCGTCGGCGGCGCGATCTGGCAGAACCTCCACTTCCTCTCCCCCGCTCCGGAGCGCGAGCGGACGATGTTCATCGCCGAGGTCTTCGAGTCGTGCGAGATCCTCAGCGAGGAGGGGGAGCGGAGGACGGTCGGCCCCGACTACGTGCAGTTCGGCTACGACGACACCGTCTTCCACCACCGCCGCGACGTCCTCCTCGCCGCGACCTTCAAGCTCGCCCGCGGCGACGTCGGCGTCATGCACCGCATCCTCCAGGAGAACCTGAGCTGGCGCGGCGCCCGCCACCCCTGGCTCGCCGTCCACCCGAGCGCCGGCTCGATCTTCAAGAAGATCGAGGGTGTCGGCGCCGGCCGCCTCGTCGACCAGTGCGGCCTCAAGGGCCACCGCCACGGCGGCGCCCAGATCTCGCACATCCACGCCAACATCATGGTCAACCTCGGCAAGGCGACCGCGAAGGACGTCCGCGAGCTCATCGCCATCGCCCAGCGCTGCGTCGAGGAGAAGTTCGGACAGCGGCTGGAGCCGGAGATCGGGTTCGTTGGGGAGTTCTGAACGGCGAGGAAGTCGCCGGGATTGGTGGCCATGGTCGCTGGTTGGCAGTGGGCAGTGGCCAGTTCTCAGTTGGCAGTGTCCTGAAGCAACTGAGAACTGCCCACTAGCAACCGCGAACTGCCAACCCCCGATCCACCGCCGCGCGCCTCGTCCACTCCCGGATCTCTCGGCTCAGGGCTCCTGCCCCAGCACGACGACCCCTCTCCACCTCGCCCCCCGGTCCACCGGCCGCGCGATCCCGACGCCGATCGAGCCACCGAAGAAGCGCACTCCGAGCTCCACGCTCGTTCGTACGCCGTCGGTGGGACGGGAGATGGGCACCGCCGCGCCGGTCGCCGGGTCCACGCGCTCGCCCAGCAACCGCACCGCGTTCCGCGCCGCGTCGTTCGACGCCTCGACCCACCCGCTCTCGAGTGCGACGGCGAGCGCCGGCGCCGGGGCGGGGAAGTAGAAGAAGCGGCGCACGCGGAGCGGCGATCGCCAGAAGGGAAGCGCGCGCATCACGATCACCCCGGCCGACGCCGCCTGGTCGCCAGCGAACTCCTTGTAATCGTACCCGGAGAGGCGCTGCGTACCGCCGAGCTCGAAGAGCTGCTGCGGGGGCGGGGCGTCGCTCGTCACGACGCCCCCCTCGAGCCGCGCCGCGTACGTCACCGGGCCACGCGTGGCCCGCGCTACCAACCGCCCCTCCGCGCGCCGGAAGTCGAGATCGCCAGCCCCCACGGTGTAGCGGAGCCGTCCGCCGACGCCGGGCCGCACGAATTCGGCGGTCACGTCGGGGTCGAAGTCGAGCGTCAGCGTCGCGCGGCCGTAGCGGCCCGGCGTCACCCCGCGGTTCTCGCGGAAGCCGCCCGACACCGGGAGGAGCCCGCGGCGCGTCCGCCGCTCCTCGGCGCGGTCGCTCACGATCCCCCCCTCCGCACGCAGCACGGCACGCCTCCCACCCGGCGCGGAGCCGGAGGTGAAGAGGCGCGTCGCGGAGAGGAGCGCGAAGTGACGGTCCACGTAGTCGTACTCGTCCTGGGACCCGAGCAGCGCCGCCAGCGCCGCCGTCGAATCGAAGGGTGAGACGAAGTCGTTCGTCATGTCGAGCGCCCGCCCCCAACCGGCGCCGTAGGCCCAGCGCCCGCGCCGCAGCTCGGCGCCCAGCTGCCCGCGCGTCGTCTGCTCCGCCCACGCCCACCCCGTCGCGCCGCGCAGCGTGAGCCCCGGCTCCCGCGCCCCGAGACCGGCCGTCAGCGCCACACCCGTGTACGCCCCCTCGACGCGGTTGTAGTGGAACAGCTCCGACA
>JBJMNL010000136.1:0-11555 GCA_045804285.1 Gemmatimonadaceae bacterium
CCCCGCGCCACGCGCCGCGCGCCCTGCCGTCATGCCCCCACCAGGACGCGGTACTCCGCCGCGTACGCCGCCGGCTCGAGCCCGCCGCGCGCCTCGCGCCGCACGAGCCGCCCCTGGCGCATGATGGCGGCGTGGGTGGCGAGCGCGAGCCCCTCGCCCACGTTGTGGGTCACGAGGACGAGCGCCGCGCCGCCACCCTTGAGCGACTCCAGCACCGACGTCAGCGCCGCCGCCCCCACCTCGTCGAGCCCCGTGTACGGCTCGTCGAGCAGCACGACGCGCGGTCGGTGCACGATCGCGCGCGCGATCGAGACGCGCTGCTGCAGACCGCGACTCAGCGCCCGCACGGGGGAGTCGGCCCGGTCGGCGATCCGCAGGCGGCGGAGCGCGTCCTCGGCCGCTCCTCGCGGATCGACGACGCCGTGGAGGCGCGCCGAGAGCTCGACGTTCTCCCGCGCCGAGAGCGGCGCGTAGAGCATGCTCTGATGCGAGATGAGTCCGACCGCGGCCCGCGCCGCAGCGCCGCCGGGCAAAGCCACGCCGTCGATCCGCGCCCGCCCCGAGGTCGGCTTGAGCAGGCCGGCGAGCATGCGGAGCAGCGTCGTCTTCCCCGCCCCGTTCGGCCCGAACAGCGCCAGACACTCGCCCGCGCGCAGCTCGAGATCCACTCCGTCCACGACCCGCCGCCCGCCGAACGCACGCGTCAGCGCCTCGGCGACGACGACCGCGGACGACTCGGCGGAGGACATGCCGGAAGATATACGGGGGGGAGGGTGGCGACCATCGGGAGGAAGGCGGAGACCTGAAGGGCGGAACGAAAGGCGATGGGCGGAACGAAGAGCAAAGGGCGGAATGAGGCATGAGGCCGGGACCCTACGAGTGGCTTGGCTGGCCACCGGTGGGGCCCCGGCCTCATTCCTCATGCCTCATTCCGCCTTTCAGGTTAATGCCTCATTCCGCCCTTCGCCCTTCAGGCTCCCTCATTCCGCCTCTCCGTCTCTCCCTTCTCCTCCTCGCGACTCTCGATCTCGAACAGTGCCTCGAGTCGCGTCAGCTCCAGCAACTGTCGCAGCGCCACGGGCGCGTGGAGCAGGCGAACGGGGAGTGAATGCGTCCCGGCGAGCTTGTGGACCATGACGAGGATTCCGAGGCCGCTCGCGTCCACGTCGGTCGTCGCGCTGAGGTCGAACTCGACGGCAGACGCGCCGGCGCGGGCCGCCTGCTCGACGTGCTCGAGCGCAGCTCGGCGGAACTCGGCGCGGGTCACCGTGTTCAGGCGCGCGGGGACGGCGAGGGGAGGAAAGCGGGCGGCGTCGCTCGGCATGGGCGGCGGGAAGCGCGTTCGGGCATCGCGGCCGGCGCTCGGCGAGCGCCCGGCGCGGCGCCGGAGGGCGAGCGCCGTGCCAGCCCGGCCGGCCGGCGCAACGGCTTGTGGGGCAACATGTTGTTGACTCGCCGCGTGGGCCGCGCGCGGCGGCCGGCGTGGCGATTTGCGGGAGAAGTGACGATTCACCACAGGGAGACGCAGGCCGGCGGCCCGACTGCGGCCGCGGAGGTTGCCCGACGCGCGGCAGAGTGCGAAACTCGTAGCGACGTTCTCTATCCCAACCAGCGCCGCCCATGCCCGACATCGACGTCCTGCTGCAGGAGAATCGATCCTTCCCGCCCTCGGCGGAGTTCCGCCGCGCCGCCCACGTCTCCTCCACCCAGATGCACGACGACGCCGCCGCGAACCCGGAGGCGTACTGGGCGCAGATGGCCGGAGAGCTGGAGTGGATGCGGCCCTGGGACCGAGTCCTCGACTGGAAGCCGCCGCACGCCGAGTGGTTCGTGGGCGGGACGCTCAACGCGTGCGTCAACTGCGTCGACCGCCACGTACGCCCGGGACCAACGTCCCGCCGCAACAAGGCGGCGATCGTCTGGGAGGGGGAGCCGGGCGACCGCCGGACGCTCACTTACTGGGACCTGTACGTCGAGGTCAACAAGTTCGCGAACGTCCTCGACCGCCTCGGCGTCCGGCGCGGCGACCGCGTCGCCATCTACCTCCCGATGATCCCCGAGGCCGCGATCGCGATGCTCGCCTGCGCGCGCATCGGCGCCGTGCACTCGGTGATCTTCGGCGGCTTCTCCCCCGAGTCGGTGCGCGACCGCGTCAACGACGCCGAGGCGAAGGTGCTCATCACCGCCGACGGCGGCTACCGCCGCGGCCAGGTCGTCCCCCTCAAGCGCAACGCCGACAGGGCGCTCGAGGAATGCCCGTCGATCGAGCACGTGGTCGTCGTCATGCGCCGCGCCGGCGCGGGCGGCGACGAGGCGTTCGCGCAGATGAAGGAGGGACGCGACCACTGGTGGCACCGCCTCATGCAGGGCGCGCCGCTCCACCGCGAGCCGGAGGCGATGGACGCGGAGGACCTGCTCTACATCCTCTACACCTCCGGCACGACGGGGAAGCCGAAGGGGATCGTCCACACCACGGGCGGCTATCTCACCGGCGTCGCCACGACGTCGAAGCTCGTCTTCGACCTCAAGGAAGACGACGTCTTCTGGTGCACCGCCGACATCGGCTGGGTGACGGGCCACAGCTACGTCGTCTACGGCCCGCTCGCCAACGGCGCGACGTGCATGATGTACGAGGGCGCCCCCGACTGGCCGGAGCGCGACCGCTTCTGGGATATCTGCGAGCGTCACGGCGTGACGATCCTCTACACCGCGCCGACGGCGATCCGCGCCTTCATGAAGTGGGGGGACCAGCACCCCGCGCGGCACGACCTCTCCCGCCTCCGCCTCCTCGGCTCGGTCGGCGAGCCGATCAACCCCGAGGCCTGGATCTGGTACCACGAGCACATCGGCCAGGGCCGCTGCCCGATCGTGGATACCTGGTGGCAGACGGAGACGGGCGCGATCGTCATCTCGCCGCTCCCCGGCGTGACGGCGACGAAGCCGGGCAGCGCGACCGTGCCCCTGCCGGGCTTCGCAGCGGCGCTCCTCGACTCGCAGGGCAACGAGGTGCCGGTCGGCGGCGGGCTGCTCGCCCTCACTCGCCCCTGGCCGTCGATGCTGCGCACGATCTGGCGCGACGACGAGCGCTACGTGACGACGTACTTCTCCAAGTGGCCCGGCCGCCCCGACCTCTACTTCCCTGGCGACGGCGCGAAACGCGATGCGGACGGCTACTACTGGATCCTCGGCCGCGTGGACGACGTGCTCAACGTCGCCGGCCACCGCATCGGCACGATGGAGGTCGAGAGCGCCCTCGTCGAGCACCCGGCGGTCGCCGAGGCGGCGGTCGTCGGCCGGCAGCACGAGCTCAAGGGACAGGCGCTCGTCGCGTTCGTCACACTCCGTGAGGGGCAGCACGGATCGCTCGAGCTGCGCGACGAGCTGCGCGAGTTCGTGGCCGAGAAGATCGGCGCCATCGCCCGCCCCGACGACATCCTCTTCTCGGTCGATCTGCCGAAGACACGCTCGGGAAAGATCATGCGCCGCCTGCTGCGCGACATCGCCGAGAGTCGCACGCCCGGCGACACGACGACGCTCGCCGACCCCAACGTCATCGACAACCTCACCGGCGAGTGGCGGTTGGCGACCGGACAGTGGCCAGTGCCCAAGAACGAGGAGGAGTGAGAGGCGGCCCGGGAGAGTCGAGGTCCGCCATCCTACCTTCGTTCCTCCATTCCTCGTTCCGGGAAGCCGGGCCGCCCTCCGTGGCATCCACGCACGAGGAACGAGGGAGGTCGTCGGGTATCCGACTCCCTCCCCGGTCGTCCACCTGCTCGACGGCGTGCTTTCACCGGCGCGCGAGGAGGCTTAGTGTTCAGTAGCTCACACCCGGCCCCGCCTTCCCCATGCTAGGACGCTTCCTCCCCGAGTCGATCTTCCCGCGCAAGCTGAGCCCGAACGCCGAGCGCCGGCTCCGGCTCGCGCAGGCGCGCGCCGAGGAGTCGGTGATCCGCGCACACGTGGACAACGCGCTGATGTTCGTGGACACACTCGCCGAGGACCTCTCCTTCGACCGGGCGATCGACAGCTACGTCCGCGTCATGGGGATCCCGGAGCCGCTCGCGAGCACGGTCGCGACACGCGCGCTCGTCGTCCTCGGCCAGGACCTCGTCCCCTACCGCCGCCGCGCCCGCGGCGACGACGAGGACGACGGCCGCCCGCGCCTGCGCATCACCGACGCCGCCGCGCGGGGGCCACGGCGAGCGTAGCCATCAGGCGAACGCGGAACCGGGACGCCACTCGCGCTGAGTGGCGTCCCGGTTCCGCGTTCGCCTGGTGGCCTGATTCGTCCTTCAGCCGCGCGCGGGCACCTCGCCCGGCGCGTCGATCGCGTCCCCGCCGCCGCCGACCTCGCGCAGGTCCAGCAGCGACAGCGCGAAGATGAGCGTGACGATGATCGCCGAGATCACGCACCACATGCAGATCGCGTGGATGACGAAGAGCTCGAGGTAGGTGAGCCAGGCGGAGAAGAGGACGCCGGTGCCCGCCATGGCCGTGAGGAGGAGCGAGACCGCGCGCGAGTCGAGGAAGCGCCCCCCGAGTCCGGCGACGGCGACGGCGAACGTCGCGACGTAGAAGCCGAGCCCCCAGAGCGCGACCGGCTGGCCGAGGAGCGTGGACCACTCGCTCGTGTTGACCGCCTCGCACGAGCCCACGCTGCAGCTTAGCTGGCCGATGACGCCCACCTTGTAGAGCGTCAGGTACAGCGACACGAAGACGCCGGCGAGGGCGAGCGCCGCGGCGAGCATTCGCTTGCTCATCGCGCCGCCCCGCTCACCGCTTCGCGCCGGCGGGGGCCGGCGCGGGCGTGGGGGCCGGCGCGGCGGCGGTCGCCGCGCTCTTGCGGGCCGGCACTTCCGCGAGCGCCGAGTCGACGTACGCCTTGAAGACGTCGTACGGCATGTTGCCCGGGACCACGCGCTTGCCGATGATGAAGGTCGGCGTCGAGTTCAGGTTGCGGCGCTCGGCCTCGGCCTTGTTCGCCTCGATCTGCCGCTGGTACTTCTGCGAGTCGAAGCACTGCTCGAACTTCGCGACGTCGAGGCCGAGCCCGGTCGCGTAGGCCATGAACAGCTTCTTCGGGTTCCCCGTCGCCTCGCCGTTCCACTCCTCCTGGCCGGCGTAGAGGCGGTCGTGCATCGGCCAGAACTTCCCCTGCTCGTTGGCGCACGCGGCGGCGTGCGACGCCGGCCAGGTGTTCTTGTGCATCGGGAGCGGGTAGTCGAAGTAGCGCAGGCTGATCTTCCCCGTCTCGATGAGCTGCTTGCGGACGTCGGGCCCGGTCACGACGGCGAACTGCCCGCACTGCGGGCACTCGAAGTCGCCGAACTCGAGCACCTGGAGCGGGGCCGCGCTGTCGCCCTCGACGTACCCCTGGGCGGCGAGCGCCGGGAGGTTCGGGTCGACGGTCGTGACCTTCTTCCTGGAGGACTGGTAGGCATAGCCGAGCGCGCCGGCGCCGACGACGGCGATCCCGGCGAGCAGCGCGGCGAACCGCCCCGCCTGCGGCCGCTTGCTCCGGCGCACGCTCGAGGAGCGCTGCGCGGCGGGCTTCCCCTTCTTCATGGCGTCGGGTCGTCCGGATCCTCGTCCGGCGTCCATTCGGTTCTTTCCCATACCGCTGCGTCCATCTCCTTGGCTTCGGCCACGACCCGGCGGCTATCGGCCACCTCGGGCGTGTCGTAGGTTACGCGAACTTCGTAGTGGAAGAGCTCGCTGCGAACGTCGCCGATGAGCTGCGTCAGCTCGCCGGCGTGCCGGAGGAGCTCGCCACGCTTCTCGAGCTCCTGGATCCGTCTCGCGAGGGCGACGAGGAGCGCCTCGAGGTTGCGCGCCCGCCCGTCGTCGTAAGTCTGCTCCGACATCCTGCCTCCGGGTCGCTGTGTTAGACGATCCACCGGGGGCTCGGGTTCCGCACCGCGCCGGACGGCGGACCGGCGCCGGTCGTCGCGCGGGGCGGAGGGGGCGGGCGCGGGGGCGCCAGGCCGGGGCGGGAGGTGCAGATCATCAGCGCGCGCAACAGCGGCTTCGCGGGCGCTAGGCGAAAGCTAGGGCCGGAAGCGGCGGAAGCAAAGGCGGTATTGCGGGGGGGTTATCTTTCCCGTGAAGGCCGACCCCGGTAGCCGATACCGAGGCTTCCCCGGGCGGGGCGTATCGACGGGATCGCGATCTCGGGCCACGGATCTCGCTGGCCTGACGTCCACATGCCCTGGATGCCTCCCGTCCGCGGTTCCTGCTGGGTACCACCCATCCGGGTAGCTCGTTCCACCTCCTCCCCCTCCCGACCCATTCCCTCCACGCGCGCCCTCCCGCTTCCCGACCCCGCCCCCGACGCCGACCTGCTCCGCATTCCCGTCGGGCCCGGCTCGGTCCACGTCGAGCGCTATGGCCACGGTGGGACGCCGATCGTCCTCCTGCACGGGTTCGCGACCTCGTGCTTCCTCTGGCGCGAGGTCGCGCCGGCGCTGGCGATGGCGGGCTTCACGGCCTATGCCATCGACCTCTTCGGCTACGGCGAGTCGGACCGCCCCTTCGACGCCGAGTTCGGCATCGCGGCGCAGGCTGACTACGTGGACCGGGCGATGACGGCGCTGCGCCTGTCGAGCGCGTGCGTCGTCGGCGTGGACCTGGGGGGCGGCGTGGCTCTGCGACTCGCCGCGGCGCGCCCCGAGCGCGTGGACGGGCTCGTGCTCGTCAACTCCATCGGCTTCGACGCCGTGCCGGGTCGCGACGTGCGGACGCTGCAGCGGAACACGGCCCGCTTTGCCTTTCGCGTGAGCCGCGGCATGCTCGGCGCCGCGCCGCTGATCGGGTCGGTGCTCCAGGGCGGCGTCGCCGATCCGGCGCGCATGCCGGACCAGCTGGTCGCGCGCTACCTCGCGCCGTACGTCGGCCGCGAGGGAGTCTCGCACCTGCTGGCGCTCGCCCGCGCCGTGGTCGTCGACGACCTCGAGGAGGTGGACCTGCGCCTCCTCGCCATCCCGACGCTCGTCCTCTCCGGCAAGCTCGACCGATGGGTCGAGCCCGAGATCTCGCGGGCGCTCGCCGCGGCGATCCCCGAGGCACGCCTCGTCACGATGCCGGGGGTCGGCCGGCTCATCCCCGAGGAGGCGCCGGCGGAGCTCGCCGCGCTGATCGCGGATTTCGTGGCGTCGGCGACGGGCGGCAGTGGCCCCGGCACGGTCGACCCTGCCCTGCCGGCGGCACGCGCGGACGCCGGCGCGCGCGCCGCCTCGCCGGCGTCCGCGGGTACGGAGCGGAGCGAGGGCGAACTGGTATAGCAGGTGCGTCTCACGCCGCCGGCGACCCGACGCGGGGCCCGCGGCGGCGCCGCTGTACGCGACTATGATCGCGCCTCATAAAAGGTTATATTCAGGGACGTATTCACCATCATCAGGATTACATGGCCAAACAGAAAATTCGTCGTCGTGGTCCCGCCGCGGAGCCGACTCCTCAGGAGCAGGCGCGCGACGAGATGTTCCAGCACATCATGCGGTGTGGCGTCGTCGGCGCCGCGCCGGAGCACCAGACGGAGTGGTTCGACGAGACGATGTCGTACATCGCCGAGCGCTACCACGAGCTCTCCGGCACCGAGGTCGCCGAGCTGCGCGCGATGGGCGAGCGGTTCGTGCAGCCTCCCAAGGCGAGCGCGGCCGAGACCCGGGACGCCGCCGCCTCGGCCGCCTGAGCCGACCGTCCAGCGCGTATAGAGCAGGACCCGCACGACCCGCAGCACGAGAACGACGCGTACGAAATGAAAACGCCCCGCATTGACGGGGCGTTTGTCTTTATCGCCCTTCCGCCGGCGCTCTCCTCAGCACGAGACCGACCCTCGTCCCGCCGCCGAGCCCGACCTCCAGCGCGGGGAGAAGGCCGCGCAGGGGCGCGCCCTCGAGGCCGACGAGGGCGACGACGTAGCCGTGCCAGCCGCCGCCGTCCACGAAGATGGCGCTCACGCCCCCGCCGCCGTACGGGCCCCAGCGCGACTGGCGGAACGGGTCGAGGAGGAATCGGGCGAGGAGGTCGCCGCGCGCGCCGAAGCGCGTCTCGCCCCCTCTCGACGCGCTCCCCGCGCCGGCGAGCGCATCGACGCGCACGTAGTTGCCGAGCGGGGCGTTGGCGCCGAGGGCGAGCTGGGCGTGCGTCGTGCGGCCGGCGATCACGTCGCCGCGCAGCTCGACGCGGGGGCGGCGCGCCGCCGCGGGCGCCTGCCCCACGGCGCGCGCCGCCGGCGCGAGCGAGACGGCCAGGGCGAGGGCGACGGCGGCCACCCGGGCCGCGCTTCCCGCGCCCCGCCGCGCCGCGGCACCCACCACGGCGACCGGGACGGCGCTCACCGGGCGCGGTCGCGCCAGAGGGCGAGCGTGTAGTCCGCGACGGCGGCGGCCGAGGCCACGCCCACGGCGACGACCAGCGGCGACACGAGCGACGGGGCGGCGAGCACGGCGACGAACGTCGCGAGCTGGAGCACCGTCACCAGCTTCCCGAGCTGGCGCGCCTTGAACTCGACGGGGCGCAGCCAGGGGACGATGCGCGCGACGACGAAACCGACCGCCGTCATGATGTCACGCGAGAGGAGGATGAAGTACTGGGCGACCGTCAGCTCCCCGCTGACGAGGAACGCCGAGACGGCGGCGAGCACGAAGACGCGATCGGCGATCGGGTCGATCAGGGCGCCCCAGCGCGTCGCGGCGTTGCGCCGGCGAGCGAGCCACCCGTCCAGAAAGTCGGTGACCGACGCCACCCCGATGAGCGCGAGCCGCTCCTCCGGCCCCCGTGCGCCCACGAAGCCGGCGGCGAGCACGAGACGCGACATCGAGACGACGTTCGGCAGGCTGAAGATCGCGCCGCGGTTCATGGGGGGAGAAGCTACGCTCGACACGGCGGCGATGGCAACCGACGGCCCGGCGGCCCCGGCGCCACGCCGCTCGGAACGGGGCCCACTCCCCCGCCCCGACGCCGCGCTCTCTATCGTCCGCCCCCGCGCCCGTATAAGATCCTCCTCACCCTACCCGCGCCGCCCGCGCCACCGCATGCCGCCCGCCGTCCCCCGCCCTCAGCGCCTCCTCGCCACGCCGGCCGACCCCGCCTCGGCGGTGGCGCGTTAGGTGGCCACCCCAGCGCGCGCCTCGGCGGGCGACGACCAGGGCAGCGAGGGGAGCTTCTCGCACCTCGTCGCCGACTTCCGCGGCGTCCCCCCGGCCCAGCTCCGCGACTCGTCGCTGCTCGGCGGGCTGCTGATCGCCGCCGCCGGCGCCGCCGGATTCGCGCCCATCGGCGCTCCCATCGTCCGCCAGCTCCCGCACGACGGCGTCGCCAGCCTCATCCTGCTCGACGGCTGCCACATGTCGGTGCACGCCTTCCCCGAGCGCGAGCTGCTCCTGCTCGACGTCCTCTCGCTCGCCACGCACGACGCACGCAAGGCGCTCGACGTCTTCGCGCGGCGGCTCGCGGCGCGCGAGATCCGGAGCGAGCAGCGGGCACGCGGCTGACGCGTCGCGCCCGCCACAGCCGCCGACCGCCGTGCGATATCACGCCTTCCTCGCGCCCGCCTTCATCGCGCTCTCGGCGCTGATCCTCGTCTGGGACGTGTTCCTGGCCGGCCAGATCGCGCAGCTGCGCAAGGCGCCGCGCCCCTTCCGCGCGCTGGCTGCGCTCGCCGGGCTCGTCGTCGCGCCGGCGCTCGTCCTGGAGGTCGCGTCGGGATCGCTGCTGACGGCGCGCTCCGTCGCCTACCTCACCTGGCTCTGGCCGCTGGCCCTCCTGCTCTTCACCGCGCAGGCGGCGTACGCCACCGTGCGCGGGCTCGTCGCGCCGATCATCGGCATCCCGGTGGTGGTCTACGACGCGCTGGTGGCGGGCGCGGGCCTCGTGCGCTACGCCGGCGCGCTCGGCCTCCCCGAGCCGGCCTCGCTGCTCTCGCTCACCGCGGCGCAGGCCAGCACGCTCGGCCTCGTCACCGGCGCGGCCGCGCTCACCTCGCCGCTGGCCATGCAGATCCCGGTGCTCGCGCCCGCGTACCCGGCGCGCTGGCGCGCGAGCAAGTTCCTCCGCGCCGCGATCGCCCTCGTGGCCGCCATCTCGGCCGCGCTGACGCTCGTCGAGATCCCGCCCTCCGTGCGAGCCGTCGGCAGCTACGCGCGCTACGCCGACGAGCGCCTGCAGGAGCACCCGACCGGCGACTTCGCCGTCGGGCTCAGGCTCTTCTCCAACCTCGACGACCTGCCGACGCCGGGCGCCATGCGCGGCGACCTCCAGCTCGCCGACACGCTCGACGTCGGCGCGGTGATGCTCGTCCTGGAGCCCGAAGGCACGCGCGCCGCGACGCTCGACTCGCTCGCGCGCTCGCTCGACCAGCTCCGCCGCGACAGCACGCTGCTCATCGTCGCCCTCGGCTACGACGCGGACGACGGCGAGCGCTACCGCCGCAGCCCCGACGCGTTCGTCGCCTCGCGCCTCGCCGACGTGCGTCGCGTCGCGCAGCGGCTGCGCCCCGACTACCTGCTCCCCGCCGACGAGCCGTACGGCGCCGGCGCGCGCGCGATCGGCGTGCTCCCGCCCCGGACGTGGGAGAGCTTTCTCGACAAGGCGGCCGCCGCCGCCCACCGGGTGGACCGGCGCATCCGCGTCGGCGTCGCGGCCGCGAGCTACGGCGCGGCCGACAGCGCGCTCTACGCGTGGGCGGCCGCGCCGGGCTCGCCGGTGGACGTCGTCGGCTTCACGCTCTTCCCGAGCTTCCGCGGCGGCTTCGCCCTCGAGAGTCGCACCCGCGCCGCCGACCGCTGGATGCGCGCCCTCCCCGCCCCGCGCAAGGAGCAGTGGGTCTTCGCCGCCGGCGGCTACCCGGCGGCGCACGGCGAGCGCAGTCAGGAGCGTGCCATCTGGGGCGCCCTCGCCTGGGCGACGAGCCGCCCCGACGTCCGCGGGCTCGTCGTCACCAGCGCCGGCGACTACGAGTCGATCACCGGCATCCGCACCCCCTCCGGCCGCTACCGCGTCGCGACGCGGGCGGTGGTGCGCGCGTCCCGTGGATTGCGGGAGTCGGCGGGGCAATGAACGGGAAGGTGAGGTCGAGGAGGGGAGATGGCGAGGGGCAGTTGGCAGTGTGCAGTTGGCAGTGTGCAGTTGGCAGTTTTGCGGTTCGGGGTGAAGAGTCTGCGCTCGACGCCGGCGACTGACGACTGATGACTGACAACTGCTCACTGCCAACTGGTCGCGCATCCCTTTCGACTCGCGCCTGACGCCTCCCCGCTCTCTCATACATGTTCGCCCCAGCGTCCCTTCGCTTTCTCCGCGGCCTCGCCGCGAACAACCGCAAGGAGTGGTTCGAGGCGCGCCGCGAGACCTACGAGCGGGAGGTGCGCGCGCCGTTGCGCGAGCTGGTGGAGGAGATGGACGTCCGCCTCGCGACGGTCGCGCCGGAGATCGTCGGCGACACGAAGCGGTCGCTCTTCCGCATCCACCGCGACGTACGCTTCTCGCGCGACAAGTCGCCGTACAAGACGCACGCTGCCTGCTGGTTCTTTCACCGCGCCGCCGGCCGCTCGGCGGCGCCG
>JBJMNL010000137.1:0-19576 GCA_045804285.1 Gemmatimonadaceae bacterium
AGCACGAACAGCAGGTGCTCGCGGAGCTCCGGCTCGGTCACGCCATCATAGGGGTCGACGAGGTCCTTGACCGGTGCGTCCCCCTGCCCCGCCCAGAAGGCCGCCTTCTTGCGCGCCGACAGCGGCTCGCGCGGGTCGCGGGCGCGGTCGAGCGCCCACCGCACGCCGGCGCCGCCACGGTCCTGCTGCGTGACCGCCATCAGGATCTGGTCCTTGAGCTTCGCGCTTTCGACGCGCGAGTACGCCGCCTCGAGAAAGCGGACGTCGTCGGCCGTCACGTCGTCGCCGTGGCCGAGGGCGAAGATCGCCGCGCCGCGCAGCTCGTCGGACGCGCCCGTCGAGTCGATGATGGCGCGCAGGGCGCGCCGCGCGTCCGGGGCGTCGGTCTGGCCCAGCCAGAAGACGGCCTTCTTCTGGAGCCACGGGTCCGTGTCGCCGCCGCGCGCGTAGCGGAGGAGCGCCGGGACGCCGGCGTCTCCCTCGACGCTCGACAGCGCGGCGAGCGCGGGCTCGCGGATCTCGCGGTCGCTGCGCGGGTCGCGCGCGATCGCGTCGAGGTCGGGGACGATCGAGGCGCCGCCGAGCGCGCCGGCCCAGTGCACGGCGCGGCGGCGCGCGGCACGCGGGCGCGAGTCGTCGCGCGCGACCTGCAGCAGCCCCGGGGCGACACTCGCGCTGTCGGCGAGCGCGGCGGCGAGCACGGCCTCCTTCGCCACCCGCGGCGCGTCGGCGCGCCGCGCGAGCCCGAGGAAGTACTCGGCGGCCGCGGCGGCCGGAACGACGCCGAGCTCCGTCCCGCCGGCGGACGGCGTCGCCGCCGGCCCGATGCGGATGCGGGCGCCGGTCACGGCGCGGCTCTGCACCGTGAGGGTGACGCGCACCGGGCCGGGCACGCAGCTCACGCCCGACCAGCGGCCGTACGACTCCATGGAGTCGTATATGTAGAGGTTGCGGCCGAGGGCGACGACGTCCTTTCCGTCGCCGCAGGCGCCCGGCCGGGCGGCGTACGTCATCCGCACGTCTCCGTCGCTCGCCGCGGCCACGCGGTCGGCGAGCGACTGGGCGCGCGCCGGCGCGGCGGCGAGGGTGATGGGCGCGAGGAGCGTGAGGAGCGCGAGGGCGCGCGGGGCGGAGAGGGCGGGGGGGCGGCTCGTCATTGGTTGATGATCTCCAGCAGGAGTTGCTTCACGCGCGGATCGTCCTTCTGGCCGAGCCAGAAGAGCGCCTTGCCGCGCAGCTCACGGTCGGTTTCCCTACGGGCGATGTCGATCAGCTTGTCGGTGGCGCTGGACTCGCGGCGCTGGGAGAGGACGAAGATGATCTGCTCCTTGACCTCGGGGTCGCGCACCCTGTCGTAGAGCGAGGTGAACTCGCTCACCGGCACGCGGCGCTGCTGGCCGAGCCAGAAGAGCGCCTTCTTGCGCGACTCGGCGTCCGCCTTCGGGTCCTGGGCGATCTGGAAGAGCCAGCGGTCGTTCTCCTCGCCCCCCTGCTCCGCCATGGCGTGGATGATCTCGTCGCGCAGCTCCGCGCTTCCCGGCTTCGCGTAGAGCGAGCGGAGAAAGGCCGCGGTCTCCGGCGAGCGGTCGTGCTGGCCGAGCCAGAAGACCGCCTTCTCGCGCAGCTCCATCGGCGCGCTCGATTCCGCGAACTCGCGCAGCGTGCGCCGGCTCTGCTCGCCGCGCTGCTGCGAGATGGCGAAGATCGCGCGCTCGCGCAGCTCGGTGTCGTCGGAGCGGCGGAGGATCGAGTCGAGGGCCGCCGTCGCGCGGTCGCCGCCGACCTGCGACATCCAGAACACCGCCTGGCGGCGGACGTCGGGGTCGGGGTCGTTGCGCGCCGCGCCGAGCAGGATGTCGGCCGCGTCCGGCGTGTGCTTCTGGGCGACGAGGAAGACCGCCTTGCGGCGCAGCGGCTCGGAGCAGGCGTCGCGCCGCGCGAGGACGTCGCGCAGGATCGGCATCGCCTGCTCGGAGTCCATCTGCATGAGGGCGTTGAGCGCGACGATACGTCGATCGTCGTCGTCGTCCGCCGGGCACGACGCGCCGGCGGTGCGCGAGCCGCCCCTCTTCTCCCCCTTCCCGGCCTTCGCGCTCCTGTCGGGCCTGGCGTCCCTGATCAGCGCCTCCGTGGCGCCCGGGTCGCCGCGGCGCGCGAGCTCGCTGTTGATCTGCGCCCGGAGGGCGTCGGCGTCGCGGCGCGTGTCGGCGTCAGGGAAGCGCTGGCGCTGGCGGTCGAGCGCGGAGAGCGCGGCGCGCAGCTCGCTCTCGCCGCCGAGGCGGCGTCGCGCGAACGCCTCCCAGTAGAGGGCGTCGGGGGCGTACCCGGACGACGGGTAGCGGTTGGCGATGCGGCGGAAGAGCGTCGCCGCCTGGCGCCACTCGCCGTCGTTGAGCGCCTGTCGAGCCGCGCGGTAGAGCGAGTCCGCGGGGTCGTCGGCGCGCCAGGGAGCGGGGGGAGGGGGAACGCTCGCGATGTCGCGCCGCGGCGCGACGGCGTCGGCGAGCGCCGCGGCCGCGCGCGGGCCGTAGCCGCCGGGCGTCCAGACCTCGGACGCGGCGAGCAGCGCGCAGGTGAGAAAGGCGAGGGATGGTCTCATGGGCTTGGCCTCAGGGGGTGGATCAGGTGCCGGCGGGGAGCGCCCCGGGGGGGATCGCCGCCCGCACGCGGGTCAGGACGCCGCGCCGCCGCACGGCGCGGTCGATCGCCTGCAGCTCTTCGGTGGTCGCCGCGGCGCCGCGCGCGGCGGGGAGCTGCGCGACCTGCGCGAGAACGAGCTCGAGGTCCTCGAGCAGCCGCGCGAGCTGTGGGTCGCGCGCCGCCGGCGAGTCGAGCAGCACGCGCGTGGTGCCGAGGAGGTCGCGCGCCCACGCCGCCACCGAGCTGTCGGCGCGGCCGGCGCGCGCGTCCGCGCTCACGGTGGCGAGCAGCGTCTCGGTCATCGCCAGGTGCTCGGCGGCGGCGAGGCGGTAGGCGAGCGCGGCGCTGCGGGGGTCGGGGGCGTCGGGCGAGGGGGCGGGGGCGGGGGCGGGGGCGGGGGCGGGGCGCGCGTGGGACGGTGCGGCACCGGTCGGAGCTTCGGCCGTGATGACGCGGCTGCCGGCCCCGGGGTTGGTGCTCGGGGCCGCGGTGCGCGGTGGTTGGAGGCCCGGCGTCGCCGGTCCGAGCGCGACTGGCGTCGTCGAAGGCGCGGGCGGCCGGTCCCCGGTGGAGATCCGTCCGATCGTGACCCCGGCGGCGAGCAGGAGGGCGGCGGCGAGGGGCATCGCCCACGCCGGCCGCCGGCGCAGGTGGCGCACCCGGTATTGCTGGACGTCGCCGGCGGCGGTCGTCGCGGCGGTCGTCGCGCGCGCCGCCCGGATCCGCTCCCACATCGCGTCGCGCGGCGTTCCGGCCGGCGGCGCGTGGTAGGCGTGCGCCGCCGCGAGCAGGGCGTCGTCGAGCCGGTCGTCGTCGAGCCGGTCGTCGCCCACGCGGTCGTCCATCGGATCGTCCCTGTGGTCGTGCGTCATTGCACCCACTCCCCCGCGAAGTCCGCGAGCGCCGCGCGCAGCTTCGCGCGGGCCCGCGACAGTTGCGCCTTCGAGGTGCCCGGCTGAACGCCGAGCGCGGCGCCGATCTCCTCATGCGTGTAGCCTTCCACGTCGTGCATCAGGAACACGGCGCGGCATCCGTCGGGCAGGGCGTCGATCGCCCGCGCGAGCCTCGTCTTGAGGTCGGGCTCCGCCTCGCGGCGCCCCCCGGCCGGTACCGCCAGCGCGACTCCCTCGTCGAGCTCCGCCTCGCGCGTCTGGAACCGCTTCACCTTCCGCATCCCGTTCATCACCACCGACAGCGCGATCGTGTGCAGCCAGGTCGCGAAGGCCGCGTCGCCGCGGAACTCGGCGAGCCGCTCGAAGGCGCGGATGAAGGCGTCCTGCGTGAAGTCCTGCGCCAGGTCGTCGCGCCCCGACATCCGGAAGGCGAGCCGGTAGACGCGGTCCACGTGCGCGTCGTAGAGCTCGCGCTCCGCCCCCGCCTCGCCGGCGAGGACGCGCTCGATCAGTCTCCGCTCGTCCACCCGCGGCGCGGTGCGAAGGTCGTCACGTGCCATGTCGGAGGAGTAGACAACGGAAGTCGGGGAAAGGTTGCGTGGAGGCCGGCAGGTGGCCGCCGAGGGTCAGGGGGAACGGGAAACGGGCAACGGTGAGCGGTTCACCGTTGCCCGTTTCCCCTTCCCGTTGCCGCCGACGGGCGGCGGCCGCTGACTACAGGTTCTCCCTGATGAACCGCGTGAAGCTCTCGTACAGGTGCACCTGGGTGTTCCCGCCCGAGATGGAGTGGGTGCGGTTCGGGTACAGGAGCATGAAGAAGGGCTTCTCGCCGCGCTCGAGGGCGTTGGCGAGGTTGATCGAGTTCTGCGGGTGGACGTTGTCGTCCCCCGTGCCGTGGACGAGGAGCAAGCGCGCCGTCATGCCGGGCACGTGCGTGAGCACTGCGCTCTGCTTGTAGCCGTCGGCGTTCTCCTGCGGGGTCCACATGAAGCGCTCGGTGTAGATCGTGTCGTAGTAGCGCCAGTCGGAGACCGGGGCGACCGCGATCCCCGCCTTGAAGAGGGCGCCGCCGCGCGAGAGGGTGAGGGCGGTCATGTAGCCGCCGTAGCTCCACCCCCACATGCCGATGCGCGAGGCGTCCACCCAGGGCTGGCGGCCGAGCCACTTCGCGGCGTCGATCTGGTCCTGCGACTCGATCACGCCCAGCCGGTACTGCGTGACCTTGCGGAAGTCGCGCCCCCGCCACGCGGCGCCGCGGTTGTCCACCACGACCACCACGTAGCCCATCTGGGCGAGCATCTGGTGCCAGAGGTAGTTGCGCCCGCCCCAGGCGTCGTTCACCTGCGGGGCGGCCGGCCCGCCGTAGAGGTGCATGAGCACCGGGTACTTCTTCGTGCTGTCGAACGACGCCGGGACGATGCGATAGCCGTCGAGGAGCGTGCCGTCGGGCATCGGCACCTTGATGAACCCGGGCGCCTTGACGGTGAGCACCGCGAGCTTCCCCCTGAGCGCGGCGTTGTCCACGAGCACGCGGCGCCGGGTCATCGCCGGCAGCTCGTACAGCGTCACCGTGGGCGGCACGCCGAGCGAGGTGTGGGTGTCCACCGCGTAGCGCGCGCCGGGGCCGACGTCGAGCGCGTGCGTGCCGGGCTCCTGGGTGACGCGGACGCAGGGCATCTTCGCCGCCGAGAGCGGGCAGCGGATCACCTGACGCTGGGTCGGGGTCGGCGCGGCGACCGTCGCGTAGAGCTGCTGGCGCGCCGAATCCACGGCGAGCACCTCGAGGACGTCGGCGCCGTCCTGCGTGATCTGCCTCACGAGCCGGCCGCCGCGGTCGTACAGGAAGAGCTGCCGCCACCCGTCGCGGTCGCTGCGCAGCACGAAGCGGCGCCCGCCGTCGAGCCAGGTCACGGCCTCACCCTCGACGTCCACGTACGCCGAGTCGCGGTCGGTGACGACCGTGCGGCCGGCGCCGGACGTCGCGCTCAGGAGAAGCAGGTCGAGGCGATTCTGCCTGCGCGGGAGCCGCTGCACGGCGAGGCTGTCGTTCCCCACCCACTCCATGCGCGCGACGTAGATCCCCGTGTCGCCGCCGACGTCGAGCCAGCGCGTCGCCGCGGCGCGCGCGTCACCCTCGCCCGCGGCGCTCGGGCCCGCGGCTCCGTTGACGTCCGCGGCTCGCCCGGCCGCCACCGTCGCGGCGGCGCCGACGTCGACGACGCCGACCCTGACGCGCGAGTTCGGCTCCCCCGCCTTCGGGTAGCGGAGCACGGCGACGCTCGGGTAGAGCCCCTCGGTCTCGTTCACCATCGGGAAGGCGGGCACCGCCGACTGATCGAAGCGCCAGTAGGCGATGCGGCGCGAGTCGGGGCTCCAGCGGAAAGCGTCCTTGAGCCCCAGCTCCTCCTCGTACACCCAGTCGGTAGTGCCGTTGATGACGTCCGGCCCGCCGTCGGTCGTCAGGCGCGTCTCGCGCCCCGTCGCGAGGTCGGTGACGAAGAGATCGTTGTCGCGCACGAAGGCGACCTTCTTCCCGTCCGGGGAGAACTTCGCGAACATCTGAAGTCCGCTGCGCGTGGGCGGGGCGAGGAAGCTCGGCTGCTTGCCGAGCATGTTCTGCTGGCCTCCCGTCGTGTCGCTCTCAGTGGAGGCGCTCGCCCGCGGCGTCCGGATGCGGGCGATGGGCGTCACCTTCTTCGTCGCGAAGTCGATCAGGTGGTAGACGCCCCGCGTGTTGGTGCGCCAGACGCGCACCGAGCTGTGGAAGAGGAGGGCCTTCGACTCGTCGGCCGATAGCTGGATGTCCTCGACCTCGATCGGCTTCCCCTCCTCGTCGACGAGCGCCGCGGCCGGCGCGAGGACGGACGAGCGCCCCGTGGCGAGGTCGACGCGGACGATGTCCGTGCCCTTCCCGTCGGCGGCGGGCCGCGTATCGAGGTAGGAGCGCCCGTCCTTCAGCCAGTGGACGCTCGGACCGGGCTCCGGGGAGAACTCGCCGCGCCGGATGATCCGGTCGATCGTGAGCTGCGAGGGCGGCGCCTGCGGGCCGGTCGCCTGCGGGGCGGTCGCCTGCGCGCCAGCCGCGGCGGAGAGGGCGGCGGAGGCGAGAAGGAGGGTGAGGGCCGAGCGCATGGAGAGAGCGGGGGTCGAGGGGAAGGGGCGGGTGGTCAGAGAAGTCTACGTGAGGGACTGTGGCGTCGGGAGGCGGGACGGCTCCCAGCTCGGCCTCCCGGCGCGCCGCTCGTTGACTTCTCGCCCGCTCGCGCGTCCTACGCACGTCCCGCCGACGCGCAACGCGCTACTTCGCCCCGGCCGGGCAACTCGTTATGCTGTTGACGCCGCTGGTTGCGCCCCACGGTCGCGGATGGCGGCGTGGACTCACCCCCAAAGTCGACTCATCAAGGAGAACAGCTCGTGAACAAGGCCGAGATGCTGCAGGCGATCATGAAGCGCACCGACCTCCCGGCCCGCGACGTGAAGGCCGTCGTGGACGCCATCTTCCACCCCGGCGAGGGCGTGCTGGCCAAGGCGATGAAGAAGGGCGACAAGGTCGTCCTCGCCGGCTTCGGGTCGTTCGAGCAGCGCAAGCGCAGCGCGCGCACGGCCCGCAACCCGCAGACGGGCGACGCGATCAAGGTGAAGGCCCGCAAGGTGCCCGCGTTCCGCGCGGGAGCGAGCCTCAAGGAAGCCGTCCGCTAAGGCACGGCCGCCGGCGTCCGCCGGCGACCACGGAAGCGGTACGCTGCGCACAGCGTTCGGGACGCCACTCGGATCGAGTGGCGTCCCGATTCCGTTTCCCCCTGCCGCCACGCCCGGCGCTCTCCCTCTCCCGGAGCACGTCACCCCGCTCCTGTGGTACCCGTCACTTCGCTCCCCCGCCCCTCGCCGTAACGTCGAGCTCGCCGGACGGGGCGCGCCTTCGAGTCCGCCCCCACACCGGCGCCGGCCGACCGGCCGATCCCACCCTCACGGACTCTCATGAAGCGCACATTCGTGCTCGCCTCCGCCGCCGCGGCCTTCGCGGGCGGCGTGCTCTCCCTGGCCGCGTGCTCCGACTCGAACAGCCCGAAGACGGGCACGCTCGCCATCGCCCTCACCGACGCCCCCTTCCCGTACGACCAGGTGGCGCGCGCCGACGTCTACGTCGTGCGCGTCGACGCCAAGCTCGCCGACACGGACGACGGCGACGCGGCGAGGAACGTGGAGGGGGACGACGATAACGAGAACCCGTCGCGCGGCTGGGTGACGATCGCCGAGCCGAACGCGAGCATCAACCTGCTCGAGCTGCGAGGGGGCAAGACGACCAACCTCGGCCAGCAGACGCTGCCGACGGGGCGCTACCGCGGCTTCCGCCTCATCCTCGACACCGACAAGTCGAGCCTCACCCTGACGGACGGGACGGTGCTGAACGGCAACGCGAGGCCGGGGATCGCGTGGCCGAGCGCGGGGCGCACGGGGATCAAGGTCAACCTCGCCCGGCCGTTCGACGTCGTCGAGGGCGGCGCGCTGATGGTCATCGACTTCGACCTCGGCAACAGCTTCGTGCTGCGCGGCAACACGATCATGGAGAACGGCCTGCTCTTCAAGCCGGTGGTCCGCGCCACCGCCCGCGAGCTCACGGGCGCGATCGCCGGCACCGTGCGGTCGAGCGCCGACGGCAACCCGCCGGTCGCCGGCGCCTCGGTGCAGGTCGTCCGCGCCGGCACGACGCTCACCGACACGGTCTCCGCCAACGTCGTCGCGACGACGAGCAGCGACGCGGCGGGCGCCTACACGGCGGCGTTCCTCCTGCCCGGCACGTACGCGCTGCGCGTCTTCCCGCCGAGCGGCTCGGCGCTCAAGCCGGCGCTCGTGCCGTCGGTGACGGTGACGCCCGGCAGCGACGCGGCGACGAACGTCACGCTCGCGCCCTGACGACCGCGGGGAGCGACGGGGCGCCGCGATCGGCCTACCGTCGCTCGTCCCCTGCGACCGACGAACCCCCGGGACGCCTCAGGCGTCCCGGGGGTTTCGCGTTCCGATGGCGCGCGCGCCCATGTCTTGCACTTCCGAAGCTCAGCCGCCGTTGTGGACGGGCGGCAGACGAACCCAGCCATTCGCTCGGACCGAGGAGACCCATGCGTCAGGTCAAGGCACTCACCTCTCTGGCCGCCCTCGCGGCGGCGATCGGCGCGGCGTCGCTCGCCGCCCGGCCGGCAGCGGCGTCGCTGTCGGCGCCCGCGGTGCGGCAGGACACCAGCTCGCATCTTCCCAAGGGGAAGACCGTCGTCACGAAGACCGGCCGGGAGATCAAGCGCGCCGGCAAGCACACCTACAAGGCCACCAGGAAGGCCGGCCACCAGGTCGCGGCCGAGACGCACCGCACCGGCAAGCACGTCAAGGCCGAGGCAAAGCGCGACGCGAAGCGGATGGGGATGACGGACAGCACCAAGCACTAGCGACCGGGCGTCGGTGACGGCAGAACCCCCGGGACGCCATTCGGCGCGTCCCGGGGGTTCGTAGCGACGGTCGTCAGCCGCCGCTGGCCGGCGCTGGTGGCTAGCGGCCGTTCTCGTGGAACTTCTGCCCGCTGCGCGCCATGTCGAGCAGGATCTCGGCGGGCTGGAAGCGCGGCGTGTAGCGGCTGTCGAGCTCCTCGAGCTGGCGGACGACCTCGGCGGCGCCGAGGGCGTCCGCGTAGCGGAAGGGGCCGCCGCGGAACGGGGGGAAGCCGATCCCGAACACCGCGCCCACGTCGCCGTCGCGCGGCGAGCGGATGATGTTCTCCTCGAGGCAGCGCGCCGCCTCGTTCACCATCGCCAGCACGCAGCGGCGCACGACCTGCTCGGTGAGGATCTCCGAGCGGTGCGCGCCCGTGGGGAGCAGGTCGTAGACCGTGGGGTCGACGTCGCCCTTCTTGCCGTTCTCGTCGTACTGATAGAAGCCCGACTTCCCCTTGCGCCCGAGGCGGCCGGCGGCGATGACGCGCTGGAGCGACTGCGACGGCGCCATGCGGTCGCCGAACGCCTCGGCGACGATCGCGCCCGACTTCGCGGCGATGTCGAGCCCCACCTCGTCGATCAGGGTGATCGGGCCCACCGGGAAGCCGAATTCGACGAGCGCGCGGTCGACGGCGTCGATCGCGACCCCCTCGTCGAGCAGGCGCCCGGCCTCGTTCACGTACGGGGAGAGGATGCGGTTCGCGTAGAAGCCCGGCCCGTCGTTCACGACGATCACCGTCTTGCCGAGCTTCTTCCCGTAGGCCACGGCGGTCGCCGTCACGTCGTCGCTCGTGCGCTCGGTCGTGATGACCTCGAGCAGCGGCATCTTGTGGACGGGAGAGAAGAAGTGCATGCCGAGCACGCGGTCGGGGCGCGCCGACGCCTGCGCGATGCGGGCGACCGGGATCGTGCTCGTGTTCGTGGCGAAGATCACGCGCTCGGGCGCCACGTGCTCGACCTCGCGCAGCACCTGCTGCTTCACGGCGAGGTCCTCGAACACCGCCTCGATCACGAGGTCCACGTTGCCGAACCCCGAGTAGTCGGTGGTGCCGGAGACGAGCGACATGTAGTCGTCGAACTGCTGCCGCGTGATCTGCTTCTTCGTCAGCCGCTCCTTGAGCACCTCGCGGACGGCCGCGAGCCCCTTCCCCACGCGCGTGGTGTCGGCGTCCTTGATGCGCACGACCGTCCCCTGCGGCGCGGCGACGCTCGCGATGCCGGCGCCCATGAAGCCGGCACCGAGGACGCCGAGCTTGGCGACCGGCGCGGCGGTGGCGGCCGGGCTCGCGACGCCGGGGTCCTTCTTGAGCGCGGAGCTGGCGAAGAAGAGGTAGATCAGCTCCTTCGAGACCGGCGTCGCGGTCATCTCGCCGAAGAGCCGCGCCTCCTCGCGCAGCCCGCGCTCGGCGCCGCCGGCGTATCCCGCGGCCACGGCGTCGAGCGCCGCGAGGGGCGCGGGGTAGTGGCCGCGCGTCTTCTTCAGCGTCTGCTCGCGCGCCTGGCGGAAGACCACCGAGCGCCCGAGCGGGTTCTCGTCGAGGAGGAGCGCCTGGGCGTTCCGCTTCCGGCCGCCGCTCGAGCGGCGGCGCGTGCCGTCGCCCAGCTCGCGGGCGCGGCGGAGCGCGACCTCGCGCAGGATCGCCGGGTGCACGAGCTCGTCGACGAGCCCGATCTGCAGCGCCTTTCTCGCGCGCACGTTCTTCCCGGTGAGGATCATGTCGAGCGCGTTGCGCAGCCCGACAGTGCGCGGCAGCCGCTGCGTCCCGCCGGCGCCCGGAATGAGGCCGAGCTGTACCTCGGGGAGCGCGAGCACCGTCTTCGGGCTCTCGGCCGCGATGCGCCAGGCGCAGGCGAGCGCCGCCTCCAACCCGCCCCCCAGGCACGCCCCGTCGATCGCCGCGACGACCGGCTTGCCGCGCTCCACCCGGTCGAGCAGCGCGTGCCCTTCGCGGCTCAGCCGCTCGGCGTCGGCCGGCGACTGGATCGACTGCAGCTCGTCGATGTCGGCGCCCGCGATGAAGACGTCCGGCTTGCCGCTGATCAGCACGGCCGCCGTGATCGCCGGATCGCTCTCGATCCGGTCGAGGAGCGTCGCGAACTCCCCGCGCAGCCCGCGCGTGAACTTGTTCACGGGCTCGTGGGGGAGGTCGATCGTGACGACGGCGACGGCACCCCAGACCTCGAGGTGCAGGGCGGTGCCGGGCGTCGTCGCGGTGGGGGCGAGTGTGGTCATGGGGGTGTCGAATCGTTGAGCGCGGCCAACGGCCAGCCGGCGGTCCACAGCGTTCGGTAGCCAGCCGGCGGTCGGCCGCTCACTGCGGACCGGCCACCGAGAACTTCCAACCGGCGCTTCGCGCGCGTCAGGTGGGCGTCACGCAGGCGTCACGCTCGCTCCACCACCATGGCGTGTCCCATCCCCCCGGCGGCGCAGACGGTCATGAGGCCGAACTGCCCCCCGCGCCGCCCGAGCTCGTTGAGCAGCGTGGTGAGGATGCGGGCGCCGGTGGCGCCGAAGGGGTGCCCGATGGCGATCGAGCCGCCCATCACGTTGAGGCGTGCGCGGTCGACCTCGCCCAGGGGGTGGGAGAAGCCGGCGCGCTCGGCCCACGCGCGGCTCTCGAACCCCTGGAGGTTCGACAGCACCTGCGCGGCGAACGCCTCGTGCATCTCGACGAGGTCGATGTCCCTGAGCGCGAGCCCGGCGCGCTGCAGGGCGACCGGCGCGGCGAGCACGGGCCCCTGGAGGAGCTGCTCGCCGGGATCGAGCGCGGCGTAGGCGTAGCTGCGGATGTAGCCGAGCGGCGTGTAGCCGAGCGCCTTCGCCCTGTCCTCGCTCATCAGCAGCACCGCCGCCCCGCCGTCGGTGAGCGGCGACGCGTTGCCGGCGGTGACCGAGCCGTAGCGCTTGTCGTACACCGGCTTGAGCGCGGCGAGCGCTTCCGGCGACGTGTCCTCGCGGATGCCGTTGTCCCGCGACATCACCGTCTCGTACTTCGGCGGGACGTAGAAGGGGGCGATCTCCGCGATCAGCCGCCCGTCGGCGGTGCCGGCGGCGGCGAGGCGGTGCGAGCGCAGCGCGAGCTGGTCCTGCTCCTCGCGCGTGATGTGATTGACCTTCGCCATCTTCTCCGCGCTCTGCCCCATCGTCTCCCCGGTCGTCGGCTCGGCGATGGCCGGCGTGATCGGGATCAGGTCCTTGGGGCGGACGCGGGCGAACGCCTGGAGCCGCTGCGGGAGCGACTTCGCCTTGGAGGCGGTGACGAGGACGTCGCTGAAGGCGCGCGAGTGGAGGATCGGCACGTTCGACAGCGACTCGGCGCCGCCGGCGATCATGACGTCGTAGTGGCCGAGGACGATCTGGTCGGCGGCGTCGGTGATCGCCTGGTTGGCGGAGGCGCAGGCGCGGCTCACCGTGAACGCCTCCACTCCCTTGGGGAGCATCGGCATCAGCGACACCTCGCGGGCGATGTTCGGCGCCTGCACGGACGGGATCACCGTCCCGAAGGCGATCGCCTGGACGTCCTTGCCGTCGAGGTTGGTCCGCTGGATCAGCTCGGCTACGCACGCCTTCCCGAGCTCGATGGCGGTCACGTGCTTGAGCGCCGTCCCCGCCTTGGCGAAGGGCGTGCGAAGCCCCGCCACCACCGCCACGCGGCGGCCGTTGGAACCAAAGGTTGGCATGTATGGAAGTTACCGGGCGGGAGAAGGGGCGGAAAGCGGGTCCGGGAGGTCCCCCCCCACCGGGAAGGTACACACCACCCGCGGCGCGGCCGGCACCGGATCCTCGCGCCCCGTATTCTTCTCGCGCACCGCAATTTTCGGGTTGGCTCCCCCGGTATATTCCCGCCATGTCATCACCCGTCCGCGTCCCGCGTCCCGCGCCCGCACCACCACCACGCACGCCGAGTCGCGCTCCGACCGCCGACGGCGCCCCGCATGCCGCCCCCCGGTCCCAGGTCCTCGCGGCCTTCGCCGCCGTCTACGTCATCTGGGGCTCGACGTACCTGGCGATCCGCTTCGCGATCGAGACGCTCCCGCCGCTGCTCATGGCGGGGGCGCGCTTCACGGTGGCCGGCGCCCTGCTCTACGCGTGGACGCGCCGGCCGGGCGCGACCGAGCGGCCGCCGCGGCCGACGGCCACCGAGTGGGGGTGGGGGGCGCTCGTCGGCGGACTCCTCCTGCTCGGGGGGAACGGGGCGGTGGTGTGGGCGGAGAAGAGCGTGCCGTCGGGGGTCGTCGCCCTGCTGGTCGCCGCGGTGCCCGTCTGGATGGTGCTGCTCGACTGGGCGCGCCCGGGAGGACGGCGGCCAGGCCCGCTCGTGATCGCGGGGCTGCTCACCGGCTTCGCCGGCCTCGTCGCCCTCGTCGGCCTCGGCAGCTTCTCCGGCGGCCTCTCAGGCGGCGCAGGCGCGGTGAGCATCGGCGGCGCGCTCGTCGCCCTGTTCGGCTCGCTCACCTGGGCGATCGGCTCGATCATCTCGCGCGGCGCGGGGCTCCCGCGCTCCCCGTTCCTCGCCACCGCGATCGAGATGCTGTGTGGCGGGGTGCTGCTGCTCGTGGCCGGATTGGTCGCCGGCGAGGGAGGGGGGCTCGCGCTCGCCCATGTCGCGCCCCGCTCGGCGCTCGCCTGGATGTACCTCGTCGTCTTCGGCTCGCTCGTCGGCTTCACCGCTTACGTCTGGCTCCTCGGCCACGTCTCCGCGGCGCGCGCCTCGACCTACGCCTACGTCAACCCCGTCGTCGCGGTTCTCCTCGGCTGGGCCCTCGCCGGCGAGCCGATCACCGCGCGCACCCTCGTCTCGGCGGCGGTGATCGTGGGCGCGGTGGCGCTGATCACGATCGGTCGCGACCGCGGCTGACGGCCGGGGCCGCGGACGACGACAGATACGACACGGGCGGCGCTCGATCGAGCGCCGCCCGCTCTCTTTCCCCGTGGTCGCGCGCGCCGGCCGCTACCGACTGCCCGCGAGCTCGGCCGCTTCCGATCGACCGCCGGTACGGTCCGAGGCGCGATCCCAGCCGTCCCCCTGGCTCCGGAATCGCTGCACGGCGAGGCCGGCGGCGGCGACCGCGGCGGTGCCGGCGAGCACGCGCCCCCAGTCCATGTCGCGCACGCGACTCGGTGCGGCGCGTCCCATGGCCGACGCGAAGTGCTCGACGATCGCCCGGTCGAAGGCGTGCAGGTCCTGCGGCCCCCGGCTCGATACCCAGTTGCCGTCGCGCACCACGGCCTCGTCGGTCCATTCACCCCCGGCGTTGAGCACGTCGTCCCTGATGCCCGGCCACGACGTGAGGCGGCGCCCCTCGACCAGCCCCGCCGAGATCAGCACCCACGGCCCGTGGCAGATCACCGAGATCGGCTTCCCCGCCGCGTCGAACGCGCGCACGAAGTCGAGCGCGTGCTCGCTCTGCCGGATGAAATCCGGGTTGATGAAGCCGCCCGGTATGTGAAGCCCCTGATAGTCGTCCGCGTCGGCGGTGAGTACCGTGCGGTCCACATGAATCCTCTTCCCGGGGAAGAGCAGATTCATCCCCTGGATCGACCCGGGGCGCAGCGAGACGATCTCGACCTCCGCGCCGTGCCTCTCCAGCGCCTTCACCGGTCGCGTCACCTCGACCTGCTCGAACCCATCCGCCGCGATCACGGCGATCCGCATCCCCTCGAGTACCCTGTCCGGCATGAGCTCTTCCCTGCCTTGCTCGCGCTTCGCCTCGTCACGCGCCAGTCGACGCCCGCCGGCGCTCGCGGCCGCGCGAGCCGATGGCGCGCGGCGCCGGCGGTGCGCGCCGCACGCGGCATATCCGGCGCCGGAATCGTCGCGCGGCGTCGAGAGGCGCTGCCGCCCACGCGCCTCGACGGGCCTTCTGTACGGCACGCGATGTGGCACGCGATGCGAGACGGCTGTGCCGCCACCGAGCCCGTCGGTAGCTGGACGGACGGGTCCGCATGACGACCGATGGGAACGCTTCTCGCGCAGAGAGCAATCGCCGAGGTAGGAGGCTCATCGATCGGGCCTGGCGACGCCGCCGAGCCATCCTTCCCTCATCCGGGCAGCAACGTGCGCGAGACCGTCCAGCTCGCGTCCCACCCGAGGGACGCTCCAGCCGTCTCCGTCATCATCCCGTGCTATCGCCAGGCGCGCTTTCTCGGGGACGCGATCGAGAGCGTGCAGCGGCAGGAAGGCTACCGTGCGGCCGAGGTCGTGGTCGTCGACGACGGCTCCCCCGACGACGCGGCGGCGGTGGCCGCACGTCATCCGTGGGTGCGCTACCACCGGCAGCCGAACCGCGGGGTGAACGCGGCGCGCAACGCCGGGCTTCGCCTCACCACCGGCGAGCTGGTCGTCTTCCTCGACGCGGACGACGTCCTCCTCCCGCACGCGCTCGCGACCAACATGCGGCACCATGTCGAGCACGCGGGCCTGGCGTTCGTGTCGGGGCAGATGCAGCGCGTCGACGTCGAGCTCCGTCCCATCGAAGGGTGGCGCCCTCGGCCTCACGTCCAGGAGAATCACCTCCGGCAGCTCCTCGTGGACAACGACCGGACCTATCCCTGCGCGACGATGTACCGGCGCGCCGTGATCGACGACGTCGGCGGGTGGGACGAGGCGACGCACTTCGCGACCGATTGGGAGCTCAACCTTCGCGTCGCCCGCCGCGCGCCGATCGTGCTGCACGACGAGGTCATCGCGCTGTACCGCCAGCACCCCGAGTCGAAGATGCACAACCCCGCGGGGATGCTGCGCAGCGTGATCACGCTCCTCCGCCGCGAGCTGCGGTCGGTGCGCGGCGACCCCGCGCTGGAGGCGGCGGCGCGCCTGGGAATGCACCGCGTGCGCGCATGGTACGGCGAGGCGCTGTTCGAGCGCGCCCGCGCCCACGCGCGCGAGCGCCGCCTGGGGGCGCTCGCGCGCGACGTCGCACTGCTCCTGCGCTACGACCCCGGCCGCATCGCGCTGCACGCCCGGCGCAAGCTCGCGCTCGAGGCGCGGCGCGCGCTCGGGAGGCGTGCGGCCGCCGCCCGGGAGCCGGTGGGGCGGGAGCCGTGAGCGGCAGGTTGGGGCGAGCGGGGCTCGCGCCGTGCGCTTAGTGTTCACCGCATGGCGCGCGCGCCACGCGCCGCGTCCCACGCGCCGCCGCCCGCCCTGCCGGCTTCCACTCCTCACGCCGACGTGCCCCTCTCTTCCCGCTCCGCCACGCTCGGCCGCCTCGCGGCCGAGACCTTCGACGTCCTCGTGGTCGGCGGCGGGATCACCGGCGCCGGCGTGGCGCGCGACGCCGCGCTGCGCGGGCTCTCGGTGGCGCTCGTCGAGCGCGACGATTGGGCGAGCGGGACGTCGAGCCGGTCGTCGCGCCTCGTGCACGGCGGCGTGCGCTATCTCGAGCACGGGCACCTGAGCCTCGTCTTCGAGTCGAGCCGCGAGCGGCGGACGCTGCTCCGGATCGCCCCGCACCTGGTGCGCCCGCTCGAGTTCACCTGGCCGGTGTACGAGGGCGCCCGCGTCCCCCGCTGGAAGCTCGGCGCGGGGCTGCTGCTGTACGACGCGCTCGCGCTCTTCCGGAACGTGGCGCCGCATCGGCGGCTGAGTGCCGCGCAGGTGGCGCTACGCGAGCCGAGCGTTCGGCGCGAGGGGCTGGTCGGGGGCGCGACCTACTACGACGCGGCGACGGACGACGCGCGTCTCACCCTCGCCAACGCCGTCGCCGCCGTGGAGGCGGGCGCGGCGGCGCTCAACCACGCGGAGGTTCGCTCGCTGCTCCGCGAGGGGGGGCCGGGCTCGCCGGTGACGGGCGCGCTCGTCGCCGACGCGCTCGGCGGGGGGGAGATCCGCGTGCGGGCGCGCGCCGTCGTCAACGCCACCGGCCCCTGGAGCGACACGCTGCGCCAGCTCGACGACGCCGGGGCGGCGGAGTCGGTGCGCGGATCGAAGGGGGTGCACGTCAGCGTGCCGCGCGAGCGGATCGGCAACCGCGGGGCGCTGACGCTCATCTCCCCGCTGGACGGGCGCGTCATGTTCGTCCTTCCGGCGGGCGCGCAGGCCATCGTCGGCACGACGGAGACGGCGACGGCCGCGCCCCCGGGCGAGGTACGCGCCTCGCGCGAGGACATCGACTACCTGGTGCGCTCGGCGAACGCGTTCTTCCCCGATGCCCGTCTCACGGCGAGCGACGTCGTGAGCGCCTGGGCGGGGATCCGCCCCCTCGTCGCGAGCGCGTACCGCGCGAACGGCGACGGCGCGCCCGCGGCGACGCGCGCCTCGCGCGAGCACGCGATCGAGCGGAGCGCCTCGGGCGTGCTGACGGTGAGCGGCGGCAAGCTCACCACGTACCGCTCGATGGCCGCCGAGGTCGTGGACGCGGTCGAGGAGGCGCTGGGGCGCCCCCGCCCGACGGCGAGCCGCACCGCCGAGCTCCCCCTGCCGGGCGGCGACCTCGCGTCGCTCGACGCGGCGGTCGAAGCGGCGGAGCGTACGGTCGGGGCGTTGACGGAGGCTCCGCGCGCCGTGGCCGAGCGACTGGTCGCCGCGTACGGCACGCGGTGGCGGGATGTGTGGGCTCTCGCCGAGCTCGACCCGGCGCTCGCCGCGCCCGTCGTCAGCGGGCTTCCCTACCGGCGCGCCGAGCTCGCCTACGCCGTCGAGCGGGAGATGGCGTGCACCCTCGCCGACCTGCTCGTCCGCCGCACCCGCGTCGCCCACGAGACGCGCGACCATGGCCGCTCGGCCGCCGTGGTCGCCGCGGCCGTGGTCGCGCCGCGGCTCGGCTGGGACGCCGGGGCGCGCGCCGCGGCGCTGGCCGCGTACGAGCGGGAGGCGGAGCGGCTCTTCGGCGTCGAGCCCTAGCGCGCGCGGCGGGCGCCGGCCGGCGGCGGGCGCCGACACCGCCCGGCATCGCCGAGCGAGGTATTCACATGGAACGCGTCGCGCGGTACGACGCGCGGCACTCTCGTTGCCGGGCGGTCAGTACTGCGGAGACCGTCCACGACGTCGCCGGCGGCGTCTGGGGTCTGCCGCGCTCACCAATGCAGCGAGTGCGATGTCCACCGTCTCCTCGCGCTTCGTCCCGGCCGCCGCGCTTCCCATCGCGGGCCGGGAAGCAGAGCTGGCGCGCGCGCGCCGAGAGTTCCGACGCGGCGTCGCCGCCGCGGTGATGCTCGGCGTCGCCGTACGGGCGGCACACGTGCTGTCCGCCGGCTTCCCGCTCAACGATGGCGCCCTGTTCTTCGCGATGACGCGCGACATCCAGCGCGCGCACTACGCGCTTCCCGCGTTCACCTCGTACAACGCGGCGCACATCCCGTTCGGCTACTCGCCGCTGGGCTTCTACGTCGCGGCGCTCCTCGACGCCGTGACGCCGGTCCCGCTCATCGACCTCTTCCGGTGGCTGCCATTGGCGCTCACCAGCCTGAGCGTGGTGGCGTTCGCGCTGCTCGCGAGCGACATGCTGCGGTCGCGCCGGGCGGTCGTCGCCGCGGTCTTCGCGTTCGCGCTGACCCCGCGGAGCTTCCTCTGGCTGATCATGGGCGGCGGTCTCACCCGCGCCCTCGGCTTTCTCTTCGCCATCCTGGCACTCCGCGAGCTCCACCGCCTCTACACGCGCCAACGATGGCGCTACGCGATTTCTGCCACGGTATTCGCCGCGCTCACCGCCCTCAGCCATCTCGGAACGGTACCGTTCCTGGCGTTCAGCGCCATGCTCTTCCTCATCGCTTCCCCGCGGCGCCGGTTCGCCCTGCTCGGCTCGGTGGTGGTCGCGGCGGGGACGCTCCTGCTCACCGCGGCGTGGTGGAGCCACGTGCTGATCCTGCACGGCTTCGCGCCCTTCCGGGCCGCCTTCGGGACCTCGGGCCTGATCCTCTCGGTCGAGTTGATCAGGCGGATCGTTGGCGCCCTCAACCACTTCGGGCTGGGGACGGGGGAGCCGCTCCTCTCGCTGATCGGGATGCTCGCCGTCATCGGCGGACTCGCCTCGCTCCGGCGAGGTCGGCGGCTGCTCCCGGTCTGGTGGGTCACGACGGTGCTGCTCGACCAGCGCGCCGGCTCGACGTACGCCACCATCCCCCTGGCGATGCTCGCGGGGATCGCGGTGGTGGAGGTGATCCTGCCGCTACTCACCCGCGGCGGCCGACCGGCGGACGCCGCCGAGCTCCGCGACGAGCCGGATGGCGCGTGGCCGTCGATGGCGCGGCGTCGCCAGAGCCCGCCGCCGACGCTCCACGGCCGGGGCCTTCCGATGGCCGTGCTCGGCGGCTTTCTCGCCTTCGCCACCTGCTCCGCCCTGCTCCGTCACCCGAACATCGAGGGGGAGCTGCCCGACCTGGGGAGCCTCTCCCGGGCCGAGCGTGGGGCGATGTACTGGGTGTCGAGGGGCACGCCGGCGAGGAGCCGCTTCCTCGTGATCGCGGAGACGTCGTGGGAGATCGACCGCACGGGGGAGTGGTTTCCCGTGCTCGCCGAGCGCGTGAGCGTCGCGACCGTGCAGGGAACCGAGTGGCTGCCGAACCGGACCTTCAGGCGCAAGGAGCGCGAGTACAACGCCGTGCAGGGGTGCGGCGGGTGGCTC
>JBJMNL010000138.1:0-7669 GCA_045804285.1 Gemmatimonadaceae bacterium
GACGCGCCGCGCTCGGCGCGCAGGTGGCGCGCGGCGGCCGGCGGCGGAGCGGCCGGTGGCGCGGCGGTCGCCGCGGCCGCGGCGTAGGCGCGCGCGGCGTGCGTGAGCTCGCGGCGGAGACGCTCGCGCTCGGGGTCGGCGGCGAGCGCGCGGGTGAGCGCCACGTTCTCGTAGAAGACGTCCCCCGCGGGCGTGCAGAGCAGCGTGCCGACGCTCACCGCGTCGAGGAGCCGCGTGAGCGCGCGGTGCGGCGTGCCCGCGAACAGCCGCGCGCGCGCCGCCGCGGCGAACGCCGGCAGGAGGAGGCGGAGCAGCTCGAGCTGGCGGCGCGTCTCGGCGGCCGACTGCGGGCGGCGGTGGTGGCAGGCGGCGCAGGCGTACAGCTCCGGCAGCCCGAGCTCGGCCGTCAGCCCCACGGCGTCGTAGCAGACGCCCGGCGTGACGTCGTCGGCGGTGAGCGCGCCGTGCCGCTGGTGCACCGCGCGGCACCAGGCGCGCGTCCGCGTGGGGAGCTCCGCCGCCGGCCGCGGCGTCCGGTGCTCGGGTCCCGCCGGAAGCCCGCCCGGCGGTCGCGCCGCGCGGCGCAGCAGCTCGCCGCCGGCGCCGACGCCGTCGCCGAAGGCGCGCACCGCGCGCCCGCACTGGAGCACGACCACGGAGCTCCGCGCGCCCACCAGCGCCCCGAGCGCGCGCGCCACCGTGCGTCCCCAGCGCTCGTCGTCCCGCTCGCGGGAGTGGGAACAGACCATCGCCGCGAGGGCCGCGGCGAAGAGGCGCTGCTCCACTTCCGAGAGGCTCGGCTCCATTCGTCTCCCTCCGTGGTTCGACATCATCACCCGCACGCGCGGGCAGTGGACGCCGGCGGCCGCGAGCGGCCGTCGAGGGGTGGCGGCGATTATAGCGTTCTCCGGAACATCTGCAAGCCCAGCCGGGCCCACCGGCCGCTCGCCCGTCGCTCGCCCGCCACCACACGCGCGTCGGCGCGGCAGTCGCGCGCGGTAGTGCGATGTCGCGTGAGGTGGTGTCTCGACGCCACCGGACACGCGTGGACATCCGCACGCGATACGCGATCTGGCGGCGCGACGATGTCGGCGGTCGCGCGTGAAGCAGGCTCTTCGTCGACGCGATCTGCCGAGCTCGTTTGCTTCACGTCACGCGTCTTGTTCGTCACGAGGACGTCTCGCGACTGTCACAACGAAACTCTTGCCATAACGACCGGAATGCGCTACTTAGGGTCCCAGCGAAGCCGCGAGTTGCAACGCTCACCCTCGAAAGCACGGACGCGACGGAGGCGCGATCCACGGCTCGCTCCCCCCCACCATTCCGGCCACTCGCCAGACCGCTCGCCCAACCACCCGCCAGACCACCCGCACATGCACGCTGGTTCGCCTGCTCGCAGGATTCGCGGCTAGCACCCACTGCCGCGTATCCACGACCGCGAACGCACTCACCCATCGCTGAGCAGCCCCCCGCTGCTCGAATTTCGGATACAAGGGGTGCCACGCACCCCGGTAATTGCTGCTGCGCCAGCGCGATGTAGTGCTGACGGCGATAGGAACCGTCTGCACCTGTCAGCCAAAAATGACTCCGGGAACCCGCACCTCCGAGGCCCGCACTGGGCATCTCCCCTCGGCCCATGCCCCGGCTACATCGTACGCCCCGCCCGCAGCACACGCGCCTCCGGCCGACGTCGGCGTCGTGCGCGCCGTGCCGCCGGCGAGCCCCCGCATCCGGCCGTACAACCGCCGACTGTTCGTGGAGCTGTGCCGGATCGCCGACTCCGCGATCGCGCTGCTCGTGCTCGGCAGCGTGTTCGTCGTCGCGAACGCCGGCG
Organism: Gemmatimonadaceae bacterium; assembly: GCA_045804285.1. Taxonomy (GTDB): domain Bacteria; phylum Gemmatimonadota; class Gemmatimonadetes; order Gemmatimonadales; family Gemmatimonadaceae; genus DATMHT01. The sequence goes on from JBJMNL010000138.1 coordinate 1,835, forward strand.
CGATGCCGCTCGGGCTGGACGACTTCCTCCTCCCGCGCCTCTCGTTAGGCAACCTGCTGGTCCTGGGCGCCTTCGCGCTCGTCTGGCAGACGCTCTTCCTCCTCTTCGGCCTCTACGACGTCACCGAGCCGCGCACGCTGCGCGGCGAGGCGCCGAGCGTGGTGACCGCCTCCTCCCTCGGCTCCGTCGTCAGCCTCGCGCTCGTCAGCTGGAGCCACAGCGGCGCGTTCAGCCTCGCCGTGGTGCTGGTCGCCTGGCCGCTGATCATCGCCGCGACGCTCGGCGCGCGCTGGGCGCTCCGCGCCCTCGCGGAGCGGACGGAGGCGCGCCGGCCGCGGCGCATCCTGATCGTCGGCAGCGGCCCGCTCGCGCTGCGGCTCTACGACCAGCTGACCGACGACGCCGCGCCCTGCCACGAGCTGGTCGGGTTCGTCGACACCAACGCGGCGATCCAGTCCCCCGTGGTGCGCGAGCGCCTCATCGGCACGCTCGACACCATGGAGCAGCTCCTGATGCACACCGTCGTCGACGAGGTGCTGATCGCGCTCCCAATCAAGTCGCGCTACGCCGAGATCCAGCGCGTCATCGAGGAGTGCGAGCGGGCCGGGGTGGAATCGCGCTACAGCGCCGACGTGTTTCCGTCGCGGCTGGCGCGGGCGTGCGTCGAGCCGACCGGCGGGCACCCCGCCGTCGCGATGAAGGTCGTGCGCGACGACTACCGCATCGCCATCAAGCGGACGCTCGACATCGTCGCCGCGGTCCTGGGGCTGCTCGCGCTCGCGCCGCTCCTCGCCGCGATCGCGGTCGCCGTCAAGGCCACGAGCCCCGGCCCGGTGATCTTCGGGCAGGAGCGCTACGGGTGGAGAAAGCGGCGCTTCACGATGTACAAGTTCCGGACGATGGTGACGAACGCCGAGGCGCTGCAGGGCGCGCTCGAGGCCCGCAACGAGGCCGTCGGTCCCGTCTTCAAGATCAAGGACGATCCGCGGGTGACGCCGCTCGGCCGCATCCTGCGGCGCGGCTCGCTCGACGAGCTGCCCCAGTTGTGGAACGTCCTGCGCGGCGACATGTCGCTCGTCGGCCCGCGCCCGCTGCCGAACCGCGACGTCCACCTCTTCACCGACGCCCGGCTGATGCGCCGCTTCAGCGTGCCCCCGGGTCTCACGGGACTGTGGCAGGTCAGTGGGCGGAGCAGGCTGGCGTTCGATGAGTGGGTCCAGCTCGACCTGCGCTACATCGACGAGTGGTCACTCGCGCTGGACCTCCGGATCCTCGCGCGGACGCTCCCGGTCGTCCTGCTGGGCGACGGCGCGTCGTGAGCGGGTGACCGCCCGCCGATGCGCGACGATCCGCACTCCCGTTCCCTCAACCGAGGCGGCCTCCGCGGCCGTGCTGCCATGCCATCGCTGAACCCTCGTGCCTGCCTGCGCGTCTGTCTGGCGTCGCTCCTCGCGATCGCCGCCGCGCCGCCGTCGGCGGCGCGCGCCCAGGGCACGCCGGCAAACGCCTTCCGCGGCGAGGCGCCGGCGCGGCCGGCGCCGGCCGCCGGGTCGACGAAGTTCACCCTGCGCTCCGGCGACTCGGTGCGGGTGCGCATCTGGCGCGAGCCCGACCTGTCGGGGGCGTTCCCCGTCATCGAGCCGGGCGTCGTCACGCTCCCGAAGCTCGGGCTCCTCGAGGTGGCCGGCCGCGATCCCGACTCGCTGCGCGCGGCGATTCTCGCCGGTTACGCGAAGTACCTCGTCAACTCGTCGATGGAGGTGGTGTTCGTCCATCGCGTCCAGGTGGTGGGCGAGGTACGGAAGCCGAACCTCTACTACGCCGACGAGACGATGACCGTGGGCGACGTGCTGGCGCTCGCCGGGGGCGCCAGCGACCGCGGGAAGCTCGACGAGATCGGGCTCGTTCGCGACGGCCAGCGGCTCCCGCTCAGGCTCAGTCAGAGCACGGTCCTCGGCCAATCGCCGATCCGGTCGGGCGACCAGATCCTCGTCCCGCAGAAGAGCTGGATCGCCCGCAACCCGGCCATCTTCGTGGCGGGCATCACCACCGTCGCCACGCTGGCGGTGAGAATCCTGCTGGACAACAATCATCGGTGAGGAGTAGCGCATGGGGCACCCGCTGAAGCCCATCGGGACGCATCAGGAGCCCGTCGCCGTCGAGGGCTCCCCGTGGGGCGGACGCGGCGGCGACGGTGGCGCCGCCACGAGCCTGAGGGACCTCTGGCTCATCATCAGCCAGCACCGCCTCACCGTCGCCGCGTGCGGGCTCGGCGCCGCCGGCGTGGCGCTGCTCCTGGTCTCGCGGCTGACGCCCGTGTACCAGGCCACGGCGTCGCTGCGCATCGACCAGCGCCCGATGCCGCCGACGCTCACCGAGATCGACGGCGCGTGGTCGATGCCGACGAACAGCATCGGCACCGAGGTCCAGATGCTGCAGTCGCGGGCGCTCGCGGCGACGGTCGCCGACTCGCTGGGGCTCCGCGTGCGGCTCGTCTCTCCCACCACGCTCCCTCGCGACTCGATCTTCGCGGGGGTCGTGGTGGCGCCGAACGCGCCGCCCGGCGCCTACGTCCTGGCGCGCGAGTCCGGCGACACGCTGCGCGTCCGCGACGGAACGAGCGGCGCGCCGGTCGCCACAGTGCCGGCGAGCGGCCGGATCGAGATGCCGGGGGTACGGATCGACCTCGCTCCCGGCGCGCCCCGGGTGCCTCGCGTCGACTTCGAGGTGGTCTCGTCCGACGACGCGGCGAACGCGATCACGGGGGCGGTGTCGGTCTCGCAGCGGAGCCGCGACGCGGACATCGTCGACGTCCAGTATCTCGGGCCCGACCCGGAGCTGGCACGCGACGTCACCAACGGCCTCATCTCGAAGTTCCTCGCCGTGCGCGAGCGGACTCGCAAGTCCTCGGCGCGGAGCACCGCGAAGTTCGTGCAGGAGCAGATCGGCAAGGTCGCCGGCCGGCTGACCGCGGCCGAGGACTCGCTGCGGCGGTACCGCGAGCGGGCCGGCATCGTGAGCATCGACGACCAGGCGAGCAGCGAGGTGCGGCGCCAGGCGGAGCTGCTCGGGCAGCGGAACGTCTTCGCGGCGGAGCGGATCGCCCTCGACCGGCTGCTCGCCGAGACGCAGCGGGCGAGCCCCGCGGGCGACAGCGGCTCCGCGCCCTCCTACCGCGACCTGGTGGCCTTCCCCAGCCTGCTGCGCAACCAGGCGGTCTCCGGGCTGCTCCAGTCGCTCGCGCAGATCGAGGACCGGCGCTCGGAGCTGCTCTCGCGCCGGCGCCCCGAGGACCCCGACGTGCAGGTGCTCACGTCCCGCGCGACCGACCTGGAGCGGCAGCTCCGCGGCATGGCGCTCGGCTACCGGGAGGGGCTCAACAACCAGGTGCGGGCCATCGACGGGATTCTCGCCGGGTCGGCGCGCACGATGGAGACAATCCCGGCGAAGCAGATCCGGGTCGCGCAGCTCGAGCGCGAGGTGAAGGGGCTGGAGCAGATCTACGAGCAGCTCCAGACCCGCCTCAAGGAGGCGGAGATCGCCGAGGCCGCCGAGGACGACGCGAGCGTGCAGCTCGTCGATGCGGCGGTGCTGCCGAGGGCACCGGTGAGCCCGCGGCGGTCGCTGATCGTGCTGATCGCCGGGGCGCTCGGCGTCGCCGCCGGGCTCGCGATCGCCGTCGCGCGCGAGATCACGAACGTCACGGTGCGGACGCGCGGCGACGCCGAGCTCGCCGTCGGGTTGCCGGTGCTCGGCATCGTGCCCCAGATCAACCGGAAGCTCCTGCGCCGCAGCATCGGCCCGGCGCTCGACCGGCGCGAGCGCGTGCGGCGCGCCCTCGGTCCGGCCGGCGCGCGCTCCGGCGGCACCCACCCGATCGATCCGGCCGAAGCCAAGGTGCGGGCCACGATGTTCGCGGACGTGTACGATCGCCTCCACACGTCGCTGCTCTACGCCCGCTCGCCGGAGCGCCTCCGCACGATCGTCTTCACCAGCCCGCTCCCCAAGGAGGGGAAGACGACGAGCGCCGCCAACCTGTCGCTGGCGTTGGCGCGCCACGGCATGCGCATTCTCCTCATCGACGCGGACCTCCGGCAGGGAAGGGTGAGCGGCATGCTCGGCGCGCGGCCGGGCCCGGGGCTCTCCGAGGTGCTGGCCGGCGACGTGCCCGTCGGCAGCGCGATCCAGCGGGTCGAGTTCGACCAGTCCGCGCGGCTGGACTATCTCACCACGGGCGCCCTGCCCGCGGATCCGATGCCGCTGCTCGGGTCGGAGCGCCTGAGCACGCTGCTGGCCGAGATGAGCGACCGCTACGACCGCGTCATCATCGACACACCGCCGCTGAACATCGTGATGGATGCGCTCGCGCTCGGCGCGAAGGCGGACGCCGTCGTTCTCGTGGCGCGCGTCGGCGCGACGCCCGTGGACGCCCTCGCGTACGCGGGCGAGCAGGCGCGGCACGCCGGGATCCCCATCACGGGCGTCCTGCTGAACGACGTCGACATCGACCGCTACGCCGCGAGCGACAGCGCCTACCGGTGGTACGAGTATGGAACCAAGTACTACGCGTCCGCGGTGAGCGCGCCGTGAGCGCCATGCCCGGTCGTCGCACCGCGCGACGCGTCCCGATCCTGATGTACCACCAGCTGTCGCCCCGGCCGGTCGAGAGCTTCCGGCGGTGGACCGTCGCGCCGCGCGCCTTCGCCGCGCAGATGCGGTGGCTCGCTCAGGCCGGCTACGAGACCGTCGGCCTCGACGCGCTCGCCCGGCACCGGACGGACGGCGCGCCGCTGCCGCCGCGCGCCGTCGTCATCACCTTCGACGACGGATACCGGGAGGGAATGGAGCATGCGCTCCCCGTCCTGCGCGCGTGGGGATTCACGGCGACGTTCTTCCTGGTCGCCGGCCTGATGGGCGACACGAGCCACTGGACGCGGGCGCCTCATGGATTCGAGCTGCCCCTGATCGGCTGGGGCGCGGCGCGCGAGCTGCAGGCGGCGGGGTTCGCGTGCGGCGCGCATACCGTCACCCATCCGCGCCTGGCCGAGCTCCCCGACGCCGTGTGCCGGGAGGAGCTGCAGCGGTCGCGCTGGCTGCTCGAGAACGCGCTCGGGCGTGCCGTCGTGCATGTCGCCTACCCGTTCGGCTCGTACGACGAGCGGGTGCGGCGGATGGCGGCGGAGGCGGGCTACCGGACCGCGTGCTCCATGCGCGCCGACCTCTCCCGGCCGCACGACGACCTGCTGGCGCTGCCCCGCGTCGAGGTCAGCGGCTTCGATTCGCTGACGGACTTCATCTTCCGCCTGCGGACCGCCCGCACGCCCGGCGAGGTGCTGCGGCATGCCGCGCGCGCACTGCTGCGCCGGCGCGCCTCGCGGCCGGCCGCGGCGAGGACGGCGAGACGATGACCGCGCGAAGCCAGATCCTCGCGCCGGTCGCGACCGAGCCGCGGCCGACGGCACCCGCCGCCCCCACCGCCGTGCGTCGCCGGCTGGCCCCGGTGGGGCGCTGGCCGAGTGTCGACCTCCGGGAGCTCTGGGCGGCGCGGGGGCTGTTCGGCTTCCTCGTCTGGCGGGACGTGAAGGTCCGCTACGCCCAGACGGTGCTCGGCGCGGGGTGGGCCGTCCTGCAGCCGATGCTCGCGATGGTCGTCTTCACGGTGATCTTCGGCCGGTTCGCCCACATCCCCTCCGACGGGGTGCCGTACCCGGCGTTCTCGCTCGCGGCGCTCGTGCCGTGGACCTACTTCGCGACGGCGCTCGCGGGGGCGAGCAACAGCCTGCTGCTGAGCACGAACCTGCTGACCAAGGTGTACTTCCCGCGGCTCGCGATCCC
>JBJMNL010000139.1:0-29044 GCA_045804285.1 Gemmatimonadaceae bacterium
CGGCACGCCCGACGAGGCCACCGTCGGCGCGGCGGTGACGCACGGCTGCGTGCGCCTGCGCGACGCGGACATCTCCTGGCTCTACGACAACGTCCCCGTCGGCACGCCGGTCTACATCTACTGAGTCCGGCGCCCTCACAGCGCCGGCAGGCGCAGGCTGAACGTCGCCCCTTCGCCCACGCTCGCGACGGTGAGGTCGCCCCCCATCGCCCGCGCGAGCTGCCGGCTGATCGCGAGGCCGAGCCCCGTCCCCTCGTGCCCGGTCGTGAGCGAGCGCCCGAGCTGCACGAACGGCTCGAAGATCGCTTCCTGCTTGTCCGCCGGGATGCCGGGCCCCGTGTCGCTCACGCGCAGCTCCACGGTGTCGGCCGTCGCCGCGCAGCCGATCGTGACGCGCCCCCCCTGGGGCGTGAACTTCACCGCGTTCGAGAGCAGGTTGATGAGGATCTGCTCCACCTTGGCGCGGTCGGCGCACGCGACGACGCCCGCCCCGCACGGCTCGCGCGCGACCTCGAGCCCCTTCGCGGCGGCGTGCGGCGCGACCATCGGCGCCACCCCCTCGACGACGGCCGCGAGCGGCACCGGGCGGAGCTCGTACGTGAGCTGCCCCGCGTCCACGCGGCTGAAGTTCAGGAGGTCGTTGATGATCGACATCAGGTGCTGCTGGCTGCGGCGGATGCGCTCCAGGAACTGTTGCTGCTCCCCCGTCACCGTGCCCCCGAGCCCCATCGCCAGCAGCTCGGCGTAGCCGCCGATCGCGTTCAGCGGGGTGCGCAGCTCGTGGCTCATCACGGCCAGGAACTCCGCCTTCGCGCGGTTCGCCGCCTCCGCGTCGGCCACGCGCCGGGCGTCGGCGATGGCGCGCTCGTGCGACAGCCGCCGCTCCGTGAGGTCGCGCGTGACCTTGCCGAAACCCACCAGCTCGCCGGTCTCGTCTCGCAGCGCCGTGATGACGACGTTCGCCCAGAAGCGCGTCCCGTCCTTCCGCAGCCGCCATCCCTCGTCCTCGAAGCGGCCCTCCCGCGCGGCGACGACGAGCTCCATGGCCGGCTTGCCGGCGGCGATGTCGTCCGCGGGATAGAACGTGGAGAAGTGCCGCCCGACGATCTCGTCGAACGTGTACCCCTTCAGGCGCTGCGCCCCCGCGTTCCAGCTCACCACGCACCCGCTCGCGTCGAGCGCGAAGATGGCGTAGTCCTGGACGCTCTCGATGAGTAGTCGGTACAGGTCCGAGGGGTCGCGCGTCGCCGTGCGCGCCCCGCTCTCCGCGCCGCTGGACGACGGGTCGGTCATCTGGGTGTGAGTCGGGTCACGCTCGCGAATGCCGCACTCTTCGAACCAGATCCACCGGGAAGCCCCTCGGTGCGCCCGGATGGCGTGCTCTCTGGCCGTCAGGGATTACCTTACACGCCGGACGCTACCAGATGAAGGGGGGTCGATGATCGACGAGCCGGAAGCGGAGCTCATGAATGATGCCTAACGATTGGACGTGGCGGCGGGCGGGCGCGCGTCGCGTCTTTCCGCACGCCGCCGCCCTCCTCGCGTCGGCCGCGGTCCTGCTGGGCCGGCTCGCCGCCGTGCTCGGCGCCCAGCCGGCGCCGCCGCGCCCGCCCGACGCGCCGCCGGCCGTGATTCCCGGCGTCGAGGTGCTGCTCCGCGACTCGCTCCACCTCCTGCGCGGCAAGCGCGTCGGCCTCGTGACGAACCACAGCGGGCGCGATCGGGGCGGGGCCCGGACGATCGACCTCCTCGCGCGCGCGCCCGGCGTGCGGCTCACGGCGATCTTCGGCCCCGAGCACGGCGTCGGCGGGGCGGCGCGCGGCGGGGCGCACGTCGCCTCGGGGCGCGATTCGGCGACCGGCGTCCCCGTCTACTCGCTCTACGGCTCCACCCTCGCCCCGACGCGCGCCATGCTCGCCGACGTCGACGTCCTGGTCTACGACGTCCAGGACGTCGGCGCGCGCGCCTACACCTTCGTCTGGACGATGTCGCTCGCCGCCGAGTCGGCCGGCGGGCGCCCCTTCATCGTCCTCGACCGCCCCGACCCCATCCGGGCCGACCGTGTCGAGGGTGGGCTGATCCGCCCCGAGTACCGCTCCTTCACGGGGCGCTGGCCCGTCCCCGTGCGCTACGGCCTCACGCCGGGCGAGCTCCTGCGCTGGCTCGCCGGCACCGGGCGCGTGCGCGGCCCCGTGGCCGTCGTCCCCATGAGCGGCTACCGCCGCTCCATGTGGTGGGAGGAGACGGGACTCCCCTGGATCGCCCCCTCCCCCAACATCCGCGACGTCGAGGCCGCCCTGCTCTATCCCGGTATGGTCTTCGTCGAGGCCACGAGCCTGAGCGAGGGGCGCGGCACCGACGCCCCCTTCCGCCTCGTCGGCGCGCCCTGGCTCACCGACGCCGGCGCCGTCGCGCGCGAGCTGAACGCGAAGCGCCTCCCGGGCGTCCGCTTCGACTCGACCTCGCGCCGCGTCGCGCCGGGCGAGAAGTGGGGGGGACGCACGATCCCCATGGTCCGCGTCCACGTCACCGACCGCGACTCGCTGCGCGCGGTGGACGTCGGCGCCCACCTGCTGCGCGCGATCCACGCGCGCCATCCGCGCCAGTGGCGGTGGAAGGGGGTCGGCATCGAGGAGCTCTCGGGATCGCGCGAGCTCCGCCGCGCCGTCGAGGAGGGCGGCGTCGAGGCGCTGCTCGCCCGCTGGGCGGCGGAGGCGAGGCGCTTCCGCGAGGAGAGCGCGCCTTACCGGCTGTACCCCGACTAGAGACCGTGGCGGCTCCGGCTGGTGCTCACGGCGTCGATTAGCTTCCCGCATGCCCGACGCGACCGCCTCCACCCGCCCCCTCGCCGTCCTCTTCGACCTCGACGGCACCCTCGTCGACACGATCGACCTCCTCCTCGACTCGGTGCGCCACGCCTTCCGCGACCGCACCGAGCGCGTGCCGACCGAGGCGGAATGGATCGCCGGCATCGGCACCCCGCTCGCGAGCCAGCTCCGTCCCTTCGCCGCCGACGACGCCGACCTGGCCCTCCTCGTCGCGGGCTACCGCGAGTACCAGCGCGAGCACCACGACCGGATGACGCGCTGCTACGACCGCGCCGTCGAGGTCGTGAGCGCCCTCCGCGGCCGCGGACACCCGACTGGCGTCGTCACGAGCAAGACCGACGAGATCGCCCGCCGCTCCCTCGCCCACGTCGGGCTCCTCCCTCTCATGGACGTCGTCGTCGCCGCCGACGCGACGGCCCGTCACAAGCCCGACCCCGAGCCGGTCCGCCTCGCGCTCGCCCGCCTCGGCTATCCCCCCGCCTCCGCCATCTTCCTCGGCGACTCCCCGCACGACGTCCACGCCGGCAACGCCGCCGGCGTCACCACCGTGGCCGCCCTCTGGGGCCCCTTCTCGCGCGACGTGCTGGAGCAGGCCGGCCCGACGTACTATCTGGATCAGATCGCGGCGCTGCCGGGACTGGTGGAGCGGATCCAGGGGAAGTAGAGCATCGGGAGGGGTGCTTGACCGCAGTTGGTGGTGAGCTGGACCCGCGGTTGGAAGTGAGCAGAACCGCAGTTGGCAGTGATCAGTTGTCAGTTCGCAGTGTGCAGTGTCCCGCCGGAAACTGCCCACTGATCACTGACCACTGAAAACTGCCGACTGCCGTTCGGCCCCCCCTTTCAAACCTTCCCCCACCCTCCGGTATCTCACCGCACGAGACTTCCGGACCGACACCGAATGCCCGTGGCGCCACCCGAACCGCACCACTACACCGCCTCCCCGAAGAACGGCGCCGAGATGGACGTGATCGCTCGCGCGGCCGCGGGGGACCGGCGGGCGTTCGAGGGGCTCTACCACGACCACGTGGGGCGCGTCTTCTCGCTCTGCGTGCGGATGGTCGGGGACCGCGTGGCCGCCGAGGAGCTCACGCAGGACGTGTTCGTCCGGGCGTGGGAGAAGCTCTCCCTCTTCCGCGGGGAGAGCGCCTTCGGCACCTGGCTGCACCGGCTCGCCGTGAACGTCGTGCTGCACAGGCGGAAGGCGGAGGGGGTGCGGCGGTCGCGCTTCACCTCGTCGGACGACGAGGAGGAGGGGGGCGCGGCGGAGGCCGCCGGGGTGCTCCGGCAGCGCGGCGCCGGCCCCGGGGACCGGATGGACCTCGAGGCGGCGATCGCGAAGCTGCCCCCCGGGGCGCGGCGGGTGTTCGTGCTCCACGACGTCGAGGGCTACAAGCACGAGGAGATCGCCGAGATGCTCGGCGTGACCTCAGGCGGGAGCAAGGCGCAGCTGCACCGCGCCCGGCTCCTCTTACGGGAGGCGCTCCAGCGGTGAACGACGAACCGGTGGGCGACCAAGAGATGAGCGATCACATCATCGACGACCAGGCGCCGCAGTCCGCGGGGTGCGCCGCGCTCGACGCGGCCCTCGCCGACTATCTCGACGACACCCTCGACCCCGCGTCGCGGGCGGCGGCCGACGCGCACCTCGCCTCGTGCGGGCGGTGCGCGGCGCTCCTCGCCGACCTCGAGGCCATCACCGCCGGCGCGCGGGCGCTCCCGCCGCTCGCGCCCTCCCCCGAGTCGGAGCGCGCGATGTGGAGCGGCATCGCCGCCCGGATCGAAGCGCCCGTCGTCCCCGTGGAGGAGGCGCGCGTCGCGCTGGACGCGCGTCGGGCCTCGCGCCGCGCCGTCGTCGGCTGGCGCCGGCTCGGCGCCGTCGCCGCCGCGCTCGTCCTCGCGACCGCCGGCGTGACGTACGAGGTCACGAAGGTCGCGCTCGAGCGCGACCGGCAGCAGCAGGCGGGGCAGCCGTCTCTCGCGCAGGGGCCGGCTGCCGCTCCCACGGGCGCGCCCGCGTCGGCCGAGTCGTCGGCGGCGCAGCTCGCCCTGGTGCCGCCTGACGTGCCTTCTCCGGCGGGCGGCGTCGGGAGCGCGCCGGCCGCGACCGGCCGCGTCCCGCAGTCGGCGCCCGGCGCCGCGGCGCTCTCCGTGGCCCGCCGCGCGTCCCCCGCCGAGCAGACGTACGAGCGCGAGATCACGTCGCTGCGGCGCATCCTGCGTGAGCGGCGCGCCGACCTCGACTCGTCCACCGCCGTCGTGCTCGAGCAGAACCTGAAGGTGATCGACCGGGCGATCGCGCAGAGCCGCGCGGCGCTCGAGCGCGACCCGCGCAGCCGCTTCCTGAATCAGCAGCTCAACAGCGCGCTCGACAAGAAGGTCGAGCTCCTCCGGACGGCGGCACTGCTGCCGGCCCGCACCTGAGCGCCGGCGGCGCGCCCGCGCGCGCGTTCGGCCCGTACGAGACGCACCACGTGCACCACCCCCGAGTGACCCGACAGGTGACCATCATGCGAAGCACATTGACCCGAAGCACGTTCGCCGCCACGGCGCTGCTCCTCCTTGCACTCGCCCCCGCGCTCCCCGCCGGGGCGCAGGCGAAGCCCACCCCCGCCGACGCCCGGGCGCGCGAACGTGAGCGCGCGCGGGAGCACGAGCGCCGCATGCGCGACGAGGACGACGACGAGGACGACGACATGGACGACGACATGGACGTCGACGAGGACGACGCGCGCGGGGTGCGGGAGCGCACGGTGCTCGACACGACCATTGCCTTCGGCCGCGGCGGGGTCGTCGACCTCTCGCTGACGTCGGGCGACATCAGGGTCGTGGGCTGGGCGCGGAGCCAGGTGCGGGTGCAGGCGCGCGCCGAGGAGGGGGGCGAGATCCGCTTCGAGTCCTCGTCGTCGCGCCTCTCGCTCGACGTCGTGCGGCAGGGCGGACGGCAGGGCGGACGGCACGGCGGCGAGGCGCACTACGAGCTCAGCGTCCCCGAGGGGACGCGGGTGCTGATGCGCAGCCAGTCGGGGGACCTCGCGGTGCGCGCGGTGAAGGGGGAGGTCGAGGCGCGCACGATCAGCGGCGACGTGTCGGTCGAGGACGCCGCGCGGCGGATCGAGATCGAGAGCGTCTCGGGCGACGTCCGCGCCGCGCGTCTCGCCGGCGACGTCCGCGCCCACTCGGTGAGCGGCGAGGTCGAGCTGGCCGACGTCGACGGCGACGTGGACGTGGAGGCGGTGAGCGGCGACATCTCGGTGCGCGGCGCGCGCGCCAAGGTGACGCGCGCCGAAACCGTGAGCGGCGACGTGACGTACACGGGGACGGTGGACCCCGCCGGCCGCTACGACTTCCACTCGCACTCCGGCACCGTGCGGCTGGTGCTGCCGGCGGGGACCAACGCGGCGCTCTCGGTGGAGACGTTCAGCGGGGAGATCGACAGCGCCTTCCCGCTCACGCTCCGCCCCGAGTCGGCCTCGGAAGGGGGGCACAGGCGCCCCCGCCGGATGGAGTTCACGCTCGGCGCCGGCGGGCCGCGCATCAACGCCGAGACGTTCAGCGGCGACGTCGTCATCGAGCGCGCCAGCCGATAGGCCAGTCGTTAGGCCAGTCGTCAGGCGGCGCGCCCCGCACCACCAACCAGCGGACGCACGAACCGGAGGAACCGACCCCATGAACCTGCTCGCCAGCCGTCCCCGCGCCCCCCGCCGGACGGCGCTCGCGCTCGCCGCCGCGCTCGCGGCCGCCGCGCTCCCCGCCACGCCGGCCGCCGCCCAGCAGGGGCGCCCCGACTTCACCTGGCAGGGCACCGTCCCCGCGGATGGGTGGCTGCGCGTCAAGAACCTCAACGGCGCGATGCGCGTCGAGCCGGCCTCGGGCGACAGGATCGAGGTCACCGCGACCAAGCGCTGGCGCCGCGGCGACCCGGACGACGTCCGCATCGAGACGACCAAGGTGCGCGGCGGCCAGGACGTGCTGATCTGCGCGCTCTGGGGCGAGGACTCGTCGTGCGACGAGGACGGCTACCACTCGCACAACCACGACGGGAACCGCACCGGCGACGTGAGCGTCGAGTTCGTCGTCAAGCTCCCGAAGGGGACGAGGGTCGACGTGAGCACCGTCAACGGCTCCGTGCGCGTGGACGGCGCCACCTCCGAGGTGCGCGCCGGAACCGTGAACGGGGCGATCGAGGCGGTGTCGGCCGGGGGCCCGGTGGTCGCCTCGACCGTGAACGGCGACGTCAACGTGCGCATGGGGGAGCTCGGCGGCAGCGAGTCGCTGCGCTACTCCACGGTCAACGGGTCGATCACCCTCGAGGTCCCGTCCGCGCTCGACGCCGACGTCGAGATGACGACCGTCAACGGCCACCTCTCCTCCGACTACCCGATGACCGTCGAGGGGCGGATCGACCCGCGCCACCTGCGGGCGACGATCGGCAAGGGCGGTCGCCGGATCAAGTTCTCGACCGTCAACGGCAGCGTGCGGCTCGTGAAGCGCTGAGCGGTCGAGGCGCGCCGGGCACCGGCGCGCGGCGTCGGGGTAGCAGCAAGAGAGCCGGCGAGGGCGGTGGGTACCGCGCTCGCCCGCTATCTTTCAGGCATCCCTTCCAGCCGGAGCCAGCACCGATGGGTATCTCGTACGGGGGCACCGTCCAGGTCCGCACCGGCGCCGAGCGCGCGACGCTCGTGCGCCGCACCTACAGCCTCGTCCTCGCCGGGGTCCTCATCACGATCCTCGGCGCCACGTTCGCCTTCTCGCAGCCCGCGCTCAGGGGCGCGGTGCTCGCCCACCCCTTCCTGACCTTCCTCTGCGTCTTCGCGCCGCTCCTCGTCGCCGGCCGCATGCGCGAGTCGAACGTCGGGAGCCTCGGGCTGCTCGCGCTCTTCAGCTTCGTCGTCGGCGTCTGGATCGCGCCGCTCGTCTTCCTGCTCGAGCAGCGACAGCCGGGCATCGCCGCGCAGGCCGGCCTCCTCACCGGCAGCAGCTTCGCCGTGCTCACCGCCTACGCGTTCCTCAGCCGCCGCGACTTCAGCGCCTGGGGAGGCTTCTTCACCGTCGGCCTCTGGGTGCTGATCGCGACGTCGCTCGTCAACATCTTCGTCCGGAGCGCCACGGCCGACCTCTGGATCGCGAGCGCGACGGTGCTCGTCTTCAGCGGGCTGCTGATCTTCGACACCTGGCGCCTGCGCCACGCCTACGGCCCCGACGACTACGTGCCGGCCGCGGTGCAGATCTATCTCGACCTGCTGAACATGTTCCTCGCCATCCTGCGGCTGCTCGGCGGACGGAGAGACTGAACGAGGGGGGGCGGGCGCGGGGAGGGCGGTTGGATCAGTTGGACGTGATCAGTTGGACGTGATCAGTTGGCAGTGGTCAGTTGGCAGTGGTCAGTTGCTAGTTGGCAGTGTCTTGCGGGACCCCGTGAACTGTCAACTGATCACTGTCAACTGATCACTGCCAACTGATCACTGCCAACTGATCAATTCCAACCACTGTCCGCCCCCCTCCTCACCGCCCCTCTCGTGTTGCCCTCACTCGCCGCCGTCTTCGCCCACCCCGACGACGAGACGTTCTCGATCGCCGGCACCGTGAGCGCGCTGTCGCGTGCCGGCGTGGCGTGCTCGCTCTTCTGCGCCACCGACGGCGACGCCGGCCGCGCCTCGGCGGTGGCGGTGGCGTCGCGCGAGGAGCTCGGCCGGCGGCGGCGCGCCGAGCTCCTCGAAGCGGCGCGGATCCTCGGCTTCGACCCCGTGGTGACGGCGGGCTACCCCGACGGCCGCCTGGCGGCGGTGGACCAGGACGAGCTCGTGGGGCGCGTCGTGCGCTTCCTGCGCGAGCGGCGCCCCGACGTCGTCGTGACCTTCGGCCCCGAGGGCGCGCCCAACCGGCACTCCGACCACCGCGCGATCTCGCGCGCCGCCACCGCGGCCTATTTCCTCGCCGGCCTCCCCACGGCCTACCCGGAGCAGCTCGGCGCGGGCGACGGCGGGGGGCTGGCGACGCACGCGCCGGCGCGCCTCTTCTACGTGACGTGGCCGCCGCCGGCGCCGGGCGATCCGGGCCCGTTCGGCCTCCCCCCCGCCGTGCGGGTGGACGTGCGGGGCGCGCTCGAGACGAAGCGCGCGGCCTTCACGGCGCATCGCACGCAGCACGACCACCGCGCCGAGTTCGAGCGGGTCGGGCTGCGGCCGGAGGAGTGGTTCGCGCTCGCGTCGGGCGTGGCGGTGCCGGCGGGGCGCGACGGGACGCTGTTCGCGGGGCTGTAGCCCGGCTCGGCGCCGGCACCGATTAGTTCGGGACCCATACGACCCCGGCGATCATTGGCGTACGCCAATGATCGGCGCCCTGTCGGCAAACGTTCGTTGCGGCACCGCAGCAGCACTGTTGCGTCTCCTGCGGGAGGGCGGCCCGGCGCGGGCCGGCCCGGCTTCGCGTTAGGCGCCGCGCCTCGGGGCCGCGCCTCGGGGCCGCGCCTCAGGGCCGCGCCAGCCGCTCGATCTCCCGCGCCAGGTCGATGTCCTTCTGCGTCACCCCGCCCGCCGCGTGCGTGCTGAGGGTGAACAGCAGCCGGTTGCCGCGGACGTCGATGTCGGGGTGGTGGTCGGCGGCGTCGGCGGCGTCGGCGACGCGGCGGACCATCTCGATCGCGGCGGCGAAGCTGCCGAGGGTGAAGCTCTTGGTCAGCGCCCCACCGCGGCGGGACCAGCCGGGCAGACTGCCGAGCTCGCGCTGGATGGTGATGTCGGAGAGGGGGCTCGTCACGGCGCGCTTGGTGGTGTTGGGGTGGGCGGGCGCCGTCGGGCGGCCGGTCGCGCCGGCGAGGGGCGGCCACTCGCGCGGCGACTCACACGCGCGGCTACTATAACAGCCGTGCCGCGGCGGCGCGAGCGACGCCGCACGCGATCGCGCGATCCCGCACGCGAGCACGCGGCGTCGCGCACGCGGCATCGCGCACGCGGCGTCGCGCACGCGATCCCGCGCGGGCGCGTCGCACGACGCGCCCGCGCGGCACGCCGTCAGCGCTGCGGCGGCGCGGTCGTGGTCGAGCGCGCGGTCGAGTCGGCGCGCGTCGTGGAGTCGCGCCGCGCCGCGAGCGCGTCGGCGACCTTGCCGGCACCGAGGACGACGACCTCGACCCGCCGGTTCTGCTGGCGGCCGGCCGGCGTGGCGTTCGTCGCCACCGGCTGCGTCTTGCCGAAGCCCTTCGACGTGATCACCGCCGGGTTCACCCCCCCGGCGACGAGCGTCGCCTTCACCGCCGCCGCGCGGTCCTCCGAGAGCTTCTGGTTGTACGCGTCGCTCCCCGTGGCGTCGGTGTGCCCCTCGACGGAGATCTGCTTGTCGGGGTACTGCTGGAGGATGCCGGCGATGCGGCGGACGTTCGCCTCGGCGCCGGCCTTGAGCGTCGCCTTGTTCACGTCGAACAGGATGTCGCTCAGGCTGATGACGATGCCCCGCTCGGTCTCGCGGAGGCTCGTGATCTCGGTCACGAGGGAGCGCAGCTGCGTGAGCGCGCTGTCGAGGCGCGCGTTCGCCTCGGCGTTGCGCTGGCGGAGCGCCTCGATCTCGACCTGCGACTGCTGCTGCTGCGTGAGCCGCTGCTGCTCGCTGAGCGCGAGCGAGCGGCTCAGGCGCAGCTTCGTCAGGCTGTCGGTGGCGGCCCGCGCGCGGACGGCGGCGTCCACCGCCTCGGCCGCCTGCGTGGTGCGCAGCGCGACGTGGCTCAGCCCAGTGACGTAGTCGGCGTTCTGGTTGTCGCCGACCGCGGCCTGCGCCTGCGTGATCGCCTCGCGGCTGCGGATCATGTCGGCCTCGGCGCGCTGCTCGGCGCCCGACGTCTGCAGCCGCTGGTAGATCTGCTCGGCCTCGGTGAGCGACTGCGGCTTCTGCACCGACGCGCAGGCGACGCCGACCGCGCTCGCGGCGACGAGGGCGAGACGGCGGGCGGCGGCGCCGTAGGGGCCGTGGAGGCCGTGGAGGCCATGAGGGCGGCTCATTGCGGACCTCCAGGGATCGAGTCGAGGGCGGTCTTCGCGCGGTCACGCTCGCGCTCGGCCACGGCGCGCTGCGCGGCGGCCTTCGCGTACATCGCCTCGGCCACCGCCTCGCGCGCCCGCACCGCGGCGCGGTCCGGGCTCCGGCGGCGCCGCAGCACCTGGGCGTCGGCGAACGCCTGCCGCGCCGTGGACATCGCCTGGGGCGCGACCGAGTCGGCGCCCGCCTGCTGCGCCTCGGCGATGAGCCGCTCGGCGTTGCCGAGCGCGGCCGCCGGGTCGCCGCTGCTCGGGAAGGGACCGCCCGCGCTCGCGCAGGCGGTCAGGGCCCCCGCCGTGCCTAACGTGGCGGCGGCCAGCAGCAGGGCGACGCGGGATCTACGTCGCAACACGTGCATGTTCGTTCTCCTGTGGTGAGTGCCCGGGGTTGCAGCAAGGCGTATTCCACGGCCGCGCCCGGTACTCGCCCGTGCACCGCCCGCCCCCCTGCACGCCCGCGGCGCGCGACGCAACCCTCCCCTTGTGCTTTCGGCTTCTGTTCGGTATCCTCGTCTCCCACCCCGGGCGCCCCTCCGGCGCCCGGCAGCCCGGCACCACTCCGGCACCACTCAACCCGCGGGGGACGGTCGATGCGACAGACGGCGCTCTTCTCCGACGTCGTGGGACGGCCGCCGGCGGCGGCGGGCGGCGCACCGCCCGCCGCCGGCCGCGCGCTGCCGATGCTCGGCGAGCCGCTCGGCGAGCAGAAGGACATCCGCTACGTGGCCGCGGCGGCGCGCTCGGTGCTCAATGGCCCCGAGACCACGGGGATGGGCTACTGGTCCATCAACCCGTACGTCGGCTGCGCGTTCGGCTGCGCGTATTGCTACGCGCGCTACGCGCACCGCTACGTCATGGAGCGCCGGGCGGGCGCGGGGGGCATCGCGGACGACGACGACGACGCGCCGATGCCCCCCTGGCTCGCCTTCGAGCGGCGCATCTTCGTCAAGGAGAACGCGCCCGCGCTCGTGCGGGCCGCCCTCCGCCAGCGTGGGAGCGACGCGCTGCGGGGGCGGCGCCACCCCCTGCTGGCGCGGCGCGAGACGATCGTCGTCGGCACGGCCACCGACCCCTACCAGCCGGCCGAGCGCCGCTTCCGCGTCACGCGCGGCGTGCTCGAGGCGCTCGCCGAGCATCCGGGGCTGCGCGTCGTCATCATCACCAAGAGCCCCCTCGTCACGCGCGACGTGGACGTCCTCGCCCGCCTGACGAGCCACTCCTCGCTCAGCGTGCACGTGTCGCTCGTGACGCTCGACCGCGAGCTGGCGCGGCGCATCGAGCCCCGCGCGCCGACGCCGGAGGCGCGCCTGCGCGCGATCGCGCGGCTGCGCGAGGCGGGGATCGAGGTGGGCGTCAACGTGATGCCGGTCCTCCCGGGGATCACCGACCGCCCCTCCGACCTCGAGGCGCTGGTGCGCGCGGTGGCGGAGGCGGGGGCGACGTTCGCCGGCGCGTGCGCGCTCCGACTCCAGTCGGAGGCGCGGAAGCGCTACCTCCCCTTCATCGAGGCGGAGTTCCCGCACCTCGCCGAGCGCTACCGCACGGCGTACGCCCACGGCTACCACGTCGGGGAGCGCTACCGGGCGGGGCTCGGCAAGGTGTTCGAGCGCCTCTGCGACCGCTACGGGCTGCGGAACCGGTGGCGGGAAGATGAGGGGGCGGACGCGGACGAGGAGGGACAGGCGGAGGACGCGGCCGACGCCGCGGCGCCACCCCCGCAGCTCTCGCTGGCGCTCTAGGAGAGCGGGAGGCGTGACGCGGGAGTTGGGGATGGGAGGGCGGGGGGCGGTAGGTAGTGGGTAGTTGTCAGTTGACAGTTGGGCGTGTCTGGCGAGACGCCGCGAACCGAGAACCAGCGACTGCCAGCTGTCTACCGCGGTCGATTCCCCATTCCCGTGTCCCCCCACCCCCACCCTGCATGTCCCTCGCTCTCCTCAGGCAGCGCCTCGCCGAGATCCTCGACGTCGACCGTCCGGCGAGTCCGGGGCTGGCGACGGGGATCGCGGCGCTCGACGGCGGGTTGGCGGCGGGGGGGATTCCGCGCGGGCGGCTGACGGAGGTGCGCGGCGCGCTCGGCAGCGGGAGGACGACGCTCGTGCGGCGCGTGGCCGAGCGGGCGGTGGCCGCCGGGGTCCAGGTGGCGTACGTCGACGCGACGCGCACCCTCGCGCCGCGCGACTGGGCGCGGCTGGCGCGCGAGGACGGCGGTGGGCTCTGGGTGGTGCGTCCCGTCGACCCGGCGTGCGGGGCGTGGTGTGCCGACGTGCTGCTGCGGAGCGGGGCGTTCGGCCTCGTCGTGCTCGACGGGGCGCCTCCGCTCTCGCGCGGCGTGGCCGTGCGGCTCACGCGGCTCGCCCGCGAGAGCGACGCGGCGCTCGTCGTGGTCGGGGAGGAGCGAGGGGGTGTCGGCGGGGGAGGAGGGGCGCTCGTCGGCGGCGCGCTGCGTCTGCGGGTCGAGGCGCGCCCCACGCCGTCACGAGGCGAGCGGCCGACGGGCGAGGGGGGGGAGGGGGGCGATGGGGGCGCGAGCTGGGGCGGCGTCAGTCGGCGACACGACGGAGGAGAGGTCGAGCGCCACGCGCGTTGGCGGGAGCGCCGACAGCAGCGGCAGCGGCAGTGGAGTGAGCGGCACCGGGGGGACCGTCGCCGGTTCGCGGTGGTGGTCGAGAAGGGTGGCATTCACCAGACCGTGGAGGTGAGCTGTGCAATCGCCGTGGCGCGTCGCCTGTGTGCGCATCCCGAGATTCCCGATCGGCGCGGCGTGGGCCGCGGCGGCGGGGGGCGGGGCGCGGAGCGGGGGGCGCGGGGCGGCGGAAGCGCAGCAGTTGGAGCTCCCGATGGTGGAGGCGGTCGCCTCACGGCCTGACGAGCGGGCGGTCGGCGCGACCGACCCCGCGTCCCGCGCCCCCGCCCCCTCGCACTGGGACGACCGTCCGATCGCGCTCGTGGACGGGGGGCGGCTGCGGGCGGTGACGGCGGCGGCCGGCCGCACGCGGGTGCGGGCGGGGATGACGCCCGCCGAGGCGCGCGCGGTGTGCGCGGCGCTCGAGGTGCTCCCGTGGGACGATGTCGCACTCGAGGGGGAGATCACGCGGGCGACGGCGGCGCTGCTCGTGGCGAGCCCGCAGGTGACGCCGGTGGGGGGTGCGCCGGGCATGTGGTGGGTGGGGGCGAGCGGCTTCGACGGGTTGGGGGGAGAGCGGTCGCTCGCGCGCACGCTCGTGCGCGTCGCCCGTCTCTGGCACCCGCGCCCGCGCGTGTCCGTCGCCAGCTCCTGCGTGGCGGCGCGCGCGGCGACGTGGGGCGACGAGGGGCGGGGCGCGGGGGGAGGGGGCGGGGGCGGGGGGCGCGTCGTCGACGACGACGAGGGTGACGCACCCGGTGTCGGCGGCGCCGTGATCGTGCCGCGGGGCGGGTGCGCGGCGTATCTCGCGCCGGCGCCGCTCTCCTTCGTGCCGATGGACGCCGAGCTGCGCTCGGCGCTCGTCGCTCTCGGGCTGCGCACGGCCGGCGCGTTCGCGGCGCTCGAGGGGAGCGAGGTGGAGCGGCGGTGGGGGGCGGCGGGGCTCGCGGCGTGGCGGCTGGCGCGCGGGGAGGACACGCGGCGCCCGGTGCTGACGCGCGCCGACGCGGCGCGCTGCGTGAGCGCCGAGCTGGCGACGCCGGCGGCGTCCATGGAGCCGGTGCTCTTCCTCGTCCGCGCGGCGCTCGACCGGCTGGTGCGCGAGCTGGTGGCGGACGGGCGTGGAGCGGCGGCGGTGGCGATCACGCTGATGCTCGACGACGGGCGCGGGGCGCTGCCGGCGGGCGGGGTGGCGCACACGATCACGCGCGAGGTGCGGCCGGCGCGGCCGCTGGCCCGGGTGGCCCCGCTCTTCGAGCGCTGCCGCTCGCTGCTCGACCGGTGGACGCTCTCGGCGCCGGTCTGCGGCGTGGCCGTGGCCGTCACCGCCACGGCGCCGCTCGCCGGCGAGCTGGGGAGCCTGCTGGACACGGCGTGGCGCGACCCGGCGGCAGCGGAGGCGGCGCTCGAGCGGCTGCGCGCCGAGCTGGGGCCGAACGTCGTCGTGCGCCCGGTGGCGCTCGACGCGCACCGGCCGGAGCGGGCGGGCGGGTGGGTGGACTTCGCCGCCGTCGTGGGCGGCGGCGGGGGAGCGTCCGTGCCGCCGGCGGTGCCGGATCCGCCCGCGGCGCGGGGGGCCCCCCCCACCACTACGATGCCACCACTTCCCTCCCCCGCCGGCACCGTTCCCTCGCCGAGGGTACCGGAGGAGCGCCTCGATCGGTCCGCGGGCGTCCCGGCCGACGGCTCACCGGGTGACGACGACCACGCCGCCCTGCGCCTCCTCGAGGCGCCGGAGGTGGTCGGCGTCGAGTGCGACGGGGAGGCGCCCGCCGCGATGCACTGGCGTGGACGACGTGTGTCCTTCCGGCGCGCCGAGGGCCCCGAGCGCCTCTCCGGCGACTGGTGGAGGGACGGCTACCGCCGCGACTACTGGCGGTGCGAGGGGGAGGGGAGCGAGTTCCTCCTCTTCCTCGAGCGCGCCGCGCGCGAGCCCCGCGATCCGGCCGCGCCGTCGAGCGCGCGGTGGTGCCTGCAGGGGTGGTATGACTGAACGGGGGAGAGACGCGTGGCGCGCGGTCCCGGCGCGCCGCCAGTGAGCGCCGGCGGATACGTCGAGCTGCACTGCCACTCCGCTTTCTCCCTCCTCGACGGCGCCTCCCCCCCCGAGGCGCTCGTGGCCCGCGCCGCCGCCCTCGGCTATCCCGCCCTCGCCCTCACCGACCACGACGACTTGGGGGGCGCCGTCCGCTTCGCCCAGGCGGCCCACGACGCGAGGATCGGCGGGATCGTGGGAGTGGAGCTGACGGTGGAGGTGGGGGACGAGTACGGAGCGTGGAGCGTGGAGCGTGGGGCGGGCGGCTGTGGGAGCGTCCCGGGTGTCCCCGTCCCCCCGCTCCACGCTCCACGCTCCACGCTCCGCGCTCGCCCCCTCTCCACCCACCTCGTCCTCCTCGCCGAGTCCTCCCAGGGCTACGCCAATCTCTCGGCCCTCGTCACGCGCGCGCGGATGGACCGGCCGCGCGGGGAGGCCGCGGTCCCGTTCGCCCTCGTGGCGCGGCACGCCGCCGGCCTGTTCGCCCTCACCGGGTGTCCGCGCGGGTGGGTGCCGTCGCTCGTCGCCCGCGGCGACCTCGCGGGCGCGCGCGCCGCCCTCGGCGCCCTCGCCGACGTCTTCGGCGGACGCGTCGCGGTGGAGTGCTGGGACCACGGGCTCGCCGAGGAGCGGGCGCTCGTGGGCGCGCTCGTTCCCCTCGCCCGCGCGGCCGGCCTGCGGTGGGTCGTGACGAACGACGTCCACTACGCGACGGCCGGCAGGCGCGTGGTGCACGACGTCCTCTCCTCCCTGCGCCACGGGAAGACGCTCGACGAGATGGGGACCCGGCTCCGCCCGAGCGGCGAGTGGCACCTCAAGAGCGCGGCGCGCCTGTGCCACCGCTGGCGCCACGATGACGCCGGCGTGCGCGAGACGCTCGCGATCGCCGAGCGGTGCGCGTTCCGCATGCACGAGCTCCGGCCGACGCTCCCCACCTTCCCGACCCCGCCGGGCGTGACGGCGGACGAGTATCTGGAGGCGCTGGTGGAGGACGGGGCACGGGAGCGGTACGGGTGCGGGGCGCGGGAATCCGGTGCCGGCGAGCGCGCCGATCGCGGTACCTTCCCGGTGGGGGGGCCCCCCCGCGCCCAGCGCCCCCTCGACCCCGCCGTCGTCCGCGCGCAGATCGCCCACGAGCTCTCCATCATCCGCCAGCTCGGCCTCGCCGGCTACTTCCTGATCGTCTGGGACATCGTGCGCTTCGCGCGGCGCGAGGGGATCCTCTGCCAGGGGCGCGGGTCGGCGGCCAACTCCGCCGTCTGCTACTGTCTCGGCATCACGGCGGTCGACCCGATCCGCATGGGGCTCCTCTTCGAGCGCTTCCTGAGCGAGAACCGGCAGGAGGCGCCCGACATCGACCTCGACTTCGCCCACCGCGAGCGGGAGCGCGTCATCCAGTACGTGTACGAGCGCTACGGGCGCGAGCACGCGGCCATGGTCTGCGAGCAGATCACCTACCGCGGGCGCAGCGCGGTGCGCGACGCGGCGCGCGTGCTCGGCTTCTCCGTCGAGCAGGCCGACGCCCTGAGCGCGCTGAGCGACCGCTTCAGCGCTCGGGCCACGGCGGAGGCGCTGCGCGGCGGGGCACGGGCGGGCGACGGCGGCGACGACGACGCACGCGCCACCGAGTCGCTCGGGCAGACGATGGTCGGCGGGACGGAAGCGGCGACGCGTGCGAGGGCGGTCAAGGAGGAGGCGCGGCGCCCCGCCGGCACGCCCGAGGAGCGGCGCAACCCGGCGACGTCCCTCCGCGGCGCGCCGGGCGCCGGCGCGGCCGGCGAGTCCGCCCTCGCGCGCGCCGCCCTCGACCCCGACGACCGCCGCGTGCGCGTCCTCGCCGAGGTCGTGGACGGGCTGCACCAGCTCCCGCGCCATCGCTCGATCCACGTCGGCGGCTTCGTCCTCACCGAGCGGCCGCTCGCCACCGTCGTCCCCGTCGAGCCGGCGGCGATGCCCGGGCGCACCGTCATCCAGTGGGAGAAGGACGATCTCGACCCCGTCGGCCTCGTCAAGATCGACCTCCTCGGCCTCGGCATGCTCACCGCGCTGCAGGACTGCCTGAGATACGTGCGCGAGACGCGCGGCGTCACGATCGACCTCGGGCGGCTCGCGATGGACGACGCGGCCGTCTACGACGACCTCTGCCGGGCCGACACGATCGGCGTCTTCCAGGTCGAGAGCCGCGCCCAGCAGAACACCCTGCCGCGCCTCGCCCCGCGCTGCTTCTACGACCTCGTGATCCAGGTCGCCCTCATCCGCCCCGGGCCGATCCAGGGCGACATGGTGCACCCCTTCCTGCGGCGCCGCGCCGGCCTCGAGGAGGTGACGTACCCGCACCCCGTGCTCGAGCCGATCCTCCGCCGAACCCTTGGGGTCCCACTGTTCCAGGAGCAGGGGATGCAGGTCGCCGTCGCCTGCGCCGGCTTCTCGCCCGGCGAGGCCGACGCCCTGCGCCGCGCCATGGGACACAAGCGGAGCCGCGAGCGGATGGCGGAGATCTGCGGGCGCCTCGTCGCCGGCATGGCGCGCAACGGCATCCCGGAGGAGACGGCGCGGAAGATCTACAACCAGATCAACGCCTTCGCCGACTACGGCTTCCCCGAGTCGCACGCCGCCTCGTTCGCCCTCCTCGTCTACGCCTCGGCCTACCTGCGCCACCACTACCACCCCGAGTACCTGGCCGCGATGCTCAACGCCCAGCCGATGGGCTTCTACTCGCCCGGCACCCTGGTGGAGGACGCGCGGCGGCACGGGGTGGAGGTGCGGCCGGTGGACCTGACGCGGAGCGCGTGGGATGCGACGCTGGAACGAGACGGGGTCCCCCCCGCCGTCCGTCTCGGCCTTCGCTCCCTCCGTGGCCTCGGCGCCCGCGCCCGGGAGCGGCTCGAGCGCGCCCTCGCCGACGGGCCGTTCGTCTCGCCGGCGGACGTCGTCAGGCGGGCCGGGCTCGATCGCGGAGCGCTGCGCGTCCTCGCGGAATCGGGGGCGTTCGACGCGTTCTTCCCCGAGGAGCCCGACGACCGGCGGCGGCGCGCGGCGCTCTGGCGGCTCCTCGCCGACGTGCGCGGCGACGCCGGCCCGCTCGCCCCGGCGTCGCCCGACGCGCGCCGCCCACCGTTGCCGCCGCTCTCCCCCGCCGAGCTCACCGAGGCCGACTACCGCCTCACCGGGATCTCCCTCGTCGGCCACCCCATGCGCCACCTGCGCGACGCGCTCGCCCCGAACGGCGTCCGCACGGCGCGCGACGTCCTCGCGCACGGACGCGATGGGGAGCGCGTCGGCGTCGCCGGCCTCGTCATCTGCCGCCAGCGCCCGGGCACCGCGCGCGGCTTCGTCTTCCTCTCACTCGAGGACGAGACGGGAATCGTCAACGTCGTCGTCACGCCGAAGCGCTTCGAGCGCCAGGCGCTCATGATCTCGACGACGCCGCTCATCCTGGTGCGCGGGACGCTCCAGGTGGAAGGGCGCGTCGTCAACGTACGCGGCGAACGCTTCCGCGCCCTCACGGCGGGCGTGGGGGAGGAGCACGCGCGAGGGCACGATTTCAGGTGAGGGGTGGCAAGGGCCAGTGCGCGAGGGAGTCCGGTGCGCCGCGGGCCCGCGCGGGACGGCCACCTCTCCGCCACGAGCCCGCTCGCGATGGCGTTCTGAGTGATGAGTTGTGAGTTGTGAGTGACGGGGAGTGGCGCGCCCAGCGGCCACCGCGAC
The DNA here is from genome assembly GCA_045804285.1 of Gemmatimonadaceae bacterium. GTDB lineage: Bacteria > Gemmatimonadota > Gemmatimonadetes > Gemmatimonadales > Gemmatimonadaceae > DATMHT01. Next base: position 19,222 of record JBJMNL010000139.1, read on the forward strand.
CCCGCCAGCTCGGGGCGCGGGTGGGCGCGGCGCCCGCCCCGCCGTACGCCCGCCGCCCCGCGTGATACTCACGACTGACAACTCACAACTCACAACTCACGACGGCGTCACGCATCCGTCCCGCCGACAGGGGCGACCGATAGAGTGGCGTCCCGGGGCCGTTCCCAAGCCCCCCACCACCCTACACATCCGCCCGAAGCGCCTCCAGATCCCCCGGCAGATCGACGTCCCTCGGCGCCGGGAAGTCGAACTGCACTGTCGTGACCCGGCTCCGGTCGCGCGCGATCACGCCGCGCGCCCCCTCGTCGCCGCGCACGGCGAGCAGCTCGGGGAAGAGGTTCGACGCGAACAGCACCGGGTGTCCGCGCTCCCCCCCGGCGTACACGGGAACGACCACCGGCGCGCCGGTCGCGCGGAAGGTGTGGACGAGCCGCTCGACGACCGCCGACGGCACGAAGGGCTGATCGCCCAGCGCGAAGACCGCGGCGCGCACCCCGCCACCGTCGGCCGTCAGCGCGTGCACCGCGGCGTGCAGCGAGGTGCTCATCCCGGCCTGATACGCCTCGTTGAGCACGAAGCGCACGCGAAGCCCGCCGAGCGCTCCCTCCACCGCGGCCGCCTCGCCGCCGACGACGACGAGCGTCCGCGTCACCGGCGACGCGAGCATCCCCTCCACCGCCCAGCGCACGAGCGGCTTGCCGCCGAGCGGCGCGAGGAGCTTGTGCTGCCGCGCGAGCTCGCCGAAGCGCCGCGACGCGCCGGCGGCGAGCACGACGCCGGCGATCGCCGGCCGCGCGCGCTCCCCCGTCGCCGCTCCGCGAGGCACGACTAGGCCCCGGCCACGACGCGCCGCTCCGCCGCGCGGCGGAGAGCGTCGAGCTGTCTGAGCGATCCGGGCATCGGTCGGCCTCCTGGTCGGGGCGCGCGGGGCTCGCTCGCCCCGCGCCCAAGTTACGCTCGCGCGGGCCGGCGTCCACCGGGTCGCGGTCGGGCCCTGGCGCTACTTGCCGGCCGGGCCGGCGAGCGTCCTGATCTCGGTGGGGAGGTCGAAGGTGGTCGGCGGGACGGTGTCGAACTCGACCGTGTTCACCGTGACCGTGACCTGCTGGCCCGTGGGGAACTTCTGCGTGACGCGTGTCGGCATGCGGAGGGCGCCGAAGGACTTGTAGTCGCCGACCACGCTCGTGATCGTCATCGCGCCCATCGGCGAGTCCTGGGTCGAGATCGTGCCGACCATCAGCCCGCTCGTCGCGTCGAACAGCTCGTAGAGCGAGTCGCCGCTCTGGCGCACGAGCTTCACCTTGTACGCCTTCGCCCCCTCGAAGTCCACGAGGTCGATCGTCTCCATCGCCCGGTAGCTCTTCGACTCGTGCAGGTCGCCGTAGAAGTCGGACTGCGCGCGGCGCTGTTCGAGCTGTCGGCCGGCGAGGACCATCGGCCCCTGCGTCGGCTCGATCGACCAGCCGACGGTGCCGTCGAAGCCCTGCCGCATCTCGCCGATCCCGGGGAGGGAGACGGTGACGAGCATCTTGTTCGGCTTCGCCGCCGAGGCGACCATGTCGCCCTTGATGCCGGCGGCCGGGATCTCGAGCGTGCCCGTGGCGCGCCGGGACCCGTGCCGCATGACCTCCTCGCGCCCGCCGATCGCCTTGACGTAGCGGTCGAGGACCTCGCGCGCGGCGGGGAGCTTCACCGGAGTGGCCGGCCGATCGCCAGCCGGCGGCGCGGGCGCGGCCGCGGGCGCGGCGAGCGCCGCCGCGCCCGCGCCCTGCGCGGTGAGCGCCGCCGGGGCGAGCGTGGCGAGCGCGAGCGTGGTCGAGGCGGCGAGGCGGCGGAGGTGGTGCGTCACGGGATGCTCCTGTGTGTGAGGTCGGTTGTCGCTCGGCCCTTCCGCTCCGCGATCCACCGCAGCGCCGCCGCGAGCTGCGGGTCGCGGCCGGCGAGGAGATCGCGGCGGGTGAGGGGGACGACGTCGTCGGGGATCACGCCGCGTCCCTCGATCCGGTCGCCGCGCGGAGTGAAGAAGTCGGCGACGGCGTGGTAGAGCACGTCGCCGTTCGGGAGCCGCTGCATGAGCGCCGGAAGCGCCTGGCCGGCGCTCGTGTCGCCGACGACGCGCGCGCGGCCGACGGCCTGCATCCCGCCGGCGAACAGCTCCGAGGTGCTCCCGGAGAGCCCGTCGACGAGGACGACCACGGGACCGTCGTACGGGCGCACGCGCCGGCCGGCCGGGCTCACGCGGCGCGGGTTGGCGACGAAGTGGAGCTCGGAGCTGCGCGTCCGCATGGTGCCTAACGAGACGGTCGAGTCGAGGAACTGCCCCGCCGTCCCCATGACGAGGGCGCCGACGCCTCCCGGGTTGCCGCGCAGGTCGACGACGATCCCGTCGGCGTCGCGGAACACGTCCACCGCCTCGGCGAACGGGCCGGCGATCGCCGCCATCCAGACGTTGAAGCGGAGCACCCCGACGGTCGTGCCTCCCGGGCCGGCGAGGCGCTCGCGCTCGAAGCTCGTGTAGAGCGGCGGCAGGTTCCCGAACTTCACCGGCTCGCCGCGCTCGGGCGTGCGGACGAGCGTCCGAGTGAGCGCGCGCCCGCCGCCGTCCACGAGCTCCACCGTCACGGGCGTGCCGGCGGGCCCGTCGAACAGCGCGGCGGCCCGGAGGGTCGCCCGCGCGCGCGCCTGACGCTCCGCCATGTCGCGCGGTATCGCGCGCAGCAGGTCGTCGACCGCGGCGCCACCGACGCGGCGCACGACCCAGCCGGGCCGCACGCCGGCGCGCGCCGCGGCGCCGTCGGGATCGACGCGCGCCACGACGAAGGCGCCATCGACGACGCGCAGCGCGAGGCCGGCGTCGCCGGGCACGCCCGCCGCGCCGGCGGGCTTCTTCTGCCCGGCCGCCCCCACGCCGCCGGCCGCCGCGGCGTCGTCCATGCCGTCGGCGGCCTGGCGCGGGATGAGGGCGAAGTGCGACTGACGCAGCCGCTGGAGCATGCCGCGGATCACGGCACGCAGCTCCTCCTCGTCGCGCGCGGCGGCGGCGCGAGGGCGCAGCTCGTCGCGCAGCGCGATCCAGTCCACGCCGGTGAAGGTGCTGTCGAAGTGTCGCTCGTAGACGAGCCGCCACGCCGAGTCGAAGGTCGTGACGTACGCCGCCACCCGCGCCGAGTCGGCGGGCGCGGCGCCGGGCGCGGCTCGGGGCGCCGGGGTCGTCGTCCGTTGCGCGCCGACCGCGCCCGGGAGCGCGCCGCCGGCCACGCCGAGGAGGAGCACGGCGAGCCGCGAGCGGCGCGCGCGCCGCGGAGTCGGGGGAGAGCGGCGGAACGACCGGAGCGTCATGTGCCGTCTTCAGCTCGTGAGCGGAGGCCCGGGCCGGTGGCGGGCGCCGGACGGGGGGGCTCACTATTGACGCCTCGACGGGGGGGACGTTACGCGGGGATGCGCGGCTCTCGCGAGGTGGATGCGGCGCGCGCGTTTTCGATGCCCGACGCTCCGCGGGTGGTGCTACCTTCCCGGTGGGGGGGCCCCCCGCGCCGGCTCGCCCCGCCGCTACAGCCCGATCGCCTCCAGCCACGCCCTCCGGATCTCGCTCGCCCCGAGCGCCGACGGCTCGATCAGGCTCCGCCGCCAGTAGTAGCGTTCGGCCTCGGGGGCGCTGACGCCGTGGCCGAGGAAGTGGCCGTGGACGTCCGCCAGCCGCGCGCCCGGCGTGTCGGCGGCCGTGCGGCGAATGTGGTCGTTGAGCACCGCGAGGTGCTCGAGCGGGAGCGCGCCGGCGTCCTCGAACAGCCCCGGCACCAGCCCCGTCCCGTCGGACGGGTCGTAGACCGTCGTCAGCACGAGCGTCGCGTTCGGCAGCGTGCGGACGACATCGGCCACGAGAAGCTCGTACGCGTGCGTGATGTCGCGCACGATGCGCGGCATGAGGTCGCGGCCGCGCGCGCCCTGCCGGACGGCGAAGGCACTGAGCAGGTCGTTGCCCCCCACGGTGAGCGTCACGAGCACCGCGTCGTCGCGCTCGACGAGCTCGGGGATCTGGTCGGCGAACACCTCGCCCACGGTCGCGCCGTCGGCGGCGAGGTTGGTGACGCCGATCCCGGGAAAGCGCGAGCGGAGGTCGCGCCCCGCGAACTCCGGCCACCGCTCGTCGTCGTTCCCCACCAGCAGCGACGCGGCGCCGAGCGGTGCGACGCCCCCCGCCTGCGCGTCGCGCTCCAGGTTCACCGCCACCGCCGTCTGCCCGACGTCGAGTGCCGGATAGAGGTCGATGGACATCGAGTCGCCGAGGGCGAGGTAGTGGGAGAAGCGCATGGAGAGCTCGAAAGGCTGGAAGGCGGAAGTAAGGCGAAGGGCGGAATGAGGCATGAGGCATGAGGCCGGGACCCTCCGGGTGGCTTGGCTGGCCACCGGTAGCCTCCCGGCCTCATGCCTCATGCCTCATTCCGCCCTTCTGCATTCCGCCCTTCGCCGTGCTTCCGCCCTTCCGCCGTTCAGCACTCATTCCGCCCTTCGCCGTTCAGCCCCCATTCCGCGGACTCCGCCACACGAGCGTCCACCGCCTCGTCTCCCCGGCCTCCAGCCAGCTCGCCCCCTGCCAGCCGACGATCGCGTCGCTGAGCGAGTCAGGGGCGCCGATGCAGGGCTCGAAGGCGAGGTTGAGGTACGGCTTCGCGCGGCGGAACAGCCGGCTCCTGAAGGGGGTCCAGCCGCGGCGGTTCAGCCAGAGTCCGAAGTTCGGCACCTCGCGCGCGTCGTACTCGACCTCCAGCCGCGCGCCGTTCGCCTCCTCCACCGCGGCGCGCCCGACGGGCATGTCGAGGAAGAGCTTGCAGGCGTAGTTGCGCGCCACGGCGTCGGGGCGCGAGAAGTCGGCCAGCCGCTGCTTCGCGACCGGGATCCGCGGCCACCGGTGCTCGGCGAGGGCACCGCCGAGGTCGATGCCGTGCTCGGCGTGGACGCGCACGCGCGCGCCCTCGGGGAGGAGGAGGCGCGTGTCGGGGGTCAGCGGGAGCAGCGGATGCGACGACCAGAGGAACGGGAGGCGCGCCGTCCCCTCGTTCGTCGCCTCGTAGCGCATCGTCACCGCGCCGCTCGAGTCCACCCGCACGACGCGCGTGAAGCGGTACGCCATCCGCCGGCCGCGCCAGACGCAGGTCGCCTGCTGCGCATCGCCGAGCGTCTCCACGGCCAGCGACGGGCGCTGCGCCCACAGCTCGCCGTGGTCAGGGAGCGCGAGCCCGCCGTACGCCGCGACGCCGCCCGGCACGACGCACGCCGCGACGGTCGGGAAGCACTCGTCGTAGCCGCCGGTGTCCGCCGTCTCGACGTACGACGCGCCGTCCACCGGCTCGGCGTACGGGATGACGTCGCTCGTCCACAGCCACTGACGTCCGCCGATCTCCATCGCCGAGATCTTCCCGCCCAACGCGGGCACGATCGCGACGCGCGTCCCGCCGCCGTGGAGCTCGGCGAAGCCGAACTGCTGGGCAGTGGGGAGTCGGGGGTGGGGAGTGGACGTTGTGCTCACCGTGCCTCGTCTGCGAAGGCGTCGGGCCACGCGCGCATGGCGCGGCCCGCCGCCGGGTGATGGACTGCGTGCGGAAGCGGTTTCGACGCCCTACTCCCGATTCTCCACTCCCGAAGGTGTCAGGGCGCCGCGCTCCGCGCCGCGACGTGGGTCACCGGATCGACGCCGGGTCCACGCCACGCGTCGCGAAGACGCGGGCCACCGCCTCGCCGATCTTGTTGTTCGGCGTGCTCGCGCCGGCGGTGAGCCCCACCCGCGCGGGCCCCGCCTCCGGCAGCCAACCCGCCGTCTCCGCCACCTCGGCGTGCACGCCGATCGGGCGGTGGCGCACCGTGCCGCGCGCCGGGTCGATCCCCGTCGCGTCCTCGACGTGGTACGTCGGCACCTTCTCGGCGCAGATGGCGGCGAGCGACATCGTGTTGCTCGAGTTGAAGCCGCCGACCACCAGCATCACGTCGAGCGGCTCGCGGAGCAGCTCGTCCACCGCGTCCTGCCGGTCCTGCGTCGCCGAGCAGATCGTGTCGAAGGTGCGGAAGTTCTCGGCGCGGTAGGCGTCGCCGCGGGCGCGCGCCATCGCCTGCCCCACCTCCTCGCCGATCGCGAGCGACTCGCGGGCGAGCATCGTCGTCTGGTTGGCGACGCCGATGCGCGCGAGGTGCCGGTCGGGGTCGAACCCGGGCGACGCGGCCTTCGCGAAGCGCTCGAGGAACGCGGCGCGGTCCCCCTTCCCCTCGACGTAGTCGCAGACGACGCGGGCCTCGCCCATGTCGCGCACGACGACGTAGTGCGCGCCCGGGTACTTGTGCACCTGGCTCGCCGTCGCCCGCGTCTCCTCGTGATAGTGCTTGCCGTGGATCAGGCAGGTGAAGCCGTCGCGCGCGTAGCTCTCGACGCGCTTCCAGACGTTGAGCACCGAGCCGCAGGTGGTGTCGACGACGACGCACCCCTTCGCGCGCAGCGTCTCGAAGTCGTGGATCGTCACGCCGAAGGCGGGGAGGATCACGACGTCCGCCGGCTCGACACGGTCGTAGTCGAACCCCTTGTCCTTCGGGCCGAGGAACTCGATCCCCATCTCCCGCAGCTTCGCGTTCACGTGCGGGTTGTGGATGATCTCCCCGGCGAGGAAGATCCGGCGCTCGGGGAACTTCCGCCGCGTCTGGTAGGCGTACTCCACCGCCCGCTCGACGCCGTAGCAGAAGCCGAACTCGCGCGCGAGGCGCACGGTCACGCCCCCCGCCTCGAGCGTGTACTCGCGCTCGCGCAGCAGGTCGACGAGCCGCCCGTCGTAGTCGGCGGTCAGGGTGTCCTGGACCTCGTTCCTGAGGCCGAACCCCTTGCGGAAGTAGGTGGTGTCGGGGGAGACCATGCGCGAAATCTACCGTACTGCGGCGGGACGGTAAACCGAACGGGGTCGCGGGTGGCGGGCGGGACGCGCGCCCCCGGGCGCGAACATCTCCACCGCCGGCTCCGGCGCCCGCGACCCCGTTCGGTTTACCGTCCCGCACCCGCCGCCACCGCCGCCCGCGTCCTCCGCGCGGTCGCGTGGGCGCTCGCCGACGCCCACGCGCGCGGCGGCGACGGAGCGATTACGGTTCAGGTAGCGGCCCGCGGTCTGCTTCCCGCAGCCTGCCGTCCGCCTCCGCCTCGGCACCACCGCCCCGACCCCGTACGTGACCGACTCCAGCCCGCCCCCTCCTCCGCTCACCCGTCCCCCCGCGCTGCAGAAGGGGGACATCATCGGCGTCGTCGCCCCCTCCTACGCGCCGCGTCCCGGATGGCTCTCCCGCGGCGTGAAGGCGCTCGAGCGCGCCGGCTACGGCGTGCTCCTCGACCCCGAGATCGCCCTGCTACGCCGCTTCCAGCGCGTCGAGGACGAGCGGCGCGCCGAGAACCTGATGCGGATGTGGCTCGACCCGCGGGTGAAGGCCGTGATCGGCGGCACCGGCGGCTACGGGGCGGTGCGCATGATCCCCTACCTCGACCCCGAGATCTTCCGGCGCAACCCGAAGGCGTTCGTCGGCTACTCCGACATCACGGCGCTGCACCTCTGGCTGACGCGGCGCGCCGGACTCCGCGTCTTCCACGGCCCGACGGTGGACGACCTCGTTCCCGGCACGCGCGACCCCACGATGACGTCGCTCCTCACGGCCCTCACGACGCCGCGGCCGGCGACGCGGATCGGGCGCGACCACGCCCGCGTCGTCCGCCCCGGGCGCGCGGTCGGGCGGCTGATGGGAGGAAACCTCGCCCTCGTGCAGCAGACGATCGGCACGCCCTACGAGATCGACACGCGCGACGCGATCCTCTTCTTCGAGGAGACGCGCGACCCGATGTCGTACGTCGACGAGCGCCTCGTCCACCTGCGCAACGCCGGCCTGCTGCGGGAGGTGAAGGGGATCGTCATCGGCCAGCTCTCGCTCGACCGCTCGGAGGAGGACGAGTTCGAGGACTTTCTTCTCGACCTCGTGTCGGACCTCGACGTCCCGATCATCACCGACTTCCCGGCGGGACACGAGGTGCCGAACCTCACGCTCCCGATCGGGACGGAGGTGGAGCTGGTGGCGGAAGGGGAGACGGGATATCTGGTGTATCGGGAGGACGCGCTGCTGGGGGGGGCGTAGGGCGGCGGCTCGTCCGCCGCGTCGCGCGGTCAGCCGCGTGCCGACGCCGCGTCCTGAAGTCGTCGCCGGACGGGCTGCGGGCCGGCCGCGATGCCGCGGCCGGTGTCGCGCACGCGCACGGCGACACGGTCGCCCTCCGCGGTCGCCCGCTACGCCGCCGGCGCCGCTCCGTACGGCGAGAGCAGCTCCACCAGCTCGAGCGGCAGCTCGCGCTTCTTCAGGTCCGCCCCGACGCACACGAGCACCATCTCGATCGACGCCCGCGGCCCGCCGTCGGCCGCGGCGGCTACGTCGACGTCGAGCGTCACCGAGGTGCGGCCGATGCCCGAGACGCGGAGGGTGAGGCGGAGCTCGTCGTCGAGGCGCGCCGGCGCGTGGTACTCCATGTGGACGACCTTGCGCGGCAGCCAGACGGCGAGCCGGCTCGCGAGGGTGCTGATGGGCGCGCCGATCGCGCGGAAGAAATCGGTCTCGGCGACGTCCACGAGCCGCAGGTAGGCGTCGTAGCGCATGATCCCCGCGAGGTCGACGTCGGCCCAGCGGACGTACTCGGTGGTGGTGAAGTGCACGAGTGTGGGGGGTGGGAATTCTCGAGTTGGGAGTCGGTGCCGCAATCTACTCCCCGTCCCCGTTTCCCCACCCCCAGTCGCGCGACGACGGCCACGTCGCCGAGTGGCGTGGCCGTCGTCCCTCACTCACCGCGCGACGTGCCGGACAGGGCTACCCGTTCCCATTCGCGGGTGCGCACCCGGCCGCCGCCGACGTGCCGCTGCTCACGCGTTGCCGTGGGCGCGGCGCGTCTCCCACCCCTTCTTCGCCGCCCGGCTCCGCTCGCTGTGCGACTGGCTGCTGCCGCCCTTCTGGCCGCCACGGCGCGAGGACTCGTGCGACTCGGCGTGCCCGCGCCCCGAGCCGGAGCGCTTGCCGCCACCCGTCTCCTTGTTCACGGTCGCCCAGGCGCGCCGCTCCGACTCGCCGCGCGAGACGCCGCGCTTCTCGTAGCCTTCCTCTATGTGCTCGGCCTGCCGCTTCTGCTTGTCGGTGTACGCCGACTTGTCGCCACGGGGCATCGTCGAAACCTCCGATCGGTATGCGTGAGACGATCGCATGCGAGCCGCGAGGGCGCGCCCGCGCTGCGCCGCGGACGTACCCTCGGGAGTGCGCAGAGAGCATGCCTCGGCCGCGGCCGGCGGCGGAGCGGGCGCGGCGGCGGGGAGCCGGCCGCGAGGTTTCGGTTACGCGGGGGCGAGGCGCGAGTGCGAACGTAGTGGTGGGGGGGGCCCCCCGCGCCCGGTGCGCTTGCCGCCGCCTGCGCCGCTTCCTAAGCTTGGCCAAGCGTATGGCAGCTCTCCCCTTCCCCACCGCGGGCGACGTCCTCGAAGGCGCGCCCGGCGCGCATCCCGCCCGGCGCGTCTCCCCGTTCGCCTTCGTCGGCGACCGGCTCTGGCTCGACTTCGTCAACTCCGACGACGCGTGGCGCGAGTCGCGCCCCGACGGGCGCGGTGACGCGCTCAACGACTTCGAGACGTTCGTTCGCTGGCTCGAGCTCGCGACGCCCCTCGACGCCGAGCGCGCGGCGGGGATCCGGCGGCGGGCTCAGCAGCAGCCGGCCGGCGCCACCGCGGCCCTGGCCGACGCGCGCCGCGTGCGCGCCGCGCTGCGCGCCCTGGCCGAG
>JBJMNL010000140.1:0-19046 GCA_045804285.1 Gemmatimonadaceae bacterium
CCGCGCGCGCCCAGGTGGCCCCCGCTCCCCGCGATTCGGACGCCCCGCTCGGCGCCCCCCCGGTCACCTCCAGCTCGGCGCGTCGCGACTCGCTCACCGCCGCCGCCCCGCCCCGACCCGTGACCGCCGCTCCGCCGCCGGCGAGCTACGTCGTCTCGCTCGCCTCGCCGCCCCGGTCGCCCGTGCCCGACACGAATCCGCGCGCCGTCCCCGACGTGCGCGGCTTGCCGCTGCGCGCGGCGGCGGGCGCGCTGCACCGCGCCGGCTTCCGTGTCGCGCTCGCCGCCGGAGCGGGGAGCGAGGCCGCGGGGACCCTCCCGGCGGCCGGCGCCATCGCCCGCCGGGGCGCCACCGTCCGCCTCCTGCACGACCGATGATCCAGTTCCCCATCCAGCGCGTGACCGACGCGCTCGCCGCGGCCGGTCTGCTCGTCGAGCGGCGCGGCGAGCTCCCGAGCACCGTCCACGGCATCACGGACGACAGCCGCGCGGTGAAGCCGGGCGCGCTCTTCGTGGCCGTGCGCGGCTCGGCGCGCGACGGTCACGACTTCCTCGCCGCCGCCGCCGCCCAGGGCGCCGCGGCGGCGATGGTCGAGGACGCGTCGCGCACCACGCTCCCCGCGCTCGTCGTCCGCGATGGGCGCCGGGCGGCGGCGGTCGCGGCGGCCGCCGCCTACGACGAGCCGGCGCGGCGGCTGCGCCTCATCGCCGTCACCGGCACCAACGGCAAGACCACCACCGTCGGTATCCTCCGCCACCTCCTCGACGCGCCCGGGGCGCGCGCCGCGTCGATCGGCACGCTGGGCGTGCTCGTCGGCAGCGAGGGCGGGGAGCTGCCGGGCGGGGGCGGGCTCACGACGCCTGGCCCGATCGAGCTCCAGCGCGTGCTGCGCAACCTCGCCGACTGCGGCGTGCGCTCCGTCGCCATGGAGGTGTCGTCGCATTCGCTCGACCAGCGCCGCGTGGACGGCCTGCGCTTCGAGGCCGCCGTCTTCACGAACCTCACGCGCGACCACCTCGACTACCACGGCACGATGGAGGGGTACTTCGCGGCCAAGGCGAAGCTGATCTCCCACCTCACGTCGGGCGGCGCCGCAGTGCTCAATGCCGACGACCGCGCGTGGGCCGCGCTCCCGCAGGCCCCGCGCACGGTGCGCTTCTCGGCCGGCAACGCGGTGGCCGACGTCTACGCGCGCCGCGTGACGTTCGGGGCGCGCGGCAGCGAGTGGACGCTGCACGTCCCCGAGGCGCGCGCCGCGCGCGTCGCGCTCCCCCTCATCGGCGACTTCAACACCGCGAACGCCGTCGGCGCGGCGGCCGCCGCCTGGGCGCTGGGGCTCGGCGCCGAGGAGATCGCCGCCCGCCTCTCCACGGTGCCGCAGGTGCCGGGACGTCTCGAGATCATCGCCGAGCGGCCGACCGTGTTGCGCGACTACGCGCACACCCCCGACGCCCTCGAGCGCGCGCTCGACGCCGTGCGCCCCTTCGCGCGCCGGCGTCTCGTCGTCGTCTTCGGCGCCGGCGGGGACCGCGACCGCGGCAAGCGTCCGGAGATGGGCGCCGCCGCGGAGCGCAAGGCCGACTGGGCCATCCTCACGAGCGACAACCCGCGCACCGAGGACCCCGAGCGCATCCTCGACGACGTCGAGGCCGGCATGCGGGGGACGAACCACGAGCGCGTCGAGGACCGCCGGGCGGCGATCGCGCGCGCGGTCGCGTCGGCGGCGGAGGACGACGTGATCGTGCTCGCCGGGAAGGGGCACGAGACGTATCAGATCCGGGGCGACACGAAGCTCCCGTTCGACGAGCGCGCGATCGTGCGCGAGATCATGGACGAGCAGACGGAGCGGCGGTGACGGCGGATTCCAGGGACAACGACGCGCTCGTCGAGCCGCGCTCGGCGGGTGGGGCGCTGGCGAGCGAGGTGATGGGCGCCGGGAGCGGCACGACGTTCTGGACGCTCGACCGGGTGGCCGAGGCGCTGGCCGGGTGCGCCGCGGGCGACCTCCCGCGCGGCGGCCGCGACCTGGCGCGCGTCTCCACCGACACCCGCGCCGTCGCGCCCGGCGACCTGTTCGTGGCGCTCATCGGTGAGAAGTTCGACGCGCACGCCTTCCTCGCCGACGCGGTCGCGAAGGGCGCCGCCGCGGTCGTCGTCTCGGACGCGGCGAGGGCGGCGCGACTCGGCGTCCCGGTGTTCCCCGTGGCCGACACGCTCGTGGCGCTCGGCGCGCTCGCGCGTTACCGCCGCCGGGCCTGGGGGAGGCCCGTGGTGGCCGTCGCCGGCTCGAACGGGAAGACGAGCACCAAGGAGCTGCTGCGGGCCGCGCTGGGCGCACGCCTCGCGGTGCACGCGTCGTCGGGGAACTTCAACAACCGCGTCGGCGTCCCGCTCACGCTCCTCGCCCTGCCCGACGACGCCGACGTCGCCGTCGTCGAGATGGGGACCAACATGCCCGGCGAGATCGCCATGCTGCGCGCGATCGGCGAGCCCGATGTCGCGGTGCTGACCTCGATCGGCGAGGAGCACCTCGAGGGACTCGGCGACCTCGCCGGCGTGCTGCGTGAGGAGAGCGCGATCTTCGACGGGACGCCGCTCGTCGTCACCCCCGCGTCGCAGCCCGAGGTGGCGGCCGCCGCGCGGGGCCGGGCGGCGCGCGTGATCGAGGCCGGACTGGACGCCGGCGACGTGCGCGCCGCGCGCTGGGGGATCGACCCCGACGGGCTCGGGTGGATCGAGATCGACGGCGTCACCGTCCGTCCGCCGCTCCGCGGCGCCCACAACCTGCGCAACGCCATGCTCGCCCTCGCCGCCGCGCGCGAGTGCGGCGTGAGCGGCGCCGACGCGGCGCGCGGGATCGCCGCCATGCCGCAGCCGTCCATGCGCATGGCGTGGGAAGCCGTCGGGCGGGCGACGCTGATCAACGACGCGTACAACGCCAATCCCCCCTCGACCCGCGCCGCGCTCGACCTGCTCGCCGGCGCGGGAGGCGGCCGCCAGCGCGTCGCCGTCCTCGGGACGATGCGCGAGCTCGGCGACCACGGGACGCGGCTGCACGAGGACATTGCTCGGCGCGCCCTCGGGTCGTCCATCGAGGTGATTGCCGGCGTCGGCGACTTCGCCGCCGCGCTCCGCGCCCTCGCGCCCGGCGACGCGCGCGTCGTGACCGCCCCGGACGTCGACGACCTCTGGCCCCTCCTCGCCCCGCGCCTCGCCCCCGACGCCGTGATCCTGCTCAAGGGGTCGCGGGGGATGAGGCTCGAGCGGCTCGTACCGTACATTGTGAAGTGGGCGGGTGGCGCCACGTCCGACGGGTGAGTGAGCGTGCCTCCACGCTCAGCCGACCGTCGTAACAGCCCGCGCCGTCACCCGTCCCCCCGCCCGTCCACGAACCCCGGCTCTTCGTGCTCTATTATCTGCTCGCCCCGCTGGCCAGGTACGGCGGCGTCTTCAAGATCTTCAATCTCCTCAACTACATCACCTTCCGCGCGGCGGCGGCGTTCGTCACGGCGGTCGTCGTCGCGTTCGTGGTCGGGCCGGCGATCCTGCGCCGGCTGCGCGCGATGGCCGTGCACCAGGTGGTGCGCGAGGGGACGCCCGACTCGCACGCGGGGAAGGGGAGCACGCCGACGATGGGGGGGCTCATCATCCTCGCCGCCAGCATCGTCCCGACGCTGCTCTGGGCGAAGCTCAACAACCGCTACGTCGTGCTCGCGCTCGTCGTGACGGCGTGGATGGGAGCGATCGGCTTCCTCGACGACTACCTCAAGCTGCGGCAGAAGCGGGAGGGGAAGAAGAACGAGGGACTCGTCGAGCGCTACAAGCTCGCCGGGCAGGTCACGATCGGCCTGTTCCTCGGCTGGTACCTCTGGCAGCACCCGGTGTCGACGCTGCCGGGCGCCTCGTTCACGCTCCCGTTCTTCAAATACGTCCTCGTCATCTTCACGCCGGCGCTCCTCTACATCCCGTTCGTCACCTTCGTGCTCACCGGCGTGAGCAACGCCGTCAACCTCACCGACGGCCTCGACGGGCTCGCGGCGGGGCTGACGGCGATCGCGGCGGCGACGTTCGCGATCTTCGCCTACATCATCGGGCGCGTGGACTGGAGCGCGCACCTCAACATCTACTACCTGCGCGGCGCCGGCGAGCTCGCGGTGTTCTGCAGCGCGATCTTCGCCGCGAACCTCGGCTTCCTCTGGTACAACTCGCACCCGGCGCAGGTCTTCATGGGCGACACCGGCTCGCTCGCCCTCGGCGGCGCGCTCGGCGCGATCGCGATCCTGCTCAAGAGCGAGTTCCTCCTCCTCATCATCGGCGCCGTGTTCGTGGCCGAGACGCTGTCGGTGATCCTGCAGCGCACCGTCTTCAAGTACCGGCGGCGTCGCTACGGCCTCGAGTACGCGCAGAAGCACCGGATCTTCCTCCGCGCGCCGCTCCACCACCACTTCGAGATGAAGGGGTGGCCGGAGACGCAGGTGGTGGTGCGCTTCTGGATCCTGGGGATCCTCAGCGCGATCGTCGCCCTCAGCACGCTCAAGGTGCGCTGACGATGGCCGGGAGCGGGACGGGAGGGACGCGCGACGCACGCGTCTTCCGCGGCCGGCCGGCGGGGGAGATCGCCGTCGTCGGCCTCGGCAAGAGCGGCCGCGCGGCGGCGACGCTCCTCGCGCGCGACGGGCACCGCGTGTACGCCTCCGACGCCGGCGCGTCGGACGCGGCGCGCGCCGCCGCCGAGTCGTTGCGCGCCCTCGGCGCCGACGCCGGCGTCGGCGGGCACGACCTCGATCGCATCGCGCGCGCGGCGCTCGTCGTCGCCAGTCCCGGCGTTCCCCCCACCGCCCCCGCGCTCGCCGCGGCCGCGCGGGGGGGCGTGCCGGTGGTCGGCGAGATCGAGATCGCGCTGCATTACCTGCCGGGCCTCCGCTACGTCGCCGTCACCGGCACGAACGGGAAGACGACGACCACCGCCCTCGTCGGCCACCTCCTGCGCGCGCTCGGCCATCACGCGGTGGACGCCGGCAACATCGGGCTTCCCCTGGCCGAGGTCGCCCTCATGGAGCGGCGCCCCGACTGGGTGGCGCTCGAGCTCTCGTCGTTCCAGCTCCACGACACGCCGAGCGTGAGCCCGACCGTCGGCGTGCTCACCAACCTGAGCGCCGACCACCTGGACCGGTACGAGAGCGTAGAGGCGTACTACGCCGACAAGGCGCGTCTCTTCGCGAACGCGCACGCCGGCTCCCGCTGGGTGCTCAACGGCGACGACGCGGCCGTGTGCGCGATGGCGGAGCACGTGGCGGGGGAAAAGCGCTACTTCGCCGTGCGCCAGGTCGTGGACGCCGACGCCGGCCTCGTCACGCACGCCGACGGCCGGCCGGCGACGCTCTGGGTGGACGACGCGCCGCTCCTCGAGCGCGACGAGCTCCCGCTGCTGGGCGACCACAACGTCGCCAACGCGCTCGCCGCCGCGCTCGCCGTGACCACCGCCGACGCGGCGCACGCGACGCCCGAGGCGCGGCGCGCGCTGGCGGACGGGCTGCGCACCTTCCGCGCCCTGAAGCACCGCATGGAGCCGGTGGGCGAGCTCGGCGGCGTGCTCTGGATCAACGACTCCAAAGCCACCAACGTCAGCTCGACGCTCGTCGCCCTCGAGGGGATGACGCGCCCCTACGTGCTGCTCCTCGGTGGCCGGCACAAGGGCGAGCCCTACACGGCGCTCGCCGAGCCCTTCCGCCGGCGCGGTCGGGTGGTGCTGGCCTACGGCGAGGCCGCGCCGATCGTCGAGCGCGACCTTGGCCCCTTGGTGCCGGTCGAGCGTCTCGGCTCGTCGTTCGCGGAGGTCGTGGCGCGGGCGCGCGCGCTGGCGCGGCCGGGCGACGCAGTGCTGCTCTCCCCCGCCTGCTCCAGCTACGACATGTTCGACAACTACGAGCAGCGCGGCGCGGAGTTCAGGCGCCTCGCCGCGGAGGGCTAGCACGATGGCCACGGCGGTCGTGGGCGGTGCGGATGCGCGGCGGGGAACGCCGCGGGCGAGCGAGAGCGTGGCCGAGGCGCCCCGCGAGCGCGTGCGCTGGCGCATGGGGCTCGAGGCCCGGATGCTCGCCCTGCTCGTCGCCGCGCTGCTCGCCTTCGGTCTCGCCGTGCTCTACAGCGCGAGCGCGATCGTCGCGATGCAGGACGGGAAGGGGAGCATGTTCTACATGCTCCGCCAGCTCGCGGGGATCGGCGTCGGGGCCGTGGCCTTCGCCGCCTTCGCCAAGCTCGACGCCGAGCGCTTCAACCGGTGGGCGTGGCCGCTCATGGGCGGCTCGCTCGTCCTCATGCTGCTCTGCGTGCTCCCGTTCACGGAGCGGATCGCGCCGCGCATCCACGGGTCGCGCCGCTTCCTCCTCGGCGCATCGCTCCAGCCCTCGGAGCTCGCCAAGTTCGCGGTGATCGTGTGGGTGGCGATGCTGGTGGTGAAGAAGGGGCCGCAGCTCCGGCGCCTGACGAAGGGGCTGCTCCCCTTTCTCGTGGTGATCGGCGCGCTCGCGATCCTCGCCGCGCTGGAGCCCGACCTCTCGGTGGCGATGCTCTTCTTCCTCCAGATGGGCATCATCCTCTTCGCCGGCGGGGTGCGCGTCGGCCACTTCGTGGCGCTCGGCATCCTCGCCGTGCCCGTGCTCTGGCACGAGGCGGAGCGGCTACAGTACGTCGTCCTGCGCATGGCGAGCTTCCTCGACCCCGGCTCGGCGCCAGAGCAGGTGAACTACCAGCTCAAGCAGTCGCTCGTCGCGGTGGGCTCGGGCCGCTGGATCGGGAAGGGGTTCGGCGAGGGAGTGCAGCAGTACGGCTTCCTCCCGTTCCCGTACAGCGACTTCATCGCCAGCAACGTCGGCGAGGAGTGGGGATTCGCGGGGCTCGTCTTCCTCATCGGCGCCTTCGCGCTCTACGCCTGGCTCGGCTTTCGCATCGCCGAGCGCGCGCGCTCTCCATTTCTCCGGCTCGTGGCCGTCGGCCTCACGACGACGACGGTGATCACCGCCTACCTCCACATCGGCGTCGTCGTCGGCCTCCTCCCGACCACCGGCCTCACCCTCCCCTTCATCTCCTACGGGCGCTCGAATCTCGTCCTCTCGCTGCTCATGACGGGGGTGCTGGTGAACATCGGGAGCGCGCGTGAGACGCTTGTCTCCGCGAGGGCGGAATGACGGACCGACGGCCTTGGCGAGGGCGGAATGAGGAGTGAGGAATGAGGGCAGGGACGCCACGAGACGCCCGTCCGGCCACCGGTGACGCTCGGGCCCTCATTGCTCAGTCCTCATTCCGCCTTTCTTAGCCCCTTTCGCATGCGCATCCTCTTCGCCGGCGGCGGCACGGGCGGCCACCTCTATCCCGGGCTCGCGATCGCGCGCGCCCTCGTGGCGCTCGACCCCGCCGTGCGCCCCTTCTTCGTCGGCGCGCGGCGCGGCATCGAGCGCGACGTGCTGCCGACGACCGAGTTCCCCCACGCCCTGCTCGACCTCCACCCGCTCTACCGCAGCCGTCCGTGGGAGAACTGGAGGACGGCACGCGGCGCGGCCGCGGCGTGGGGCGCGCTCGGCCGGATCGCCCGCGAGGAGCGGCCGGCGACGGTCGTCGGGACGGGCGGCTACGCGGCGGGGCTCGCCCTGGGCTGGGCGGCGGCGCGCGGCGTGCCGCTCTGCATCCAGGAGCAGAACAGCTACCCGGGGCTCACGACGCGCTTCTTCGCCCGGTGGGCGCGCGAGGTGTATCTGGGCTACCCGGAGGCCGAGCAGCTCATGCCGCACCGCGGCGCGGCGTTCGTGGACAGCGGTAACCCGATCCAGCCGCCGCCCGCGCCGCGCCCCGACCGCGCCGCGGCGCGCCGGGCGTGGGGCTTCCCGGCGTCTGGCGGACGCGTCCTGCTCGTCTACGGTGGCAGCCAGGGGTCGCGCGCGATGAACGAGGTGCTCGACGCCTGGGTCGATCGCGGGATCCCGGACGGGCTCCACCTGATCTGGGCGACGGGGAAGGGGACGCACGGCGCCTTCGCGCGCCGCGACGGCGCCTGCGGCGGGCGCGTGGTGGTCCGTCCGTACCTCGCGCCGATCGCCGACGCCTATGCCGCGAGCGACTTCGCGGTGACGCGGGCCGGCGCGATGACGACCGCCGAGCTGTTCGCCTGGGGGATCCCCCCCGTCCTCGTCCCGCTCCCCACCGCCGCCGCCGACCACCAGACGGCGAACGCAGTCACCCTCGAGCGCGCCGGCGCCGCGATCCACCTTCCGCAGGCCGAGCTCACCCCCGAGCGCCTCGACGCCGTGGTGCGCGAGCTCGTCGCCACCCCGGAGCGGCTGGCCGCGATGGCCGCCGCCGGCCAGCGACGGGCGCGCCCGCGGGCGGCCGCCGAGATCGCGGCGCGGGTGCTGGCAGTGGCGAAGGGACGGTAGCGAAGCTCGGCGCGGGGGGCCCCCCGACCGGGAAGTTAGCAGCGCCCAGGCATCGGCCCGCACCGAGATCACGCGCCCAGCATCGCCGCATCCCGCATCCCGCGTCCCGCATCACCGCATCCCGGGCCGCGACGCGCTTTCGCCTCCCTGCGGCGCTCCGTATATTGCCCCCGCCCTCCCTCCCATGCCGCTCATCGATCCCCGAGACAACCGCCCGCTCCACTTCGTCGGCATCGCCGGCGCGGGGATGAGCGCGCTCGCCGAGCTGTTCGCGCGCCGCGGCGTGGCCGTCACCGGCTGCGACGCCAACCTCGCGGGCGCCGACGACCTGCGCCGGCTGGGCATCCAGGTGGTGTCGGGGCACGACGCGTCGCACGTCGCCGGGGCGCGGGCGCTCGTCGTCACCTCGGCGATGCCGAAGGACCATCCGGAGCTCGTCGCCGCGCGCGAGCGCGGCGTGCCGGTCGTGCGCCGCGCCGAGGCGCTCGGCGAGGCCGTCTCGGGGGGGACGCTCGTGGGCATCGCCGGAACGCACGGCAAGACGACGACGACGGTGATGACCACCGAGGCGCTCGCCGCCGCCGGCCTCGCGCCCACCGGCGTGGTGGGCGGGCGCGTCGCGGCCTGGGGGGGCAACCTCCGCTTCGGCTCCGACTCGCTCTTCGTCGTGGAGTCGGACGAGTACGACCGCTCCTTCCTCGCGCTCACGCCGACGGTCGCCGTCGTCACCAACGTCGAGGCCGACCACCTCGACATCTACGCCGACCTCGAGGACATCCGCGGCGCTTTCGCGCAGTTCGTGCGGCCGGCGCGCACCATCATTCTCTGCGCCGACGACCCGGGCGCCAACACGCTCCCCACGCCCTCGAGCGCCGAGGTGATCCGCTACGGCGTCGCGGGGGCCGGCGGCGCGCTCCCCCCCGAGCCGGTGCCGCGCCGTCTCGACGAGGCGCACTCCGACGCCCGCCTCGTCGCCCACCGCGTGCGGAGCGAGAACGGCCGGACGCGCTTCGACGTCGCCTACGACGGCGAGGCGCTGGGCGAGGTCGCGCTCGGGGTGCCGGGGCTGCACAACGTGCGCAACGCGCTCGCGGCGCTGGCGTGCGGGCTCGCGCTCGGCGCCACGCTCGACGCGATGCGCCCGGCGCTGGCCCGCTTCGCCGGCGCCGAGCGGCGCTTCCAGCGACTCGGCGAGGAGCGCGGCGTCAGCGTGGTGGACGACTACGCCCACCACCCGACCGAGATCGCGGCCACGCTGGAGGCGGCGCGCGCCGCCTTTCCCGGGCGCCGCGTCGTGGCCGCCTTCCAGCCGCATCTCTACTCGCGCACGCGCGACTTCGCCGCGGAGTTCGGCCGCGCGCTCGCCGGCGCCGACGCCGTGTTTCTCACCGAGATCTACCCGGCGCGCGAGAAGCCGCTCCCCGGGGTGACGTCCGACCTGATCGAGCGTGCCGTTCGCTCGGCCGGGGGCGACGTCGCCTGGCGGGGGGACCGCGCCGGGCTGGCGCGCGCGCTGGCCGGCGCCGTGCGCGACGGGGACGTCGTCTTCACGATCGGCGCGGGGGACATCACCCGCACCGGACCGGAGCTCCTTCGCCTCCTCGCGCCGGCCGCCGCGCCGGGCGCGTGAGCGCGGCGTGAGCGTGGGAGGGGACGGCGCGGTCGCGGCGGAAGGCCGTGCGCCGCGCCGACGGTGGTGGCGGCTGGCGGTCGTCGCGCTCGCCCTGGCGGCGCTCGCGGGGGCGCCGTGGTGGGGGCCGCGAGCGCTCGCCTCGCTCGCCTTCTTCCGCGTGCGGAAGGTGGAGGTCGAGGGGGTGCGCTACCTGGCGCCGGCGGACGTCGTGGCCGGGCTCCGGGTCGACACGGCCGCCTCGGTGTGGGACGACGTCGCGCCGCTCGAGCGGCGCCTCGCCGCCCTCCCCCAGGTGGCGTCCGTCGAGGTCTCGAGGAAACTTCCGGCGACCCTCGTCGTCCGGGTGAGGGAGAACCTTCCGGTGGCGCTGGTGCCGGGAGCGGGGGGCGCGCTGCGCGCGGTCGACGCCGCGGGGCGCGTGCTGCCGATCGAGCCGAGCCGCGTGGGGGTGGACGTGCCAATCGTCGGGCAGCGCGACGCGTCGCGCGACACCGCGCTCCTGCGGCTGCTCGGCGACGTGCGTGACGAGGACCCGCGCTTCTTCGCGCGGATCAGCGAGGCGCGGCGGCTGGGACGGGGCGAGCTCCTGCTCCAGCTCATGGCGCCGGCGGACGTGGCGCCCACCGCCGCGGGCGCGTCGCCCGCGGGCGCGCTGCCGGTGCGGGCGATGGCCGACGTGACGGTGGGGCGGCTGACCGAGATCTACCCAGTGGAAGAGAACCTCGCGCGGCGCGGGCTGCGCGCGGCCGAGATCGACCTCCGGTACCGTGACCAAGTGATCGCCAGACTGCAATGAATGAGGAACGTCTCGTCGCGGGGCTCGACATCGGGTCCGCGAAAACGACAGCGATCATCGCCGAGGTGGTCGGCGAGCTGCCCAAGCACCCCGCGATCCGAATCCTCGGGGTCGGGCAGGCGCGCACGACCGGGCTCCGCCGGGGCGTCGTCTCGGACATCGAGGAGACGACGCGATCCATTCGCAAGGCGATGCAGGACGCCGAGCGGATGGCCGGCGCCAGTGTCGCCGAGGTGTACGTCGGCATCGCCGGCGAGCACGTGCGCGCCATGACGAGCCAGGGGATCGTCGCGATCAACGGCGACGAGATCACGAAGCCCGACGTCGACCGCGCCAACGAGGTCGCGCGCGCGCAGGCGATCCCGCAGGACCGCGAGCTGCTGCACGCGATCCCGCAGGAGTACACCGTCGACAAGAACCAGGGGATCCGCGACCCGATCGGGATGATCGGCATGCGCCTCGAGACCGAGATGTACCTGGTCACGATCGGCAGCTCCCCGGCGATGAACCTCCGCAAGTCGGTACAGCTCGCCGGCTACAAGGTCAAGGAGCTCGTCCTCGAGCCCCTCGCCAGCGCGCTCAGCGTGCTGACGGAGGACGAGAAGGAGCTCGGCGTCGCGCTGATCGAGATGGGGGCGGGGACGACCGACCTCGCGATCTTCCACGAGGGAAAGATCCGCCACCTCGGCACGCTCGGCTTCGGCGGGAACAGCGTCACGAGCGACCTCGTGCACGGGCTCAAGGTGACGCCGGACGACGCGGAGCGGCTCAAGGAGCGCTTCGGCTGCGCCTACGAGCCGCTGGCCGACGTCGACCGGCTCATCCCGCTCCCGGGGACCGTGGCGCAGGGCGCACGCGAGGTGGACCACTTCACGCTCACCCACATCATCAGCCAGCGGCTCGACGAGATCTTCGCGCTCGTGCAGCGCGAGATCGAGCAGTCGGGCTACGACCGGCGCCTCTCGGCGGGCGTCGTGCTCACGGGCGGCGCGGCCGCGATGCAGGGGATGGTGGAGCTGGCGTCGGACGTCTTCGGCCTCGGCGCCCGCGTCGGCTCGCCCGCGGAGAACATCGGAGGGCTGAGCGACTCGGTCGACGCGCCGCGCTTCGCCACCGTCGTCGGCCTCGCGCAGTACGGCGCGCACCGCATCGCGCTCGGCGCGACCTCGGGGGTGACGAGCAGCTCCGGCCGCCGCGCGTCGCTCACCGGGCCCGGCGTCGACAAGCTGGCGCAACGAGTGAAGGACTGGCTGCAGGATTTCTTCTGAGCCGGACGAAAGACCAGAGGCGGGATTAGGAATGAGGCCGGGACCCCACGCGTGGCTTGTTAGGCCGCCGGTGGGGTCCCGGCCTCATTCCGCCGTTCAAGGCTTCCCATCCCTCATCCCACCCTTCAAGCCTCCTCATTCCGCCCTTCGCCCTTCACTCCTCGTTTCGCCCTTCGCCGACTCGCACCCGCCGCTCGTGTGGAAAAGTCCCGCGGCCCGACTCGTGCTCTTTGGTGGAATCGATCGTCTGTAAAGACGGTGTGGTCAGCCGGCGAAAACTCGTTATATTGCGCGAGCGTTTTTCCAACCCGGCCGCCCGGCTCCGGCGACGACGCAGGCTCGGTCGTGGCTCCCGCCAGTTCGTTCAGGCAGGTCCTCCGTACAACAGTGTCGGTCGTACGCCGCCGTACGCCGCCCCATCTTCCTCCCGCCGCCCGCTCGGCACTGGCCGAGCGCTGCGCTTCGCCGTCCGCGTGCTCACAGTTCCTCACCTCGTAGCAGTGGAGTTTCGCGCGCAATGATTTTCGAATTCGAGGAGAGCGCTTCCCAGAACGCCCGCATGAAGGTGGTGGGCGTCGGGGGTGGTGGAGGCAATGCTGTCAATCGGATGATCGAAGAGCGGCTCGATGGCGTCGAGTTCATCTCGGTCAACACCGACGCGCAGGCGCTGCTCAGCTCGAAGTCCGACGTCAAGATCCAGATCGGGAAGAAGCTGACGCGCGGGCTCGGCGCCGGCGCGCGTCCCGAGATCGGGCGTCAGGCGATCGAGGAGAACCGCGACGAGATCGCGCGCGCGATCCAGAACGCGGACCTCGTCTTCATCACCTGCGGGATGGGCGGCGGCACCGGCACCGGCGCCGCGCCGGTCGTCTGCGAGCTGGCGCGCGAGGCCGGCGCGCTCACGGTCGGCATCGTCACGCGCCCGTTCCTGTTCGAGGGGCGCAAGCGCATGCGGCAGGCGGAGGCCGGCATCGCCGAGATGCGCAAGAACGTCGACACGATGATCGTCGTGCCGAACGAGCGCCTCCTCGCGGTCGTCGGCAAGGGGATCCCCTTCCAGGACGCGCTCAAGAAGGCCGACGAGGTGCTGCTGCACGCGACGCAGGGCATCTCCTCGCTGATCAGCGTCACCGGTCTGGTCAACGTCGACTTCGCCGACGTCCGCACGGTGATGCAGAGCGGCGGCTCGGCGCTCATGGGCACGGGGATCGGCCGCGGCGAGAACCGCGCGATGGAGGCGGCGCAGCAGGCGATCTCCTCGCCGCTCCTCGACAACGTCTCGGTGTCGGGCGCGATGGGCGTGCTCGTCAACATCACCGGCGGCCAGGACCTCACCCTCGGCGAGGTCCACCAGATCAACGAGATCATCCACGACGCGGTCGGCGACGACGCGGAGATCATCTTCGGCGCCGTGCACGAGCCGGCGATGCAGGGGGAGATCCGCGTCACGGTCATCGCGACGGGCTTCGACCGCCAGCCCGGCGCGACGGGCGCCGGCGCCGCGTACGCCGCACCCGAGCCGCCGCCGGTCAAGGCGCCGCCCGCGGTGATCCCCTTTCCCGCCTCGCGCCCCGCGCGCCCGGTGACCACCGGCGCGCAGCCGCGCTACACGCCGCCCGCACCCTCGGCGGCGCCCGACATCCCGCGCCACCCCGGCGCGAACGGCGGCCGTCCGTCGCCGATCGACCGCGGGGGTCAGGATCTCAGCGACATGGAGATCCCGACCTTCATTCGGAGACAGATGGATTGAGCAAGATCGGTAACTCCCCACGGACGGCGCGCGCCATCACCTACACGGTGGTGGCGCTGCTCGCTTGCGCGGCGCTGCGCTTCACGCCCCCCATCGCGTCGCGGCGGCCGGCGGCCGAGCTGCTCGGCGCCCGCTCGCCGGCGAGCACGGCGGACGAGCCCCGCTACGCCGCGGTCGGCGAGGGCGATCCCGCCGCGCCCGCGACCGGGGAAGTCGCCCCGCCCCCCGGCGTCGCCTGGCGCGAGGTGGTCGACACGCTGCACCGCGGCGAGTCGCTGGGCGCGCTCCTCGCCCGCCGCGGTCTCGCGGCCGACGAGGCGGCCGGCGTCGTGCGCGCGCTCGAGCGCGCCGACCTCCGCAACCTCCCGGCCGGCCTGCGCGTCACGGTCGGCGGCGCGAGCGGCGAGCCGCTGCCGCGCGAGATCACGCTGTACTACTCGGCGGAGCGCGCCGTCAACATCCACCGCGACGGAGACGCGTGGGTCCGCCGCGAGCTCCGTCTCCCCTGGGTCACCGACACCGTCGCCATCAGCGGCACGATCGAGTCGTCGCTCTACGACGCGCTCGACGGGGCCGCGCCGTCGCTGCCGCGCGGCGCGCGCCACGAGCTCGCGTGGACACTGGCCGACGTGTTCGAGTACCGCGTGGACATGAGCCGCGACCTCCAGCGCGGCGACGCCTTTCGCGTGCTCGTCGAGCGGTCGTCGTCGCCCACCGGCGCGGTGAAGCTCGGACGCGTCCTCGCCGCCGCGTTCGACCTGCAGGGCTCGGAGGTGCAGGCGGTGCGCTACACCAGCCGCGGCGCCTCGGGGGAGTTCTTCGACGGCAGCGGGAAGTCGCTCCGCGCGGCCTTCCTCCGCGCCCCGGTCGAGTTCCGCCGCATCTCGAGCGTCTTCGGCCTGCGCCGCCACCCGATCCTCGGCGTCTGGAAGCAGCACAAGGGAACGGACTACGCCGCGTCGCAGGGCACCCCGGTGCGGTCGATCGGCGACGGTGTGGTCGTGTTCGCCGGCCGGAAGTCGGGCTACGGGAACGTGGTGGACGTCCGCCACCGCAACGGCTACGTCAGCCGCTACGGCCACCTCCGCGGGTTCGCGCGCGGCATCCGCCCCGGCGCGCGCGTCGACGTGGGACAGACGATCGCCTATGTTGGCATGACGGGACTCGCCACGGCGCCGCACCTCCACTTCGAGATGCTCATGGGCGGCGTCCAGCGCGACCCGCGCCTGGCCCTCCGCCAGCTCAAGGGAGGCGAGCCGATCCCCGCCGGCGAGCGCGCCACCTTCGCGCGTCTGCGCGACGCGCTCTTCGCCTCGCTCGAGCAGCGGGTGGTGAGCCCGGGCGTGACGCGCACGGCCGTCGCCGAGTGACGCCGGGCGGGTCGCCCCGCCACCATGCTCTCCACCAGGTCGGGACGTCGCTCGCCGCGAGCGCGTCCCGCCTTCGTTTCCACCCGATCGATCGCGGAGCAGTCGCATGTCGCACGAGCCCGGCCCACGACACACCGAAGGACGCGACCGCGACGAGAGTGACGCGGGGTGGCGGGTGGACCGCACCCTGCTCTGGCGGCGCACCGACCGGCCCGGGCTCGAGCACTTCCGGCTCCTGAGCGGCGCCGAGGGGCCGCGGCTCGCGGGCACGGTGCTCCTCCTCCTGGACGACGTCCCGCTCCGCGTCGAATACACGGTCGACTGCACGCCGGACTGGCGCACGCGTCTCGTGCGCGCGACCTCGTGGCGCGGAGACGACGCCGGCCGCCGCGTCGAGTTGAAGGCGGACGGCGCGGGCCGCTGGTGGCGCGACGGGCGTGAGGCGCGGGAGCTCGCCGGCTGCCTCGACGTCGACCTCAGCGTCACCCCGTCGACGAACACGCTCCCGATCCGCCGCCTCGCCCTCGCCCCGGGCGTGGAGCGCGACGTCACCGCCGCGTGGATCCGCTTCCCGGCGCTCGCCGTGGAGCCGCTGGCGCAGCGCTACGCGCGCGCCTCGGAGCGCGTCTACACGTACGAGAGCCGCGGCGGCGCGTTCTCGGCGCGGCTCCAGGTGGACGAGCTCGGGCTGGTGGTGCGCTACCCGCCGGCGTGGGAGCGGGCGTAGGACGTCCTGCAGCGGGCGCGGGGCCTCGTCTATATTCCGACCATGCTCCCATGGCTCGCCGCCGCCGCGGCCGGCGCGGTCGCCGGCCTGGTTCAGTACGGCGCGCGGCAGGGAGGGCGAGCGGGTCCCGGCGGGCGCGGGCGCGTCGTTCTGCCCGCCCTGCTGCGCGCCGCCGCCGTCGCCCTCCTGATCGCCCTGCTCCTCGACGCCCCCGCCGGCCCGCGTCGCGCCGTGCGCCCCTTCGCGGCGCTCGACGTCTCCGCGAGCTGGCGCCGCACGGGCGACCCGGCGGCCTACGCGGCGGGGGTGCGCGCGCTCCGCGACGCCGGCGCCGACTCCACCTTCGTCATCGGCGACTCGGTGCGCCCGGGGACACCGCCGGCGGCGCCGGAGGATCGCGCCTCGCGCGTGCGGCCGGCCGTGGAGCGCGCGCTCGCCGCGGGACGCCCGCTGACGCTCGTCACCGATGGCGAGGTGGACGACCCGGACGCGCTCGGAGAGCTTCCAGCGGGCTCACTGGTCCGCGTCGTCTCTCCGGCCGAGCGCCCCGACGTGGCGGTCGCGTCCATCGAGGCGCCGCGGGCGACCGTGCGCGGCGACACGATCGAGGTTCGCGTCGCCCTCGCCGCCGGCGCGCGCGGGGCGCCGGCCGGACGCGTGGCGGTCGCCGTCGGCGGCCGGCCGCTCGCCTCGCTCCCCTTCGAGGCGTTGCAGGCCTACGGGGAGCGGACGCTGACGGCGCGCGTGCCGGTGACGACCCCCGACGGCACCACGCTCCTCTCGGCGGTGGCCGCTGCGGCAGGGGACGCCGAGGCGCGGAACGACACCCTCGCCACCGCGCTCGAGGTCGCGCCGGCGGCCGGGGCGGTGTTCGTCTCGACCTCCCCGGACCAGGACGCCCGCTTCGCGATCGCCGTCCTCCGCGGCGCCCTGGCGCTGCCGACGCGCGGCTACCTGCGCGTCGCGCCGGGCGCCTGGCGGCTCGAGGGGACGCTGGCCCCGGTGACGGAGGGGGAGGTGCGCGCCGCCGTGCGCGACGCGCCGCTCGTCGTGCTGCACGGCGACACGGCGGTCTTCGGTCCGCCGCGCCAGGCGCCGGGGCGCGGGGCGCTCGCGCTCATCGCCCCGCCGCGCGCGAGCGACGGGGACTGGTACGCCGTCGCCGCGCCGGCGTCGCCGATCGCGCCCGCGCTCGCCGGTCTGGCGTGGGACAGCCTGCCGCCGATCGACGTCTCGGCGACCCCGCCGCGCGGCGAATGGGAGGGGCTCGAGACGCGCCGCGGCCGGCGCTTCGACCGCCGGGTGGCGGTCGCGGGGAGCGAGCGGCCGCGGCGCGTCGTCACGGTGGCCGCGGCGGGCTTCTGGCGCTGGCGGTTCCGCGGCGGGCAGAGCGCCGACGCCTTCGCCGCGCTCTGGGGGAGCATCTTCGACTGGCTGGCGGCGGAGCGGGGCGACGTACGCGCGGCGCTCCCGGTGGAAGGGATCGTGCGCGCCGGGGAGGCGGTGCGGTGGCGGCGGGGCTCGGGGAGCGACAGCGTCGTGGTCGCGCTGCTCACTCGGCGCGGCGCTGCACCGGCCCGCGTGGATTCGGTGACGCTCGACTTCGGCGGGGGCACTAGCGTGGCGGAGAGCGCGCCGCTCGCGCCCGGCGTCTACGACGTCCGCGTGTCGGGCGGGTCGGCGGTGCTCGTCGTGAACCCGTCGCGCGAGTGGCTGCCGCGCCGCCCCAGCGTCCGCGCCGGCGCCGTCGGCTCGGCCGCGGCGGCCGCCGGCGGAGGGGGGGTGCGCACGGTCGGCTGGCTCTACGGGATCCTGCTCGCCTCGCTCTGCGGGGAGTGGGTGCTGCGGAGGCGGGCGGGAATGCGCTGAGCTCGGCCCTCGGCGACCTCGTGCCGGCGGCCGCCGCTCGGAAGCCGCCGAGCGTCGATGCGCACCCCTAAAGCATATACTGCTTGGGGGTTAGGTTTAGGCAGGGAGGGACTGCCCGTGCGGCCGGTCCCCGCCACCGATCACCGATCCCGACATCCGCAGTCATGGCTCGTCTTTTCCAGAAGGCCGGCGACGTCCCCAAGAAGTCGCTCTGGCAGAAGATCAAGGACATCGCCCTCACCGACGTCGGCGTCATCGCGAGCGGCGGGGTCAAGGAGGGCTCGCTCGAGCAGCTCGAGGAGCTGCTCCTCCAGGCCGACTTCGGCGTGCCCACGACGCTCAAGCTCGTCGCCGACGTGGAATCGCTGGCCCAGCAGGGGCTGATCCGCACCGAAGCCGAGTTCCTCGACGCCCTGAGCCGCGGCGTCGAGTCCGCGCTGCGCGCCGGGAACAGCGACGCGCGCCTGGCGACCGCCCCCTCCCGGCCGACGGTCATCCTGGTGATCGGCGTCAACGGGGCGGGGAAGACGACCTTCATCGGGAAGCTCGCGTCGCGCCTGCGAAAGGACGGGAAGCGCGTCCTCGTCGCGGCCGGCGACACCTTCCGCGCCGGCGCGATCGACCAGCTCCGGCTCTGGGCGGAGCGCGTCGGCGCCGATTTCGTCGGCGGGAAGGCGGGCAGCGACCCCGCCGCTGTCGCCTTCGACGCCATCGACGCCGCCGTCACGCGCGGCGTGGACGTCGTGCTCGTCGACACCGCCGGCCGCCTGCACACGAGCGACGCGCTGATGGAGGAGATGAAGAAGGTCGCCCGCGTCATCCGGAAGCGGCTCCCCGAGGCGCCGCACGAGACGCTGCTCGTCCTCGACGGCACCATCGGCCAGAACGCGGTGCAGCAGGCCCGTACCTTCTCCGCCGCCGTCCCGGTGACGGGGCTCGTGGTGACGAAGGTCGACGGCACCGCCCGCGGCGGCGTGGTCGTCGCCGTGCACGAGGCGATCGACGTCCCGGTCAAGTTCATCGGCACCGGGGAGAAGCCGGGCGACCTGCAGCCGTTCGAGCCCGCGGAGTTCGCGAAGGCGGTCTTCGAGGAGTGACGGAACGGTGAGCGGCGAGCGTCGAGGGGCGAGCGGGAGGAATGCGACGCTCGGGACGCTCCGGTTGGTCGTCATCCTGAGCGGAGCGAAGGATCGCTCTCACGTAC